>NZ_JBYNTS010000001.1:0-517732 GCF_057784975.1 Novosphingobium sp. DS6-6 | reverse complement strand
CGCTCTGGCCCCGAAAATACCGTCACCTGACCCACCGACCGCTCCAAAGCGCACTCTTAAGAGCACGCTTAAGAGCGTTCGCTACCTACCCACGCAAGGCGGCCCCCGCCGGATGGATACGCTCCACCATCTCTGCGAGTGTCTCCAGCATCGCTTCAAACACGCCGGTCGAAACCCAGCGTCGATAGCGCCGGAACACGCTGTTCCATTTGCCATATTCGTCAGGCAGGTGACGCCACTGCGATCCTGTCCGGGCAATCCACATCATACCTTCGAAATACCGCCGATTGTCCTGCGCTGGACGGCAACCACGCCCTCTCTCAGGCGGCAGCAATTGCGAGATTATTGCCCACTCGTCGTCCCTCAAACCAATCCGCTCGCCCAACGCCGCCTCCAAAAGACAGCCTTGAATCAAGCAGCGAGTCCGTTGTCAACCTTTGTCCACGAAACCTAGATCGTTGCGTGTATCACGCAACAATTCTTGTGCAGTGCGGAACGTACCGAAAGACGATTGCGCCAAGCCGCACAGGCCGCTGTCAACGGCATCTCGGCTTAGGGAATTGTATACCACCCCGCGTTATTGGAGACCATGCGCTTCGGAATTGAGAAATTTCTGCTAAAGGCAGCCGGGCCGATAGCTATGGGCGTGGCGTATTGGACGTTTGCCGCGCTCACGCTGCTCACGACGCAGGGTGCGGATAATATTGCGACGCTCTGGCCGGCCAGCGGGGTTTTCACAGCCGCGCTTCTGCTTACCGCACCTGAACGCAAGCCGTTGTTTCTTTTCGCCGGCGCGCTTGCCAGCTTTGCCGCCAACATGCTCAGCGGGGAACCCGCACTGGTGTCACTGGGGCTCACCGTTGCCAATACGGTGGAGGCGATGATCGCATCCAAGCTGATCCTGGATGCATCCCGCAACGTCGACTCGTTCTATACGCCGGCGGCAATCGTCCGATTTGGGGCGGCGTCACTGGTTGCAGCATTAACGAGCGGCCTGATTGCCATGGCAGTTCTTGCCATGTTTGGCCGCGGCGGCTTGAATTCCGCGTTTGTTTCGTGGGTATCGACTGTCAGCCTTGGCATCATGGTCGTTGTTCCGCTGATCCTTAACATCGCATATCAAATGCGTGCCGAAGGACCAAAGTTTTCGAGCTGGAAACTGACCATCGGATCACTTATCGGGCTGATGATAACCACCACGCTGGTGTTTGGGCAATCAACCTATCCCCTGTTGTTCCTGCCGTTGTTTGCGATCGTTTTTGCGACTTATGTTGGCGGACCGAATGCGGCGGCGGTTGGCATTCTGTTGATCGCCATGATCGGCACGATCGCTACCACGGCCGGCGAGGGACCCGTCCATCTGATACAGGATGCCGATCCGCTTGCCTCCGTGATTTTTTTCCAGTTCTATCTGTTCGTGAACATTCTCTCGGCTTTGCCACTTGCGGCGCTTCTCAACGCCCGCGATCGCAATGCCGCGACCATTGCGCGAGACAAGCGCTGGCTGCAGATGTCGGAGAAATTCGCCCGGGTCGGGCACTGGCGTATCGACCTCAGGAAGCAGACGCTGTTCTGGTCGGAAGAAGTCTTCCGCATTCATGGCATAACCAACGGTCAAGCGCCGTCAGTTGATGGGGGTGTCGACTTCTATCATCCCGACGACAGGCCGATGATCCGGCGTCGCGTCGCGGACGCGGTGGCAACAAGGCAGCCGTTCGAATTCGAAGCAAGGTTGATCAGGGCTGATGGCGAAACGCGCTACGTCTTTTCGCGTGGCGAAGTCGAAACCGGTGCGAACGGGCACCCGGTGGCGATCTTCGGCATTTTTCAGGACGTCACCGATCGCGCGCTGGTGACGATCAAGCTCGCCAGCGCCAGGCAGAAAGCGGAAGAGCGCATCGACGATGCCATGCGCCTCGCCATGACCGATCCTCTTACCGGGATTGCCAACCGCCGCCATGCGATGAGCGTGCTTGACCGGGAAGTTCAAGCCGTAAGGCAAGGTCAGCGGCACCTGTCGATCGCCCTGCTGGACATTGACGCGTTCAAGTCGATCAACGACCGGCTTGGGCATGCCGTGGGGGATTTCGTCATCCAGCAGGTTGCCGCGATTTGCGCTGGCAACTTGCGGGACACCGACTTTGTCGGGCGGATCGGCGGTGAGGAATTCGTCGTCATACTTCCGCACGCGGACGGGCCGACGGCGCTGACGATCGCGGAGCGCATCCGCAGCGCGATCGAAAATACGCGTTGGCAGACCGATGGCCTCAATCGCGTGACCGCCAGCATAGGTGTTGCGACCTGGACAAGCGACGACGATACCGACTCGCTGCTGCGCTCTGTCGACAAAGCGCTGTATCAGGCGAAGAACGCCGGCCGCAATCGGCTGCATATGGCTGCCTGAGCAGCCGCTCGGCGCGATTGCAGGATATTAGGCCTGTCCGTCCGATTCTCGCGCTTCGGCACCGCACTCTGTGCCGGCTGGTGAGGACCTGGAACCTGCGTGATCGGGCGTCGTTGTTTGGTCATGACGAACCGAAAGGTTAGCTATCAAGGTGCCGTTCGCGGCATGGCCGACCGCTCGGTTGCCGCCCGCGGGGATACCGTGAACGGCTTTTTTGATCGACTGAGGAAGCCGACCATGGGTGGCGATAGCGAATACGAACCCAACGATTCCAGGAACGTGACGGGTGCCGCGCGCACGCCCGCGGGGCGCTGGAGCGACAACCGGCGAGTCACCGATCATGGCGGCGAATACGAGCCCAAGGATTCGCGCAACGTCACCGGAACAGCGCGTACGCCCGATGGGCGCTGGACCAACGACGGAAAAACGCCGCCCGAGGGCGTGCCCGGCAGCAAGCCGGCGTCTGCCGAAGAGGCTGCCGCCATGCCTGCGGAGACGTAGGGCAAGCGACGTTTGAGGTTAGCGGCTGGCTTACGGGCCTGTCGAAACGGATGCAATTTGCATCGTTCGCAACACCATTCGGAGCTTAAACACGCAGGTGTTGCCAAAGCCCCGAGTCGCCACGTCTTTCCGGGTATTTCCGTCTGGCGAACCCCTGATCGTCTGAAATCGACCTGCGGATCGGTCAAATCGGTCGGGATCGGAAGGCTGTCGCTTGGCAACATGCGGAAAGGGTGAATGACCAATATTTGCATCCCTGACATAAATCTGTTGATTTTGGTCTGACCAGAGCTTACCAGGTGGTCAAAACCAAACTCCATCGATCAGGGGGAAGATATGCAAGGCTACCGCAATTCCGTTTGCCTCAGTGCTGTTGCCGCATCGATAGCACTATTTGCCCAACCCGCCTTTGCACAGGATAAGCCCCCTGCCGAACCGAGCAGCGGCGAGATCATCGTGACGGCGCAAAAGCGTGCCGAAAATATCCAGGCAGTGCCGCTGGCGGTTTCGGTTCTGGCGCCGTCACAGCTTCGCGCGGCCGGGGTGACCCAGTTTCAGGACCTGGGCAGAGTGGCGCCGTCGTTGACAGTGCGGCCCGCCGAACATCCGGTCAATGCCAACATCTCTCTGCGCGGTGTTGGCACGTTCGCTTTCGGCATCGGCGTTGAACCCAGCGTTGCGGTTCTGATCGACGAAGTCCCGCTCGCTTTTCAGGCGCGCGCGTTCACCGATCTTCCCGACGTCCAGCGGATCGAAGTGCTGCGCGGCCCGCAGTCGACGCTTTACGGCAAAGCGGCCTCGGCGGGCCTGATCAACATCATCACCAGCAACCCGACCGACACCCTCAAGGTCCGGGCCAACGTCATGGCCACGACCGACAGCGAATTCGGCGGAAACTTCAGCGTTTCGGGGCCGGCCAGCGATAGCCTGGGCTATGTGGTGTCCGCAAGCTATTCGAAGTGGAAAGGCAACGTCCACAACCTGTTCAACGGCAAGACCGTCAATGGACACGAGGCTTTGAACACGCGCGCCAAGCTGCAGTGGGAGCCGTCGAGCGACGTGAAAGTGATCCTGTCGGCCAACTATGTCAACGGCAACACCACGGTGGGGCGTCCGTTCATCCGCATGGGCGCGGGTGCGTTGCTGCGCAATTCGCCGGGCCTGACGCCGGCGGTGACGATGCCCGGGGTGGTGGCCAGCCTCGATAACCAGAACATCAGCAACAATTATGATGCCCGCACGAAATACGAAGGAGGCGGCGGCTATCTGCGTGGCGAATTCGGCCTGGGCAGCCACACGCTGATCTCGATCACGTCCTATGACAAGTTCCGCCTCGACGACTATCTCGATCATGACGACACTTCGTCGAATTCGCCGACAAACTATGGCAACAATACCCAGGTGGGCGCGTTCAAATCGTCGCAGGTCACGCAGGAACTGCGCCTGCTTTCGCCTGCCAGCAAGCCGTTCCGCTATACCGTGGGCGCCTACTACGGCCACGTGTCTTTCCAGCGGCCGTTCGAGCGCGGCCCTGCCTATGCCCTGGCCCACTGGTTCGCAACGTCGAAATCGACACAGGTCTCCGGTTTCGTGCAAGCGGACTGGGAATTCGTGCCGCATGCGACCCTTACTGGCGGCGGCCGGGTGCAACACGAGGAAATCTCTTACACGTTCCTCGATATCTTGAACGGCAATGCAGCGTTCGCTGGCGGTGCCGAAGATACGGCAGCAACCTGGAAAGCGAGCGTCCGCTATGAATTCACGCCGGATATCAGCCTGTTTGCAACCTATGCCACCGGCTACAAGGGGCAGACGTTCGATCTGACAACCGGGTTCAACGCGGCCCGCGCCGCTGCCGGCCCGATCAAGCCGGAAACGTCGCGCAACCGCGAGATCGGGCTGCGCACGCAGTTCTTCGATCGCAAGGTCACGCTCAATCTCACTTATTTCAACACCGATTACACCAACCTTCAAGCCCAGACGATCGAGGTGATCGGCGGCGTCAACAATTTCCGTTTGACCAATGTTGGCGGTCTCAACACCAAGGGTGTCGAAATCGATTTTGCCGCGCGCCCCACGGGCGATCTCTCGTTCAATGTTTCGGCCGCCTATCTCGATGCCAAATATACATCATACGAACGGGCGCAGTGCTATCCGCTGCAGACCGCGGCCAACGGCTGCGTTGCGGGCTCGCCCAGCTACCAGGTGATGACCGGGCAGCGGGCGATACAGTCGCCCGAATGGAAAGTGACCGCCGGCGCCGAATATGCGCCTTCGCTGGGCGGCAATCTGCGCGGCGTGCTGCAGGGCAATCTGCAATATACGGGCGACCAGAACTATGGCCTGCGTGATCCCGAGCAGTTCCAGAAGGCCTATACCATCGTGAATGCCAGCGTGGGTGTTCGTGACGAGAATCGCCGCTGGGAAGTCACGGCGTTCGTCAACAACGTGTTCGACAAGCAGTATTATCCCGCACTGTTCAATTCGGCCGGGAACTGGGGCGGCAATATTGCGACCCAGGCCCTGCTGCCGCGCGATTTCCGCCGTTACGGGGGGGTACGGGCCAGCCTGGATTTCTGATCCCTCGCGAGTGGGCCGGAAATCCGGGTTTTTCCGGCCCACTCGAATTGGCAAGGTTGCGGAACGCATAAAGGGCGAAACACCATGCGCGTGTTGCTGGTTGCCGGGTTGGCCGGTTTGATCTGTCTGACGCAATCCGTTTCCGCCGGGGCGCAGACGTCGCCAGGGGCCTTGCCGCTGGCCACAGCCGCGAGCGGCCCGCTGCTGGTTTCCGCCGATCTGCGGGAAGGCACCGATCTTTCGGGCGCGTGGCACTATTCGATCGATCCCTATCGCTCGGGCATTCAGGGTTTTCATGGCGAGGCACCGGATCGCGGTCAGCAGCGCTGGCTCGATGTCGATGTGCGCAAGGCGATGGCTGCCGACAACCGGACGCTTTACGAATTCGATCTGGCCCATTCCGCCACGGCCACGCTGCCGGGGTCCTGGCTGGCCGCCGTGCCGGAATTGCGGCACTATCAGGGCCTTGTATGGTACCAGCGGCACTTCGATGTGACGGCCGCGCGCCAGGGGCGCTATTTCCTGCGCTTCGGCGCGGCCAACTATGCCACGGTGGTCTATTTCAACGGACAGCCGGTGGGCCGGCACGAAGGTGGCTTCACCCCGTTCGCTTTCGAAGTATCGCGGCTGCTGCGCGATGGCGACAACCAGATCACGGTTGGGGTGGACTCGCAGGCGACCCCGGCAACGGTGCCGCCGCCGGTTACCGATTGGGAAAATTATGGCGGGATCACCCGCGATATCCGCCTGGTGCGCACGGCCGATACCTATGTCGACGATGCCTGGGTCCGTCTGGCGCCCGACGGGCGGATCGTAGCCGAGGCGCACCTGGATGGACCGAATGCGGCGAACCAGCCGATACGCCTGAACGTGCCGCAACTGCGGCTTGAACTCGCGGGGAAGACCGATGGCCAGGGGAACTGGCGCTCGACCATTGCCGCGCCCAGGGCGCTGGTGCGCTGGTCACCGGAGAAGCCGCAACTCTATGACGTGAGCATCGCCGCCGGCGCCGACATCTGGCGGGATCGCATCGGCTTCCGCACGATCGCGCGCAAGGGTGCGGATATTCTTCTGAACGGCAAACCCGTGTTCCTCCGGGGCATTTCCATGCATGAGGAAGAGATCGGACCAAACCCGGCGCGGATCATCACTCCGGCCGCGGCGCGTGCCCTGCTGGGTGAGATCAGAAACGGGCTTCACGGCAATTACGTCCGCTTGTCGCACTATCCCCATTCCGAAGTGATGACCCGCGCGGCCGACGAGATGGGCCTCCTGGTCTGGAGCGAGGTTCCCGTCTACTGGATGGTTGCCTGGAACAACCCGCAGACCCTGGCCGCTGCGCGTAACATGGTGGCCGAAAACATCCTGCGTGATCGCAACCGGCCATCGGTGATCATCTGGTCGGTGGCCAACGAAACGCCGGTCAGCGATGCGCGCAACAATTTCCTGCGTACGCTTGTTGCCGATGTGCGCCTACTCGATCCCACCCGGCTCGTCAGCGCGGCGCTGCTGGTGGAGCGGGACATGCAGGCACCGGTGCCGACGATGACGATGGCGGATCCTTTGGCAGGCGATCTCGATATCGTCGCGATCAACACTTACAATGGCTGGTACACGTCCGATCGGCTCGACACCCTTCCGGCAAGCGTGTGGCACCTGCCAGCCGACAAGCCGCTGATCCTTTCCGAGTTCGGCGCCGACGCGCGCGCCGGCTTCCACAGCGACGGGGTGCAGAAGTTTTCCGAAGAGTTCCAGGCGCAGTATTATCGCAAGACTCTGGAAATGGCCGATCGTCTGCCAACACTACGGGGCATGTCGCCCTGGATCCTCAAGGATTTCCGCTCGCCACGTCGGCAAAATCCCGATTTCCAGATGGGATGGAACCGCAAGGGGCTGATTTCGGAAACCGGACAGCGCAAGATGGCGTTCGGGGTACTTGCCGATTACTATCAGGCAAGGGCGACGAAAGGCGACAAGTGATCGGGCGTTTCAAGGGGTACATTCTGGCGCTCGGGCTCGTCGGGAGCGCTGGGCCGGCCCTTGCGGCGCCGGGTGACTGGGTCAGGGCAGTGACCGCCATTTCCACCCCTGCGCAGCATGGCGCGATCGATCTGCCGGCCAGCCCGTTGCCGGCCAGCCCGCCGACCGCCAAGGGGCCGCCAGCGACCACGATCACGGAAGGATGGGCACAGCAGAAGCCCGGCCAGCGGATCGTCTACAACGTGGGCACGCCGCAACTCGTCCCGTTCCCCGGCTCGCTGCCGGCGGGAAAGATCGCTCCCGCCGTGCTGCTGGTGCCTGGCGGGGGTTATCAGTTCCTGGCGATGGACAACGAGGGCTATGACGTTGCCCGGCGCCTGGACCGGCTGGGCGTCCGGGTATTCATCGTCAAATACCGCACGACGCCGGTGGCCGGCGGATTTTCCGGTTTTATCGAGGCGATCACCCGAACGTTCGTCAAAGGCGAGCCGCCCGGCATGGATAATCGTGCCCTGGCAGTGGCGGACACCCAGGCCGCGATCCGCATGGTTCGCGCGCATGCGGGGCCATGGCATGTCGACAGCTGCCATATCGGCGTGCTTGGTTTTTCGGCTGGCGCGATAACCGTGCTTGCCGCGCTGCGGGCCAATGCGCCCGATGCGCCGGTCAATTTCGCCGGTGCCGTCTATGGCCCGACGGCGGGCACCGCGGCCGGCGTGCCGTTCAGGGCGCCCCCCTTGTTTGCGGCCATTGCTGCCGACGATCGCTTTTTCAAAAGCCAAGATCTGAGCCTGATCCACGCCTGGAGACAGGCTGGCGGCTCAATCGAATTCCACCTTTACAGCGCCGGTGGCCACGGCTTTGCCTCGCAGCCCAATGGCACGACGAGCGATGCCTGGTTCGACCAGTTCGCCATGTGGCTCAAGGACACGGGCGTCCTTCCTCGCGGTTGAGCTGCAGGTCACCCCGGCAAAAATACAAGCCGATCGCAGCCCAGCACCCGCTCGATCGTCATCGCAGATTCGATGCCATTGATCGTCATGGCGCGGCGTTCATCGGCGGGCAGCACGAATGCTAGCACGGGCGCCGGGGCTGCGCCCGGGCCGGTCCATCGCGCGTCGAGCGCAATGGCGGTTGCGCTGGTCCGGCAGGTAACGGCCCATAGCGGTGCCCGCGCCGGATCGGGCCATGCCGCGCCGATTTCATCGAAAAAGGTCCACCGCGTTTCGGCCGGCTCCGGCGCCGGGAACAGCAGGATGGCGGGGCGGTGCGGGCGCGGTGCAAACCCCGGCGGCGCCATATCCACTAGATGGGCCGACCCCTCGCGCGCCAGGACCGGGGGAAGGCCGGCCAACGGCGCGGGAAAGCAATGAACGCTGCCGCCCTGATAGGCATGCCCGTCGCGCAGGTCGATCCAGCGGGTCCCGATGCCGGGAACATGCGCCGCAACGCTATCGACGCCTGGTTCCATCGCCGGGGCCACCAGCAGATCGGGGCCGAGCAGGTGAGCATCGCCGTCGATCCACGATCCAGGGTCGTTCGGATAACCGAGCCACAGCGGGCGTGTCACGGGCTGATAATCGGCATGGTGGCGCCAGAGCAGATCGTGCAGCAACGGCACAAGCCCCTGCCGCAAGCCCATCATGCCCACGATTGCCGGGGTGACTTCGGGGTACATCCACGGTTCGTTGACAGTCCCGTCGGTATTCCAAGAATGGATGGAAAAGCGCGGGAGCATGATGCCTGCCTGAACCCAGCGCAGCAGCAGTTCGGGCTCCGGCGCCGGGCCGGCAAACCCGCCGATGTCGTGGCCGTTGTTGGAAACCCCCGACAGCGCCATGCCGATCGCCATTTTCTGGTTGAAGCGGATGGTCTTCCATGCGGTGAAGTTGTCGCCGGTCCAGGTCTGCGCATAGCGTTGCATGCCGGCCATGCCGCTTCGCGTGACGACATAGGGGCGCTCTTCAGGCCGGAACGCGATCTGGGCCTGCCGTGAAGCGCGCATCATCAACAGGGTTTGCACCGGCCGATCGCCGGCGGCCGGGCGCGGGGCGCCGAACCCGGCAAAGCGGGCCGCAGGATCCCAGATTTCGTATTCGTTGTTGTCGTTCCAGGTTGCCCTGATGCCAAGCTCGAGGAGTTGCGCGGTAACCTGGTCCCGCCACCATGCGGCGGCGGCGGGATTGGTGAAATCGAGGTAGGAGCCGAGCTCGTCCCAGAACAGGCACTCGACGGGCCGTCCGGCATCGTCGCTGACGAACCAGCCCTGCGCGGCCAGATCGGCATAGCGTGGATGCGACAGCAGCAGCGCGGGCTTGATATTGGGCACCAGCTGCACGCCCGCTTCGGCATAGCTGCGCACGAAACCGGCCGGATCGGGAAACTTGTCCCGGTTCCAGTTGAAGACGTAGCGCTTGTCGTCGATCGAGGTGTAGCCGGACGAAAGATGGAACGAGGTGCAAGGCAGATCGTGCCGTTCCAGCCCGGCAATGAAATCCGCCATGCGCGCCTGAGCGTCGGGCGCATCGGTATAAGTCATGGTCGAGCCCGAATAGCCGACGGCCCAGCGCGGCATCAAGGCCGGGCGGCCGGTCAGCCAGGTGAAGCGGCGCACGACCGTGGCCGCGTCCGGCCCGGCAATCATGTAATAATCGAGATCGCCCGAAGCAGCGCGCATGTAGCGATAGGGCGCGTGATAGTTCGAATGCTCCAACCCGAAATCGAATACCGGATCGGCAAGCGTGTCGTAAAAGGTGCCATAGGCGGCGCCAGCGGCATCGACAGTGAGGATCCAGGGAATCGCTTTGTAAAGCGGATCGTCGCATTCGGCATCATAGCCCATGCAATCGATATTGGTCAGGCGCAGCCGGCGCTTGGCGCGGTCCAGCGGGCCGGAGCGTTCGCCGAGCCCGTAATAGCGCTCTCCCGGATGGCGGCGAAGATAATGGCAGGCGCCTTCGTCCCGCCAGCCGAAGTTGTAGGGCTGGGTCGGGCGGTCTTGTGCCATGGGTTGCCAACCGTCCGCCCCGGCTTGTTCCCAACGGCAGACAAGGCCGACGCGGGCAATGGTCAGGCGCAGGCGGCCGGTGGCCAATGCAATGGTATCCGCATCTTCTCCAAGCGTGAAAGGCGGAGCTTCGAAACCGGCACAGTCCAGGCGGTCGCGGCCGGGCTCGGCCAGATCGTCCGCTCCCGGGGCCACGGCCCAGCTGGGCGGCGAGGTTACCGTGCCGTTGGCTAGAAGGAGAACGCGAATGATGTCCTCTTCCAGCACGAACAGGTGGGCAACCGCCCCGGTGTCGCTCTTCAGCGTCACGCGGGGGCCGTGCCGCTCGCTTATGGCGAAGCGGGGCGGAGCGGAAAGAGTGGCGCGGCGTGTCATCAGGGTTGCGCCGTGATCAGGCGATGCCGGAAAGCAACCAGCCATGCCGCGCCGATCAGATCGAACAGCCCGAGGCAGGCGAACAGCGGTTCAAACCCGATCCGGTCGGCCAGTTGGCCAATGGCGAGCGAGAACAGCAGCCCGCCCGTCCACCCCGCCATGCCGACAAGGCCATTGGCCTTGGCAATGTCGCTTTTGGGAAAGACATCGGCCGACAGCGTGTTGATCAGCACCGAAATGACCTGGTGGGCAAAGCCGCCGATGCCGAGCAGGGCAATCGCGAGGTAGGGGCTGCCGGCCAGGCCCACGCAGCCCGGGGCGATCATCAGCACGGCGCCCAGGCATATCCCGACGATGCGTGAGCCTTCGAGCGTCACCCCCAGCCGCCGCTCGAGCCACGGGGCCAGGTATCCGCCAAGGATGCCGCCCGCGTCGGCCGCCAGAAACGGGACCCAGGCAAACATGGCAATCTGGCCAAGATCCCACCCGCGTTCCCTGGCGAAATAGAGCGGCACCCAGAAGCTGAACGTCTGCCAGGCCGGTTCGGCCAGGAAGCGCGGTACGGCAATTGCCCAGAAGCGCGACGTCGACACGATCTGCCTGATGGTCGTAGCCGAAAGCGTGACCGGGCGCTGGCCCGCCTTTATTTCCGCCAGTTCGGCCGCGCTGACATAGGCTGCCTGTTCGGGCGAACGGTAGAACTTGTACCAGGCGGCCGCGAAAACCAGGCCCAGCGCGCCGGTGAACACGAACGCCGCCTGCCAGCCATAGTGGCGGGCGAGAAGGGCAGTGAGCACCGGCGCGATCACCGCGCCCAGTGCCGTGCCGGCGTTGAACCAGCCTGTGGCGATCGAGCGTTCACGGTCGGGAAACCATTCCCCCACCGCTTTCATGCTGGCCGGAATGACCGATGCTTCGGCCATGCCGAGCAGGCCCCGGAACATCGCCAGCGTCAGCCAGCCACGGGCAAAGCCATGCGCCATGCTGGCAAGCCCCCAGGCCAGCGCGAACAGCGCGAAGCCGGCAGTCAGCCCGATGCGGTCGATCAGCATGCCCCCAATCGGCTGCATCACCGTATAGGCGAGCTGAAAAGCGCCGACGACATAGGAATACTGCTCGGTCGTGATATTCAGCTCGAGCTTGAGCTGGGGCGCCAGCACGCCAAGCGAGTTGCGGGCGATGTAGTTGACGATCGTACCGATCATCACCAGCCCGAGAATGCGAACGCGCACCGAACGCCATGTCATTCCTGGTTCCTCTCCGATGGCAGTCCGGTTGCTCGTCGCCGTTTCCTGGCCGCTTGCCGGCGTTACCAGCTCCACATGGTCCCGTCCTGAAGGCGGGCGACTGGCAGGTATGCCGGCTTGTAGGGGTATCTGGCGGCCAGTTTTTCATCGATGTCCACGCCGTGGCCCGGCGTTTCGCCGCAAAACAGCTCGCCTTTGTCAAAGCGATAATCGTGCGGGAACACGGCATCGGTCTCTTCGGTATGGCGCATGTACTCCTGGATGCCGAAATTGGGCACCCAGGTGTCGAAATGCAGCGCGCAACCCATTGTCACCGGCGAAAGGTCGGTCGCGCCGTGGCAGCCGGTGCGAACCTGATAAAGGCTTGCCAGATCCGCGATGCGCCGCAGGTGAGTGATGCCGCCGGCGCCGACCACGGTCGTGCGGATATAGTCGATAAGCTGGTTCTGGATCAGGTCCTTGGCGTCCCAGATCGTGTTGAAGATCTCGCCCACGGCCAGGGGCGTGACCGTATGCTGGCGCACCAGGCGGAACGCCTCCTGGTTTTCCGCCGGGGTGCAGTCTTCCAGCCAGAACAGCTGATAGGGTTCCAGCATCCTGCCCAGATTGGCCGCTTCCTGCGGGGTATAGCGATGATGCCCATCGTGCAGAAGATGATGATCGAACCCGTAGGTCTTGCGCAGTTCCTCGAACAGCCGGGGGACATGGTTGAGCGCCTTGCGCGTGTCCCATCCCGTCACCGAAGGCAGCGAGGCGTCGGCCGGTTCATAGAACAGCTTGCCGCGTCCCACGCCATAGGCATCCTTGATGCCCGGCACACCTGTCTGCGCGCGGATCGCTTTGTAGCCCATGGCGATATACTGGCCCACGGCGTCGACCGTTTCGGCAATGTCACTGCCGTTGGCATGGCCATAGACCATGACGCCATCCCGGCTGCGGCCGCCAAGCAACTGATAGAGCGGCATTCCGGCCATCTTGGCCTTGATATCCCACAGCGCCATGTCGACCGCGGCGATGGCTCGCATCGTCACGGGGCCGCGCCGCCAATAGGCCCCTTTGTAAAGATACTGCCAGATGTCCTCGATCCGGCGCGGGTCCATGCCGATCAGGCACGGGATGACATGATCCTCCAGATAGCTGACCACCGATTTTTCGCGGCCGTTCAGCGTGCCATCTCCGATTCCGTAGACGCCCTGATCGGTTTCGACCTTGAGCGTCACGAAATTGCGGCCCGGGCAGGTGACGATCACACGGGCGGAAACGATTTTCATGGGATGCAGCCCCCGGTTTGAACTGGTAAGAACAACGATACCGCTTGACCGCTATCATCTGGCCTGTCACTTTGCAAGCAAGTGGTAAGGCCATTTTTTGGAGTTTACGCATGAACGACAGTACGGCCGAACGCAACAGACCCAACCAGGATCGGCTGTATCAGGACCTTGCGCGCAAGCTGATGGCGGAGCTTTCCGGCGGCAGCTATGCTGTGGGCGATCGCCTGCCGGCCGAACGCGAGCTGTCGGTCCAGTACGGCGTGTCACGTCCCACGGTGCGCGAGGCGATCATCGCGCTCGAAGTCCAGGGCCTGGTCGACGTGCGCATCGGTTCGGGTGCTTACGTCAAGCGGTTGCCGGGCAAGAACGACATTCCGGGGTTCAACATCACGGCGATCGAATTGACCGAGGCGCGATTGCTGTTCGAAGCCGAGGCTGCGGCGCTTGCGGCAACCCAGATCAGCGCGGCGGAACTGGTCGAACTTGGCGCACTGGTCGAAGAGATCGACCGCGAAAACCAGTCGCCTCATGGCACGGAGCAGGCCGACCGCGCGTTTCACCTGGCCATTGCCAGGGCGACGCGCAATTCGGCTGTGTTCGAGGCGGTGGAGCGATTGTGGGATCTGCGTGCAACTTCGCCCGAAAGCGCGCTGCTGCACGAAAAAGCGCGTACGGCCAACATCAAGCCGGTGGTCGACGAGCATACCGCGGTTCTCGATGCTTTGCGGGCCAGGGACCCGGGCGCTGCCCGTGCGGCGATGCGCACCCATCTGGCAGCGGTTCTCGAAAGCCTGCTTTTCGCGACCGAGGAAAAAGCGATCGCCGCCGCCCGGCGCGCTGCCCAGGCCAAGCGGGATCGCCTGGCCAGGCTTTCCGCCTGACGGCCAACTTCTGTTTCCCCACCACCTGTTCGAGGTCGCAATGCCCAACGCTCTCGTGCTTCATCCGGACAGGCTGTTTCCGGCAGACCCGGCCGTGCGGGCCATCGCCCGTGAACTGCATGGCGCGATCGCCCACCTGCCCATCGTCAGCCCGCATGGGCATACCGATCCGGCATGGTTTGCCGGCAACGAACCTTTCGGCAACGCGGCCGAATTGCTGCTGCGGCCCGATCACTATGTGTTCCGGATGCTTTATTCGCAGGGCATCGCGCTGGAAACGCTGGGCATCGGCCGCTATCAGAAGAGCTATGATCCGCGCGCGGCCTGGCGAGTGCTGGCGGAGCATTGGTATCTGTTTCGCGGCACGCCGTCGCGCATGTGGCTGGACTGGGTCTTTGCCGAAGCGTTCGGCTTCACCACGATGCTGGGGCCGGAGACCGCCGATGCGTATTTCGACCGCATTACCGAGGCACTGGCGACAGACGGGTTCCGGCCACGCGCGCTGTTCGACCGCTATGGCATCGAAGTGATCACGACGACGGAAAGCCCGCTCGATACGCTGGAGCATCACGCGGCGATCCGGGCCGAGAATGCCAGAACCGGCGGCTGGCGAGGGAGAGTGATCACCGCCTACCGGCCGGACCCGGTGGTCGATCCCGAATTCGAGGGCTTCCACGCCAACCTTGCCCGCTTTTCGGAAATCACCGGCGAAGACTGCCTGACCTGGCGCGGCTATCTGGCGGCGCATCGCCAGCGCCGCGCGTGCTTCATCCGGCACGGCGCGAGCAGCACCGACCATGGCCATCCCACCGCCCGCACGGCCGATCTTTCGCCGCACGAGGCGGAAGCGCTATTCGACAAGGTGGCCAGCGGCGCTGTCACCGCCGCCGAGGCTGAACTGTTCCGGGCCCAGATGCTGACCGAAATGGCGACCATGAGCCTGGACGACGGGCTGGTCATGCAACTCCATCCCGGATCGTTCCGCAACCATAACGCCGCGCTGTTCGCCCGGCTGGGACGGGACAAGGGCGCCGATATCCCCGTACGCCTCGAATACGTCGAGGCATTGAAGCCACTGCTCGACCGGCACGGCAACGATGCCCGCCTGTCGCTGATCCTTTTCACGCTCGATGAAAGCACCTATGCCCGCGAACTGGCGCCGCTGGCCGGGCATTATCCGTGCCTCAAGCTGGGCCCGGCCTGGTGGTTTCACGACAGCCCGGAAGGCATGCGCCGCTTTCGCGAGGCCACGACGGAAACGGCCGGCTTCTACAACACGGTAGGCTTCAACGACGATACCCGCGCGTTCCTGTCGATACCGGCGCGGCACGATGTGGCGCGAAGGATCGACTGCGGCTTCCTGGCCCGGCTCGTTGCCGAACATCGCCTGCAGGATTGGGAAGCGGCAGAACTGGCGCGCGAACTGACCTACGATCTGGTCAAGAAAGCCTACAAGCTGTGAGGCGGCTTTCGCCCGATAATCTGCCGCATGGGATCGCCGGGCCGGGCTATGCGCGTGCCGGCCGGAAGGTGGGTATCGTCCACTTCGGCATCGGCGCGTTCACCCGCGCGCACCAAGCCTGGTACACCGACCTGGCAATGGCGGCGTCCGGGGGTGACTGGATGATCGCCGGCGTCTCGCTGCGCAGTCCCGATGTGGGCGAACAGCTCAATCCGCAAGGCGGGCTGTATTCCCTGGCGGAAAGATCGGGCGAGGGCACCCGTCTGCAAGTGATCGGCTCGGTGGCAGAAGTGATTGTCGCGCCGCAGGACCCGGCGCGCATCGTCGATCTGCTGGCCGCGCCGAGCACGCGGCTGGTCACTTTCACCGTAACCGAAAAAGGATATTGCCGCGCGGCGGACGGCAGCCTTGATCTTGGCCTGGCGGATACCGGGTTCTATCCGTTGCTGGCGGTCGCGCTGGACCGCCGCCGGTCGAACGCCGTGGGCGGGTTGACACTGCTGTCGTGTGACAATCTTGCCGACAACGGCCGCCAGTTGAAGCAGCTTGTGAACGCCTATCTTTCCGCGCGCGCGCCGCAGTTGGCTGACTGGGTAAGGGATGCCTGCACGTTCCCCTGCACGATGGTGGACCGCATCGTGCCGGCCACCACGCCGGCAGACCGCGACAGGATCGAAGCCGAACTTGGCCTGCGCGACGAAGGCTTGGTGGTGACCGAGCCGTTCAGCCAGTGGGTGATCGAAGACGCCTTTGCCGGCCCGCGTCCCGCCTGGGAACTGGCCGGGGTGGAGATCGTGCGCGACGTGGCGCCTTACGAAACGGCCAAGCTCAGAATGCTCAACGGCGCCCATTCCGCCCTGGCCTATTGCGGGTTGGCTGCCGGCCATGCCTATGTTCATGAAGCCGTGGCTGATCCGGCCTTGCGCAAGCTTGCCGAACGGCTGATGCGCGAGGAAGCGATGCCGACAATTGCTGCTGCGCCTGACCAGAACCTGGCGGCTTATGCCGATGCACTGATGGCCCGCTTTGCCAACCCGGCGCTCAATCACCGACTGATCCAGATTGCCATGGATGGCAGCCAGAAGATTCCGCAGCGCTGGCTGACGACGCTGGCCGCAAATCGGCAGATGGGGCGGCGCTGCCCTGCGATCTTGCAGGCCGTTGCCGCCTGGCTGGGCCATGTGCGCGGTGACAACCGCGCCATCTGGGGGGAGGTGGCCGATCCCCGCGCGGTTGAACTGGCGCAGGCCTGGGCAGCCCACGGTGCAGGCGGCATCGTACAGGCCGTGTTCGCAACGGGCGGCCTGCTTGAAAGCGCGTGGCAACCCGATAGCCTGGACGCCGTTGAAATCCTGGACCTTCTGGAATGCGTCTCGCCATGACCGGAGATATATTGTGCCTGGGTGAAGTGCTGCTGCGGCTTTCGACCACGGCTGGTCACACGCTCGCGAACGCGCCCGTGCTGGAACCTGTCGTCGGCGGTGCGGAAGCGAACGTGGCCATCGCGCTGGCCGCGCTCGGGCATAGCACGCGGATGATCACCGTCCTGCCCGACAATCCCCTTGGCGATCGGGCCGAGGATTTTCTCGCGGCAGCGCGCGTCGACGTCAGCGGTGTTCTCCGCCGCCCGGGGCGCATGGGCCTCTATTTCATGGAAGTGGGGGCCGGGCTGCGTGCCTCGACCATCACTTACGATCGCGGCGGTTCGGCTTTTGCGCTTTCCGCGCCGGGCGATATCGATTTTCCGGCGCTTGTCGGCGGCGCGCGTCTCCTGCACCTTTCGGGGATTACCGCAGCATTGAGCGCTAACGGGGTGGCTCTGTCGCGTGCGGCGATCGCCGCAGCCAAGGCGGCGGGAGTCCCCGTCAGTTTCGACCCGAACTATCGCCAGGCGTTGTGGAGCGCGTGGGACAGCCGCCCGCGCGACGCGCTGCTGGAACTTGTCGATGCCGCCGACATCCTGTTTGCCGGGCACCGCGACATGGCGCTTCTGTTCGATCGGCCGTTTGCCTGCGAGGGCGCCGCGCGGCGCGAAGAAGCAGCCCGCGCCGCGCTTGCCGCATTTCCGCGCCTGCAGGTCATCGCATCGACATCGCGCGAAATGGTCGCTTCTGCGCACCATCGGATCGCCGCGCGGGTGGATAAGCGGGACGAGGCGTTTCAGACCGCAGAGATCGATGTTACCGGGATCGTCGATCGTATCGGAACGGGCGACGCTTTCGTTGCTGGCGTGCTGCACGGCTGGTTGGGGGGTGCGGGCGCAAGGCAGATGGCAGAGCAGGGCCTTGCCATGAATGTGCTGAAACATGGCATCCATGGCGATTTCTGCCGGATCGGCGCCGAAGAACTGGCGGCTTTCACCGGCAATGCCAGAGACGTTCGACGTTGATTTAACCGGAAATATCGCGGCGGTTGACATATATGGCCAATCCCTCATACTGGTCAAACCAATGCAAGGAAGCAATCATGAAGCCAATCCGTTCCGCTGCCGTGCTGCTTCTGGCGAGCGCTTCCCCGGTCAGTGCGCGCGATGTGGTTCCCTTGAACGAAGGTTGGCGCTTCGCGTTCGGCGCGCAGGCCGCCAACAGCGCGGTCGCTGCCGATTTCGATGACAGCGGCTGGCAGCAGGTCATGCTGCCACACACCTGGAACCGGCTTGGCGAATATGCGCTCAAGCGTTCCGCCCAAACGGATAACCGTCAGGGGGCAGGGTGGTACAGACTGGCCTACCGGGCGCCCGCGGCTGACAAGGGCAAGCGGTTCGTTCTCGATTTCGGGGCAGTGGGTGCCATTGCCGATGTCTGGGTCAACGGCGTGCACGTCGGTTCGCACGCCGGCGCTTTTTCCCGCTTCCGGATCGATGTGACTGCCCCATGGAAGCCAGGGATGCTTAACGAAATCGTCGTCAAGGCCGACAATACGAAGCCGGCGGTGGGTGCGACAACCCAGGACGTCATCCCCCTTGCTGGCGATTTCTTCATTCATGGCGGGTTGTACCGGGGGGTAAGCCTTATCACCACCGACGAGGCAGGCATCGACCTGCTGGATTACGGCGGCCCCGGGGTCTATGCGCGCACCCTTGACGTGGACCAGTCGGGCGCCCGCGTGGCGGTGCAGACGCGCTTGCGGAACGCTGGCCGACGCAGCCACGTGTTGACGGGAACGGTCGCGATCCTCGATGCCCGCGGCACCGTCGTTGCCCGCACGCCGTTTCGGCAAGCGCTGAAGCCCGGAGCAACCGCTGCGGTTGAGAAGACCCTGAACCTTGCCAATCCCAGGCTATGGGATGGTCGCCGGGATCCTTATCTCTATGCGGTGCGGGTCGAAGTGGCGGAAGCCGGTCATATCGTCGATAGGGTCGTACAGCCGCTCGGCATCCGCACGTTCAGGATCGATCCCGACAGCGGGTTTGCCTTGAATGGCCGGCACGAGCAACTGGTGGGTGTGTCGCGGCACCAGGACAAGCTGGGGAAGGGTTGGGCTCTCGACGCTGCCGATCATGCGGAAGACATGCAGATCGTGGCTGAAATGGGCGCAAACACGGTGCGAATGGCGCATTACCAGCACGCCGATGAATGGGCCGACGCCGCCGATCGCCTGGGTATGGTGGCCTGGGCCGAAATTCCTTTCGTCAACGCAGCCTCGCTGAAGAATGGGGCGGAAGCTTCTGCCGCTCTGACGGCAAACGCCGATCAGCAGCTCAGGGAACTGATCCGCCAGAATTACAACCATCCTTCGATCATGATGTGGTCGGTCGGCAATGAAATCGATCTCGACGCGCGTTTCGACGCGAAAAAGCGTGCCGCGCGCTCTCGCAGCCTGCTCAGCCACCTGAATGACCTGGCCCATGCCGAAGACCCTACCCGGCCGACGACATTTGCCGATTGCTGCGAAGCCGATCCGGCCGCTGCCGGTGATCACGAGATGCTTGCGGGCACGACCGACCTGATCGGCTACAACCGCTATTTCGGATGGTATACCGGCCGGCCGGCCGATCTGGGCCCGGCGATGGACACCTATCACGCGCGGCATCCGGCAAACCCGCTGTCGATCAGCGAATACGGGGCGGGCGGGGCACTGTCCCAACACAGCGACAATCCGGAAGGTGGGCCGATCGACGCGTTCGGCCGCCCGCATCCAGAGGAATACCAAAGCTGGTATCATGAAGAGAACTGGAAGCAGATCAGGAACCGGCGCTATCTCTTCGCGGCCTGGATATGGAACATGTTCGATTTCGCATCCGACCTGCGCGAGGAAGGGGATGCGATCGATCTCAACGACAAGGGCCTGGTCACTTACGACCGCAAGATCCGCAAGGACGCGTTCTATTTCTATCAGGCCCAGCTTTCTGACAAGCCGATGCTGCATATCAACGGGCGGCGCTATGTCGATCGCGCCTATCCGGTAACGGACGTGCGGATATACAGCAACGCGCCCCGGGTGACGCTTTCGCTCAACGGCACGTCGCTGGGGACCAGAGACTGTCCCGACCGGGTATGTGTCTGGCCGGCCGTGGCGCTGCGGCCGGGCGATAACGAAGTGGTGGCCAGCGCGCCTGCGGCCGGCGGCACGCTGACCGATACCGTGCATTGGACTGCGCCCGATGCCGCTGCCGGGCTGCGGATCGATGCCGGGGATCTGGTCGGCCACACAGGCCCTGCCGGTCGTTATGGGTCCGACGTGTTCTTTTCCGGTGGATCGGCGCACCTGCTCAATGCCGCCGTATTCCGCGGCCAGACGCCGCCGCCCCGGCGCACGGTCACCGGCGCTGCCGATCCGCAACTGTACAACGCCTGGCGCGAAGGGGAAGCGGTGTGGCGGATCCCGCTGCCGAACGGGAAATGGCATATTGTCGTCCACAGTTTCGAGCCGGATCCCGAAATCGGCCATCGCAGCTTCGCGGTTCGCGCGAATGGCAAAGTCGTCGCCAGTGCCTTCATGCCGGTTGCCGCGGCTGGCGGTGCGCTCAAGCCGGCGGATCTTGCGTTCGATGTGCCCGTTGCCGATGGCATGTTGACGCTGGCTTTCGACCGTGTTGCCGGTGATCCGGTCATCGCCGCCATCGAAATCGTGCCAGCAGGCTCGTGATGGGCGGGATTGATTGTCTCAGGTCTTGGCGAGCAGATCGGCCAGGCTCGTCGCCAGGTCCTTTTCCCGGAACGGTTTGGTCAGCCTTGGCAGATCGGGCGTAACTCCTTCCGTTCCGGCATACCCGGAAACGACCAGAATTTTCAGCGATGGATGATCCGCCACAAGCCTGCGGGCAAGATCGGCGCCGTTCATGCCGGGCATGAAATGATCGGTGACCAGCACGTCGGGGCGCAGGCCCCGATTGACAAGGCCCATGGCCTCTTCGGCTGATGCGGCCTCGACAACGCGATAGCCCAGCTCTTCCAGCATCGTTGCCGTGCTCATCCGGACCAGATCCTCGTCGTCCACCAGCAACGCCGTTCCCGTCAGCGACGGCCCGCCCGCCGCCCCGGCCGGCTCGTCCGTTTCGCCCAGGGCGAGGTCGGTTGCAGGCAGCCACAAGGTCACCTTCGTTCCCGTGCCGCGACGGCTCTGGATGTCGAGCGATCCACCAAGCTGTTCGACCAGACCGTGCACCATCGACAGGCCAAGGCCGGTTCCCTTGCCCACGCCCTTGGTCGAAAAGAATGGCTCAACGGCGCGTTTCAGGGTGGCCTCGTCCATGCCGCTTCCGGTATCGGCCACACTCAGGCAAACGTAACGGCCCGCGTTAAGTCCCGGTCGCAGCCCTGGCCCGGCGTTCTTGAAACCGGCGGTGATCTTCAGCGTGCCGCCGTCGGGCATCGCATCGCGCGCGTTCACCGCCAGATTGAGCAGGGCCATCTCGATCTGGTTGGGGTCGGCCTTGGCCGCCGGCAGACCCGGTGGCACCTCGACCCCGACCTGTATTCTCGGGCCGGTGGTGCTTTTGATCAGTTCCGCCATTCCCGTGACCAGCGAGCCGATGTCGACCGCGGTCAACTGAAGCGGTTGGCGCCGCGCGAAAGCCAGCAGCCGCTGGACAAGCAGCTTGGCGCGTTCGGCGGATTGCAGGGCGCCGGCAACGAGGCGCTGGTCGCGCTCCCCGCCCAGGTTCTTGCGCTGGAGCATGTCGAGCGCGCCCATGATGGGTGTGAGCAGGTTGTTGAAATCGTGCGCGACGCCGCCGGTAAGCTGCCCCATCGCTTCCATTTTCTGCGCCTGGCGCAGCGCTTCCTGAGTCTCTTTCAAAGCGGTCACGTCGCGGCCTTCGGCAACCAGCCAGATTACCTCGCCGTTGCTGTCGATCACCGGTTTCAGCGAGAAGTCGATAATCGCCCGCACATCGCCCGACCCGCGCATTTCGTGCTCGGTCCTGACCGTTTCACCCGCTGCGGCACGCCTGACGGCGTCCGCGATCGCCGCCTGCAACGCCGCGTTGTCGCGCATCGGCGCCGAAAGCCAGAATGGCCTGCCCACGATATCGGCCACCTCGATCTCGCTCCACGAAAGCGCCGTGCGGTTCACTTCCAGCACGGTCCCATCGGGTGAGAGCAAAGCCATGAACTGGAAAGCGGAATCGAAAATGCCCTGGAAGCGGCTCTGGCTTGCCGACAGCGCTGCCGTTCGCTCGAGCACGCGTTGCTCCAGCGTTTCGTTCAAGTCCCGCAAACGCTCCTGCGCTTCCCGGGTGGCGGTCACGTCGCGGGATACCGCCATCAGCCGCTCAGGGCCGCCGTCCGCGCCATAAATCGGCGTAACCGCAACGTCCCACCAGCGCGGTGCGCCTTTGGCTGTCGGCGAAAAACCTTCGAAGCGTCCCATTCCGCTTCGCAGCGCGTCGCTCATCGCAGACACGACCTTGTCCCGCTCGCCTTCGGGCCACAACGCGGGCCATGGCTGGCCGATCACGGCATGGGCGTCGTCCAGTTCCAGCGCTTGCGCCCCGCCATCCGAAATGAATTCCAGGCGGCCATCAAGGCCGATAACCTTGATGCAATCGGGCGAACTGGCAAGAATGCGCCGGTTGAATTCCTCGCTGCGGCGAAGCGCGGCTTCTGCGCGCTTTGCTTCGGTGATCTCTTCGGCCGAAACCGTCACGCCCACCACTTCGCCCGATGAGTTGCGCAGCGGCAACCAGTTTTCGCGCCAGGTGCGCCGGATGCCGGGCTGTGCGGCGGTTTCCCCGACCAGTTCCATGCCAAGCACCGCCTGGCCGGCCAGGGCCCGATGCATCACTTTGATCGCCTGCTCGTTCAGGTCAGGGATCATGTCGTGCATGGTCCGGCCGATGTGGTCTGCCGCGGGCAGGCCGTTCATTTCGGCCATGCGCTCGTTGATGCGGATATAACGCATCTGCCGGTCGAACACGCACAGGCCGACAGGGGCCGCGTCGAATATGGCGGCGATCTCATCGGCTTGCGAGCGGGCTAGCGCTTCGCTTTTCCGCAAGGCTTCCTCGGCGGCGCGGCGTTCGCTCACATCCTCGATCGAAACGACAAGGCTGGCGGTCTCGCCGGGCAACGGCGCACTGGCGATCCGCACGGGAAAGACGCGGCCGCTGCGATGCCGGTATTCCTTTTCATAAGGGTCCCACCACCCGCGTGCTTGCGCCTGGGCTATTGCCACCTCGTCCTTTTCAAGATGCTCGGCCAGCGTGAAATCGCGCCAGTCCCAGCGTCCCTCGTCAAAGTCGGCACGCGTGTGGCCGGTCATGCGCAAGAAACGGTCGTTGATTGCGATCGTCGCGCCGGTCGTCACATTGAAAATGGAAAAACCCAAAAGATCGGAATTGAACACGCCTTCGAACCGCGCCGTTGCCTGGTGGCGCTCGGTCTCGTCTTCGGCGGTGCCGACAAAACGGGTGCCGCCCGTGCCCTCGACCGGGAAGGCGCGATCACGAACGAACCGGATGCTGCCGTCCGGACGCACGATGCGGTACTTCACTTCGAATGCCTCGCCTGCTTTCTGCCGTGACGCCAGGGCCGCGACGCGATCACGATCTTCAGCGTGCACCGTCTTGAAAAACAGACCGAAGTTAGCAAGTGCGTCCGCCCTCGGGCGGCCCCAGATACGCTCGAAAGCCGGGCTGACATAGAGAAGCTGGCCCGCTGCAACGTCGGTTATGTAAAAGACCTGGTCGACCGTTTCGGCAAGTTGACGGAATCGTTCCTCGCTTTCCCTGAGCGCGCGTTCCGCGGCGCGGCGGGCGATCGCGGCACGGGTTCGCATTGCCACGGCGCGGACGAATTCGATCTCGTCCGCCGTCCATACGCGCGGCACTGCCGAATGGACGAACAGCATGGCGGCCGCACGTCCGTCTTCGACGACGGGCACATCGAGAAACGCCCTGACGCCGATCGCGCGGAAGCTCTCGACACAATCCGCCGTCCGCGGATCCGCCTCGACATCCACGTTCGAAACGACAACGCCACGGCGCAGGTCATCGATGTAAACGCCGTAATCATGGAAGTCGTGCAGGCCGGCCACGCTCTCGACACCGGGCGAACCCCAGTTCCGTTCCACCATGATAGTTCCGGCAACCGGATCGACGACCCCATAGCCGACACGCTTGGCGCCGAGCGCTTCGCCAAGCACGCTCGATGCAACGAGCGAAAGTTCGGCCGTGTCGGCTACATCGCGCAGGCGTTCATCCAGCACCAGCAAGGCTTCGCGGCGACGCGTGGACTTCATCGCCGCTGTCGTTTCCGCCACCGCGCAGAACATGCCCGCGATCGCGCCCGTTTCGTCGCACACGGGCGAATAGGAGAAGGTGAACCACGCCTGCTCGTCGTGCCCCTTGCGGTTGACGATCAGCGGCAGGTTCTCGCGGTAGCTTGCTTCCCCGGCAAGCGCGCTCTCGATCAACGGCTCTATGTCCGGCCAGATTTCGGCCCAGATGTCGTGAAACCGGCTTCCCATTGCGGCAGGGTGTTTAGTGCCCAGGATTTCGGCATAGGCATCATTGTAGAGAAAGCCAAGTTCGGGACCCCAGGCCACGAACATGGGAAACTTGGAACCCAGCATCAGCCCCACGATGCTGCGCAACGACTGCGGCCAGGAGGCAGGTTCACCAAGCGGTGACCCGGACCAGTCGAGCGTGCGCATGAGCGGGCCGGCCTCGCCCGTTTCGGCAAAGAAGCTGGACTTTGTCGCAGCGCCAGAAACGTCGGGCACGGCTCTCCTTTCGACGGCGATTCCCGCTCGTTTGACAGTGTTGCCGAAGCATAAGCTATTGTGAACGCGTCGTCATGGAGAAAAGGCCGTTGAGCGTTCATCATACGTTCCGCTGCAACGCGCAACGGCCAGGTTGCCCCGATCGCGCGCGCCAGACCGGATGGAGGGATCAGCCTGTAATGCAGCGTCCGTTCGCGGCAAGGCCGCTTTTCACGATTTTCCCGCCTTGCATGACAAAGCATACCGACCGCAGCGACGCGATGCGTGCCAGCGGATCTTCGTCAAGGGCGATCACATCGGCATAGCGACCAGCCTCGATCACCCCCACGCCACTTGCCGGCCCGAGCAGATCGGCAGCGACGCCGGTTGCCGCCTGGATGGCCCGCATCGGGGGCAGGCCTGACCGAACCAGCAGTTCAAGCTCTTCGGCGTTCTCGCCATAACCATCGAACCCATAGATGTCCGTACCCGCGGCGATCTTCACGCCGGCGGCATAGGCCACGGGCACTTTCTGTGCCATCTGCGGCCCTACGGCGAGCATCTTTTCTGCCATGCCCGGCCCCAGGCTGCCGGGGTCGGTCCGCGCGCGTTCCATCAGCCGGGATGCGACCATCAGCGTCGGTACCAGATAGACGCCATGCTGCGCCAGCAGGCGATAACTTTCGGCATCGGCAAAGCTGCCGTGCTCGATCGAGTCGACGCCAAGCCTGACGGCGCGATCAATCGCGGCCTTGCCGTGGGCATGGGCAGCAACTTTCATTCCGAGCGCATGGGCCGTTTCGACAACCGCGCGTATCTCGTCATCCGTCATCAAGGTGGCTTGCGGGTCATCTCCCACGGACATGACGCCACCCGAGGGCGAGATCTTGATGAGATCGATGCCCAGCCGCTTGAACAATCTTACTCGCCTGCGGGCATCTTCGGCCCCGTCGATCAGGCCTTGGGACCAGGCGGGATTCGTAATCTGCGGGTCCAGACCCGTGAAAAGATCGCCGTGCCCGGCCGTCGGGCCAAGCATCGGGCCTGCGACCCACAGCCTGGGGCCGGGAATCGTGCCCTCGGCAATCGCGCGCTTGAGTGCGACTGCCGATGCCGCGTCCACGCTTCCCACGTCGCGGGCGCTGGTGAACCCTGCCATCAACATCGCGCGGGCCTGGCGCGTTGCGCCAAGGAGTTCGTCATATATGCCGTGCGTGACCAGCGATCGTACCGGATCACCGGGGTGATAGCTCATGAGCAGATGGACATGCACGTCGATCATGCCGGGCATGACGGTCTGTCTGGAAAGATCGATGACCTCCGCCCCGTCCGGACGCTGGAAGCCGGAAGTCACCGCCGTGATCCGATCATTCTTGATCATGATCGTAACGTTGGACCGCACGTCGTCAGACCGGCCGTCGATCAGGCGGCCCGCATGAATGACGATCTCCCTGGCATGCGCGCCGGGCGACAGCATCGCCCACGTGGCAAGCAACGCCCAGACCAGGCCCGAGATTGTCCGCCGAAAGATTCCTTGCAACATCGCCGGCCCCTTATTCGGCGTTTGACGGCTTCGCCGCGTGGTCGCAACTTACGCGTTCCCGACCGCGATACAAGGCTGCATTCCGGTCGAGCCGCGGCGGTTTTGGCGCCCCGGCCGTGGAACGGCCCCATCCGGCAGGCGTTGCCCTAGCGATAACGACCGGGATTGCGCCAATGATGCTCGATACGTCCAAGATCGCTCTTGCTCTTAGCGGGGGAAACGCGCTGGGTGCCTTTCAGGCCGGAGCTTTCGATGCTTTCCAGCAGGCCGGTCTCAAGGCCGACCAGGTCGCCGGGGCCTCGGCCGGGGCGATCAACGGCGCGGTAATCTGCGGCAATCGGGCCGACCACAGGGTCGCCCGGCTTCGGGAACTGTGGCGACCCGGACTTCCGGAAACCGGCTGGGACTGGCTGGAGCACACCCGGCGGACACGCGCGGTCCTGACCACGCTGTTGTTGGGGCGGGAGGGCATTTTTACGCCGCGCGCGCCCTGGGATCATTTCGTACGCGATGATCGGCCCGCCTTGTTCGAAACGTCCGCCCTTTGCGATACGCTGGCGCGCCTGGTCGATCTGGAAAAACTGAACGACGGAGAGACGCGCTTCGTCGCCACGGCAGCGGATGTCGAAACAGGGGAAGATGTCGCTTTCGATACGCTTCACCAGCAGGTTCACGCCATCCATCTGCGCGCGAGTGCGGCACTGTTTCCGGCTTTCCCGCCGGTGGAAATCGCCGGCCGCCTGTTTGGCGATGCAGGTATCTCGGCCAACCTGCCCCTCGACACCATACTTTCTGGTCACGACGATCAGCCTCTGGTTTGCATCGCCATCGATCTCTTGTCGTTGCGCGGCACCAGGCCCGTCGGCCTCGGCGATGCGGCGTCCCGCGCGCAGGATCTGATATTTGCGACGCAAAGCCGGCGGACCATCGCCGGCTGGCAGGCCATCTTCCGGGAAAGGGCACGGTCGGCACCATTCGCGCCCCTCACCGTCATCTACATATCCTATACCGACCAGAGCCAGGAAGTAAGCGGCAAGGCATTCGACTTTTCGGCCAGAACGATCGGCGCGCGATGGCAGGCGGGGTTCACCGCGATGGAGCGGGCCTTGCAGGATATCGGCAGCGGGCGCATCGCCATCGGCCAGCCGGGCTGCAACGTCTATGCGGCCAAGAACCTGATCGGGGAACCCGAGTACGGCCTGGTCGATTGGCGGCTCGAGCCTGTTCCTCTCGGCGTGATCGCGGGCTAGCCCTCGCTGCGGCGGCGGGTCGGGCGTGGCATCATGCGCGCATGGCTTCGTTCAGCCCAAGCCACCGGGCAAGCCTGTCATTGCGGGCGAACACCAGGCTTTCGGCCAGCCAGACAGCAACAAGCGAGGCGCCAAGCAGCGGCAGAAATGCCGATAGTGCCAATATCAGCACGACTGCGCCTTTGCGCCTTGCCGGGCTTGCCGCCCGTGGCGGTGCGCCCAGGCGGCCCGCCGGCTTGCGGCGCCGCCACATGATGAATCCCGATGCGGAAAGGGTAACGAGCATCAGCGCCGTCGCCACCCCGATCAACTGGTTCGCAAGGCCGAACAGCTGCCCTTCGTGCCAGGCAACGCCGTAGCCGATCACGCGATCGATGACGTGCTTGTCGGCAAAGCTTTCGCGCGAGGTCTGCCGGCCGGTTATCGGATCATACGTCAGCGTAACGCGCCGGGGCCGATTCTGCGTGTCGGAGCGGACCGACCAGTCTGACGAAGCCTTGCCCCCGAAGGGCCGTGGCGCTCCCGGCGGGGCCACGATCACGGGGAAGGGCAGGTGCTCGCTTCTGGCTTCGGCCACGATGCGGGTAAGCGAAACTGCGGTCATCGTCATCGGCATCGTCATGACGGTGCCGTCGGGCATGACATGCGGCATGGTGCCCAAGGGTGCAGCGCTTGCCCCCATGGCGGCGTGATCGTGTTCGGCGTGCTCGTCGTCACCGGCGGGCTGCCCGCCGATGGTCCAGTCTGCTGTGCCTTTGACCCAGCCCATCTCGCCACGCATCGCCTTGAACGCGCTGCCCCATACGTCTGCCCAGGGCAGGCCGGTCACCAGCAGGACCATGGCCAGGCCCGATACCCAGAAACCGGTCACGGCATGGAGATCGCGCCAGAACAGACGCCCGCCCGCAGCAAGACGCGGCCAGACGACGCCGGCCAGGCCACGCCCCGCCGGCCACCACAGACAGAGCCCGGTGGCAATCATGACGATGGCCCAGCTTGCCGCCAGTTCGACCAGCCAGCTACCGCGGCGGCCCAGCAGCAGCTGGCCATGGATATCGTGCACCACCTGCATGATCCGCCACGCCGGGTCGAGCGATCCGACGACCCTGCCCTGGGGCGAAACGAACACGTCGCGCATCGCGCCCGATGGCCCGGCAAGGGCAAGATGGACCAGCGCCGCATCGCCTTCCGTTTCGGGCACGCGATAACTGTGGAACCGGGCCCCGGGCCAGGCCGCCAGCGCGGCCTTGACCTGATCGTCGGGTATCACGGCGCCGGCGGTCGGCAAGTCGCGGAAGTGGCGCTCTTCCCAGCGGTCGATTTGCGGTTTGAACAGATAGGCCGCGCCGGTGAGGGCAAGCACCAGCACCATCGGCACGACGAACAGGCCGGCATAGAAATGCCAACGCCAGATCGCACGATAAAAAGAGGTCCGTTCCATCGTTACATCCTCCAGCCGGCTTCGATCAGAAAGGTACGCTGGGGATAGGGGTGGAATACCCAGGCGCGGTCGTTGGTCAGGTTGTCCACCCCGGCCGACAGGCGGGAGTATTCGCTCATGTTCCAGTTGAACCGGGCATCGAGCGCAAACAGTTCCGAGGTGAAGCCGAAGGTATCGCCCCGCTGCCGACCGAACAGATCGGTATTCGGGCGGCTTGCATAACGCATGCCGAGCGAGCCGTCGAAACGGCCGGTGAAGGCATAGCGCAGGTTGGCGTTGACCCGCCAGCGAGGGATGCGGGGAAACTGCACGCCTTCGGCCGCCGCGTTGGCGCTGTTCCGCAGCGTTCTGGAATCGATGTAGGCAAGGTTTGCGTCGATGTTCATCTGCGGCACGGGCCAGTCATGCGTCTCGGCAATCGCTTCGAAACCGAACTGGCGGGTAAGATCGATGTTCTTGAAGTTCGATGTGGTCACGCCGTTCTGGTTGAACCCCACGAACGAAAAGATCGTATTGTCGACCCGCTGATAGAATGCCGAGCCGGTCAGCTTGATCCAGCCGAAGTCGTGCGCCAGCAACAGGTTGGCATCCTTGCTGCGTTCGGGCCTGAGATTCGGATCGAAACTTTCCGCGTTGAAACTGCCATCGCCATTGAGGCTGCCCTGGAACAGTTCGCCCACGGTGGGAAAGCGGGTTGCCATGGCCAGGCTGAGCTGGACTTTGGTGCCCCCCGCCAGGCGATATTCGGCCGACAGGCTCGGGCTCACGGCATCGGCGCTACGGCTGGGATAGGCGCCGGGCCGCGGCAGCAATCCGCCACCATAGGCGCGCCAGTTATCATACCGCGTGCCCAGCGTGAGCGTGAAGGCAGCCAGCAGAACGCGTGCTTCGCCCCATGCCGATAGTTGCCGGGTCTTGCCGAATGTCCGGTTGGCAAAGACCTGGCCGGCTCTGCTGGTCCAGCCCGGCAGGTTGAAACGGGTCAGGTCGGTCGCATAGCGGTTGGCCGTCAGTCCGAACGAGAGTTCGCGTGCCGCCGTCTTGTTCTCGATGGTGAGATCGCCTGTCCACCAACCTGTCGGACCCTGGCTGGCCAAGGTGCCGCTGCCGCCGGTCCGGCCGTTCTCATACCCGTTCGACGTGAACGTGTCGGCGCGCGCAATCTGATAGGTCGAAACGGCCACGTGGGCCACCGTCCCATTACCGAGCGGGGCGGACAGCTTGAGGCCGGCCAGGAACTCGTCACGCAGCACCTTGGCATAGTTGGCGCCGGACGCGGTGTAGGTCTGCGTGCCGATCGTGACCCGGCCTTCGCACACCGGGCTGCCCGAAGCATCGCGAAGATAGCAGTCGGGGCGGGTCTGGCTGTCTTCATTATGCCAATAGGCGAACAGGAACTGGCCATTGATCGCGCCATCGTCGTAACCGAGCTTGAGTTTCGCCTGTTCCTGGGTGATCTCGGCAGGCGATTGGGCCGCGAAATAGGGATTGCTGGCACTGCCCGGCGCGCCGGGGATGCCGGTGCCGGCAGCGGTGGCGCGGACCTGTTCGGGGTCGACAACAGCGCCGGTTACCGTTTTGTTGCTGGTGCCGCTCACCGGGGTAAGGCCCAGAAACGTCATCGGCTGCCCGTCGTTGCGGAAATAGCGGCCGGTCAGCCGCAGCGACAACGGGCCGTCCGGCTGCTTCCAGCCAACACCGGCTTCGCCGGAAAAGCCATGATAATCATCGCGCGTGGCGAATTGCCGATAAGGTTGCACAAAGCCCTGGATCGTCGCGAACGCTTCGGTCTTGCGCGGCTCGCGGGTGGTGATGTTGACGATCCCGCCCATGGAGTTGCCAACATAACGCGCGCTATAGGGGCCATAGACGATATCGAACTGCTCCACTTCGCCAGGCCCGACCACCCCCCACTTGGGCGCGAAATTGAAAGAGTTGCCCAGGAAATTGGAAACCACGAAGCCATCGACCATGACCAGGGTGCGGGCGCTCTGGGTCGAATGCGTGCCGCGGAAGCCGGGCACGCCGTTGCTGTCGCCGGCATAGCGCTTGCGCACGAAGAAATCGGGCGCGTATTTGATCAGGTCTTCGGTATTGAATGCGTTGACACCGCTGAATTGCTCGGCGCCCAGGCTGACCGCCAGACCGCGCGGGGCGATCCTGATCGGGGCGTCTTTCTGGCCGACCACGAGGATGGAGTTTTCCGTAGTGTCGGTACGGGGCGCGGCAGCTTCCTGTGCAAGCGCAGGACGGGCAAGGCAAAGGCCCAGGCTGAGCGTGATCGCCGAAGTTTTCATGGCAATGGATGTCCGGTCAGACGCCCCCGGCACGCGATGCGCGCGGATGGGCAGACGAAATGCGCGACGCCTCAGGCGCCGCGACGGGTCGCTATGTCAGACGCTTGCCGGGGGGCCGCGCAGTGGCGGTTGCAGAAAAGCCGGGCGTTCCCGTGGTGGCAGGACCAGCGGCAGGAAACCAAGCAACAGGATGAACGCAAGAGCCGATAGCAAGACTGCCGGATCGGCGTTCCCGATCGTGCCCATCGCCAGGGTCGAAAACGGGCAGGTCGTTTCACCCTTGGCGTGTTCGGCCTTGTCCCTGGCTGCCTTGCCATCGGCCGGAATGACGACTTGTTTGGTGAAATGGAGGCCGGACGCGTCGGAACAGATCTCGATCGTCAGGATGCGCCCTTGCATGCCGGGCATGTAGCCGGCGGGCACCAGCACTTTCATCAACAAGACCAGACCGAAGAGAATGCCGGCAAGCGTGCGATGATCGCGGATAAAGGCGCGAAGCGGCGTCATGAGCATGCCCGCTTAGCCCGTGAGCAGCCGATTGTCATCTACTTCGAAAGCGGCCGGCGGCACCGTCCGGCAAATCAGCCCGGCGTTTTCAGATCGGGATACCGGCCCAGGAACGGCAACAGCAGGCTGGCGATCACCAGGCCGCAGCCAGCCGCCGTCAGGGCGACGTTGTAATTGCCGAACCGATCGTAGAGCGCACCCATGGTCAAGCCGCTGACGGCAATGGTCAGCGCGAAGAAGATCGTCACCGTGCCATAGATCGAGGAAAAGGCCCGCAGCCCGAAATACCGCGCGACAAGGAAGGCCATCAGATCGATCTCGGCACCCTGGACCAGGCCGATCAGGGCAATGCACGCCGCCACAGCGGAAAAGCCCAGGTGATCGGTGGTGAGTGCGAACAGTCCTGTCGACGATACCAGAAACACGGCCGCCGCAACGCCGGGCGCCCAGAACCGGTCGATCAGGATGCCGACGACAAGACGGCCTGTCAGCACGCAAGCGGCAAAGATGGTAAGCAGCAAGGCGGCATCCGCCCGGCTGAAGCCCTTGTCGACCAGCAGGGGCTGCAATTGCGAAACAAGGCCCACGGCGCCGATGGTGACGCAGACCACGACCGCTACCAGCAACCACAGCCGGGGCTGGCGCAAGGCCTGTGCCAGCGTCACGCCAGGAAGCGGGAGCCCGGCGCCGTCATGGCGTTCGCGTCCCTCGGGAAACTCCTTCATCCAGAACCACGTCGCCGGCAGGCCGATGAACAGCGGCAGCGCCGCCATCACCAGGTAGGCCGCGCGCCAGCCATGGCTTTCGATAACGACGGTCAGCAGCGGCGGCATGATCATCGCGCTGAGCGAAACGCCGGTCAGCACCACGCCCAGCGCCAGTCCGCGCGCCTTGTCGAACCAGTTGACGACGGGGCGCGTCACCGCAACCGCCGTGGTGCCGGCTCCCACCACAACCAGCGCGCCGTACATCGCGTAGAACGTCCAGATCTGAGGCCCGACCCGGGAAAGCCCGACATAGGCGCCGGCGATCAGTACCAACGACACCAGCATTGCCCGCTTGGCGCCATGACGGTCTATCAGCCGGCCGATGAAAGGCAGCAGCAACGCGCTCAGCACCAGCGCCGCCATCGACCGCGCGATCTCGCCCCGCGACCAGCCGAATTCGGCTTGCAGGGGCTGGATGAACAGACTTTGGACGTAGCTGTAAAGCTGCAACCCCGTTGCCATGACGATCAGGCCCGAAGCCGTAATCCGCCACCCACGCTTCAATTCCTGGGTCGTCGTCATTTCGGTCATTGTGGTGATTGCTCCTCGGGCGGGGCGTGGGCAAAGCATTCGTCGGGAAGCGTGGCCACCAGTTCCGAAAGCATACCGATATAGCGCTGCATTTCCCGTTCTGCGGTTGCGGCCTCTCCTGCCAGCACGGCCTGCATGATGCGCTCGTAATGCGCGTTAAGCGTGCCGAGATTGGTCATGTTGAGGAACCCGCGCAATTGCAGGGGCAGCAAGATCGATCGTTGCTGCTGCACCACGTGGGCAAGCTGGGCGTTGCCGCATATGTCCAGCAGCAGCGCCTGGAATGCGCTTTTCAGTTCCAGATAGCGTTGCGGCAATTGGCTGATGTGTGGTTCGTTCAGCGCGGTCACCAGCGCCTCAAGCCGGGCGCGATTGTCGCTGCGGCCGATGTTTTCCGCTGCAAGGCGCACGGTCAGCCCGTCGAGAAGTTCGAGCAGCCGATAGCTGTCGAGCATTTCGCGGCGGGTCAGCCGCCTGACCACCGCCCCGCGATGGGGCAGGATACGCAACAGCCCTTCGCCTGCCAGCAGATACAGCGCTTCCCGCACCGGGCCCTTGCTGCACCCGAACTGGGCCGCAAGATCGCCTTCCAGAAGGCGCTGACCCGGCACGTAATAACCTTCGCGCAGGCTGCGGCGGATGGCCTCGGCCACCGACATCGTGGCCGAGGCGGTGGCAAGGGTGGCCTTGGCATCGCGCGCCGGCTTGCCTTTGCCGTTCGCCCCGCGTGGTCCGGTGGTGATCTGGTTGTGCGGGGTGGTGGCCATTCAGGTAATGTCCGTTCTGAGCAGGCGGCGCAGCACGGCGGCAAGGGTCGCTGAAGCAGCGTCGCTTTCACCGCGGGAACGCCAGGCAATAATGCCATCCGGCCTTATCAGGACGGCGCCCGTTGCGTCCACACCATAGAGGTTGCGCCAATCGCCGGCGACAAGCTCGCCACCCGCCTGGTGCACCGCGAGCCAGCCTGATCGAGCCATGGCGCTCGCTTGCCCCGCGCTGCGCCAGGCGTGCGCCTCTTCTCCGCAGACCAGCAGATAACGCCGCCCGGTCAGATCGAGCAGGGACAGCCCGAGCCGCCGATCGATCCAGGCGTGGGGCGCGCGCGTTCCGGGCCTGCCATCGGGACGGTATTCCTTGCCCGGCCCCGGCCAAGCCGCGTCGGGTTCGGCCAGAAAGGAACCCACGCGATAGCGGAAGCCCAGCACCGTGCCATGGTGCGGCCCGTTCCAGATGCCCGTCGGGCCGCGCCCCCCGGCGCTGGAGGCCAGGTTGCCCACCGCCACGTCGACGATTTCGCCAGAGGCCGCTTTGCGTTCCAGCTCATAATCGTCGAGCAGGGCCTGGCCGCCGATCCCGTGCAGGATGTGGGCAATGCGCCAGGCCAGGTTGTGAATGTCCATCACCCCGGTATTAAGCCCCAGGCCGCCCGCCGGCGGCATCAGGTGGGCCGCATCCCCCGCCAGGAATACCCGGCCCTCACGCCAGCGGCCGGCCACCAGGGCAGAGGTCTGCCAGGGCGAAATGCCGGTGATCCGCACCGGCAGCGCGTCGTTTCCGATCGCGCGGGAAACCCGTTTGCGGCAGGCTTCCTCGTTACGCGCCGCCGCGTCGGCCTCGCTTGCCGGAATCTGGAAGTTATAGGTCCATTCGTTCGCATTGCGCCACGTGGGAACGCCCGAAAGCGCGGCGGGCAGCGTCCCGCCATCGTTATCCTGGGTGATGACGAACACAGTCGAAAGGGCTGCCATCCGTTCGGCCAGGTCTGCCTCGAACATGACGTTGAGATTGTGTGCGATGGCTGCGCTGCCTTCGAAACTGATGCCCAGCCGCTCGCGCGTCGGGCTGCGGGCCCCGTCCGCGGCGATGACATAGCTGGCAGTGATGCGCTGCTCCTGCCCGGAGGCGTCGGTGATCGTCACCGTGACCGCCTCGCCCGTCTGTTCGATGGCCGTTGCCTCGCATCCATGCCAAATGGCGGTGCGCGCCTGCTGGCGCGCGGCATGCAGCAGCGCGATTTCGAGCCCATCCTGGCTGCCGACGGTGCCGGTACAGGGAGAATGCGCGGTGGGTTCGAGATCGCCGATCTGGAACGGGTGGAGTTTCAGCGCCGGATCTGCGAGCGAACGCCCGATGGCAAAATTCCGCACGCGATCGGGGGGGGGCTGCGATGCCCGGACCAACGGCTCGATACCGCATTCCCGGAAGATTTCCATCGTGCGGACGTTGAACCCGCGCGCCTTGGGGTGATTCGCCACACCGGCCCGGCGATCGATGACCAGGCTCGGGATATGCATCTTCGACAGCAGGATCGACCCGAGCATGCCGATCGGCCCGGCTCCGATAATAAGCACGGGAACGTGCAGATTTCCGGCCCCGTCTTGCTTGATCCAGTCCAACTCGATCCCTCCCATGAACTGCATGCCGCGGATACCTTTCCCGACATCTATTGACAAGATAACCAGAGCAAATAATCTACGAGATAACAAGAGTAAATCATCTTGTGATTTTGTAGGACAATCGGAGAGGAATGGGGGATGGCCAATTTGGCAAAATTGCATGCGTGCGGCGGATCGAAGGTTCTGCGCACCATGTTGCTGTCTGGCGCTGCGGGTGCACTGGTTCTGCCACACGCGGCCTTGAGCCAGACAGCGAATGCGAATCAAGGCGCCACAGGTCAAAGCGATGCGGCCGGAGCTGCCGTCGATCAGGGCGGCGTTGCCGATATCGTGGTGACCGCGCGCAAGACGTCGGAAAGCGTGCAACAGACGCCGATCGCGATAACCGCGCTTTCCGGCAACGACCTTACAGCCCGCTCGATGACCGATCTCAGCGGCGTTGCCGCCTCGGTGCCGAACCTCACGTTCAATTCCGCATCGGAACCGGGCGGCGGGTCATCGGCCCAGGTCTTCATCCGCGGCGTGGGCCAGCAGGATTACCTGGTCACGTCCGATCCGGGCGTCGGCATCTATGCCGATGGCGTCTATCTCGGCCGCACGACCGCCGGGGTCCTGGCGCTGAACGATCTTGAACGGGTGGAAGTGCTGCGCGGCCCGCAGGGCGACTTGTTCGGGCGCAACACTATCGGCGGCGCGATCAACGTGATCAGCCGGAAGCCTTCGACCGATGGCGTTTCGGGCTTTGCCCAGGCGACGCTGGGCAGTGCCTATTGGCGGGAATATTCCGGCGCGGTCAATCTGCCGCTGGGCGAGAAGGCGGCCTTCCGTTTCTCAACGCGCGGCATCTGGCGCGACGGCTATGGCCGCTCGACCCAGACCAACATCGATTACGGCAACGAAAACAACCACGCGTTCCGCGCGCAACTGTTGTTCAAGCCTTCTGACACGCTCGAACTGCTGGCGGCCGGGGATCTGTACGTGCAGAACCAGAACAGCGCACCAGCCGCCTTCACCGGCGCGCGGGCTGGGTTCGATTCGTCGCAAGGGCTCTACAACAATATCGTCAGGCCCTATCTCGATCCATCGCTCCCGCAGCTGTCGACCAATCAGATCGCCAAGGATACTTATGTCAATTCGGTCACCGGACCGAGCGTCAACGACAACACCACCTGGGGCACGTCGTTCACCGCGACATGGTCGGGCTGGGACGTGGCCGATATCAAATCGATCGCGGCCTACCGGGAACTGCGCTATCACATCATCAGCGACAACGACGGCGTGATCAACGACGTGTCGCGGCTTGATGACAGCACGAAGCAGCACCAGTTCAGCCAGGAAGTGCAGATCATCCACGATGGCACGCGCTTTGACTGGGTGCTGGGCGGCTTTTATTTCCATGAAACGGCCACGGCCGACACGTTCAACCGGGTCTTCACCGGGCGGTACGACGCGCTGGAGGCAAGCAGTGTAAGAGCCAACGGCGTGCCCTGCTCGGTCAACATCTCGGTGCCGGGTTGTGCGGGCAACCCGCTTAATCGCAATCTCGACGTCGAGCTCTATACCCGCCAGCGCATCAACGTCGATAATGCCGGCGTGTTCGGCCAGTTCAACTATTCCATCACCGATGCATTGCGGGCGACCCTGGGCGTGCGCTATTCCTACGAACGGAAGAAATATTTCACTTTCACCGATCGCCTGGCCAGCCAATCCGTCGCTGTATCGCCTACCACGCTCACCGACAGCTGGTCATCGTTCACGCCACGTTTCGGTCTGGATTTCAAAGCGTCAAGAGACCTGTTCTTCTATGCTTCGGCTTCGCGCGGCTTCAAGAGCGGCACGTTCAACGGGCGCGCCAGCGGCCAGGCAACGGTTTCCACGGTCGATCCTGAATATCTGTGGAACTATGAAGCCGGCGTGAAATCGGAATGGTTCGATCGCAAGCTGCGCTTCAACCTCACCGGGTTCATCAGCAACTACACCGATATCCAGCTGCTGTTCGTGAACACCCAGAACCAGCAGGAAGCGGTCAACGCCGGCAAGGCGACGATCAAGGGGGTCGAGCTGGAGCTTCTTGCCAAGCCGGTCAATCCGCTGACACTGGGTTTCAATCTCGGTTACACCGACGCCCGCCTGAAAGACGTGCCTGCCGAGATCCTGGCCCGCCCCGACAGCTTCCGCAACGGGATGCGGCTGGCAAAGACTCCGGAATGGACATGGGCCGCCAATGCCCAGCTCGATCTGCCACTGAACAACGATCTGTCAGCCAGCCTGCGCGTCGATTACAGCTATCGTTCGAGTTTCTACCAGCGCCCAATCAATGAAGCGATAGCGCTCGAAAAAGCCTATGGCCTGCTCAACGCGCGGGCGACCCTGACCAAGGAAAGCTCGCGGGTTTCGGTTTCGGTCTTCGGCGTCAACCTGACGGATACGCGCTATAACCAGGCGATCACCGTCGGTGGCAACGGCGCCGCGACTTCATACCCGGCGCGCGGACGGCAGTGGGGCATTTCGGCCCGGACGGATTTCTGATGCAAAGGAAAGGGAACGCCATGCTGACCATTTATGGATCGCCGATGTCGCGCGCCGGCCGGGTGATCTGGTGCGCGCGCGAAATCGGCCTCGATTACACAGTGGTCGATATCGATTTCATGCAGGGCGAACACAAGCGGGAGCCGTTCCTGTCGATCAACCCGATGGGACAGCTTCCGGCGATCGACGACGATGGTTTCGTCATGGCCGAATCGCTGGCGATCAATCACTATCTTGCCGCCAAGTACGGCGGCGCATTCGGGCCGCAGTCCGCCGAAGAACACGGCAAGGTGGCACAGTGGGCCTTGTGCGCCGCTTCCGCGGTCGAGCCGCACACGATCCATGTCGTGGCCAACCGCATGGCGCTGCCGCCCGAGCATCGTCGCAGCGAACTGACAGACGCAGCGCTCAAGCAGATCGCGCCGGTCTTTGGCGCGATCGAGCGCAGCATTGCCAAGACCGGGTGGCTTGTAGGTGACCGCTTTACCGTCGCCGACCTGAACATGGCGACGGTGCTGGGATCGCTCGTTGCCGCCGGAACCGATTTTTCGGCAACGCCGGGGATGAGCCAATGGCTTGCCGCCTGCCTGGCACGCCCGAAAGCGGCCGACCAGGCCCAGCCGATGCAGTTCCCGCCGCCGATCGTGGCCCGCTATCTTTCGGAAACGGCCGGGCTCAGGTAAACGTCATAACACTGATAACCGTACTACCACGATTTCAATTTTCGGATCGATTTGCCAGGCCGGTGTGAAACCGGCCTGGCAAATCAACGATCAGACTGGTTCTCCGGCCCGCAGCGGATCGAACCGCACGATCTCCCGCAGGCTGATCAGCGTTTCGAACGTGCGGACATTTTCATCAGCAGCGAGAACCTCGTCCGAAAAGCGTTGATAGGCTTCGACAGAGGGTACGACCACCGTCAGCATGAAGTCGATGCGTCCTGTCACGTTCCACGCACCGATCACTTCGGGCCGCGCAGCCAGTTTTTCCGCAAATGCGCGTTCCAGACGCAAGCCGGACCGGTTCAACACGACCAGAACGTGAATCGTGATCGCCTGCGACAGGCGCAAGGGATCGATAAGCGAGACATCCGCCACGATGACGCCGGTTTCCCGCAAGCGGCGCAGCCGTCGCAGAACCGCACTTTCCGACAGGCCGATCTTTCGAGCGATGACGCGCGCCGGCTCAAGATTGTTGCGCCGCACGACGGCAATGATTCGCTGGTCAAATTCGTCCAGATCGACGTTTTTCATCGTTTCGCCTGTTCATATGACGGTTTCCGGCACGAAATAGAGAATTTCGCCAGCCTTCGTCCAGGCTTTGCGTCTAAAGAGCGGGCATGGAAAGCCTATCATCTCCAACGCCGGTGCCGGCCTCTCTGCTCCAAAGCGCAACCCCCTATCTGGCCCTTGGCGGATCGATCATGTCGTTCTGTATCGGCACTTCTTTCGGCAAGCACCTGTTTCCGCTGGTCGGTGCGCAGGGCACCGTGGCCTATCGGGTCGGCTTTTCCGCACTGATCCTGCTGCTGGTGTTCCGGCCCTGGCGCCGCCCGCTGTCCGGGTCTGACCTTTTCCGCACAATGTCTTACGGCGCGGCGATGGGCCTTATGAACCTGTGCTTTTACATGGCCTTGCGAACGATACCCCTGGGCCTGGCGATCGCGATCGAATTTCTCGGTCCTCTCACGGTTTCGCTGCTCTATTCGCGCCGCCCTTTGCACTTCGCGATGGTGGGCCTCGCTGCGCTTGGCCTCGCGCTCCTGCTGCCGCTGCGTCATACCGATCACGCGCTTGATCCGGTCGGCCTCGCCTTTGCGCTGGGGGCAGGAGCGTTCTGGGGGCTTTACATCGTTCTGGGCAAGCGTACCGGGCACATTCCGGGTGGGCAGGCCGTGGCGATCGGCATGGCGACCGCCGCCGCGATCGTCGTGCCGATCGGCATCGGGCAGGCCGGCGCCCTGCTGTTGACGCCGGCATTCGTGCTGATGGGCCTGGTCACGGCCGTCCTGTCGAGCGCCGTGCCTTATTCGCTGGAAATCGTGGCCTTGAAGCATATTCCCGCAAACCGCCTCGGCGTGCTCCTCAGTGTCGAACCGGCGGTGGGTGCGATAGCCGGTGCCGTGCTGCTCGGCGAGCACCTGACCATCGTGCAATGGCTTGCGGTCGGGCTGGTGATGGCCGCTTCGGCCGGCTCCGTGCTGTCATCCGATCGCCCCAAGCCGAAACCGCCGCAGGACGAACAGTTGCCCGACAGCCTTACCGGAACGCCTTGCTGACAGGGTGGACTTGGGCGGACTTCACCGGCGCTCGTGAACCCATCGTCAGCCGGCCAGAACCCGGCAAAGCAGCGACAAGGCCAAGGCTGGCGGCATGGCGACAAGGCCGAGCCTGAGAAATGCGGAAAAGCTCACGTCGCTGTGGCCGGGTTTTGCGCTGCCTGGCCGAGCCATCGCCCTACGGCGCTAACGCCGCCCGTCCGGTCGAGCGCTTCGACCAGGACGAAAAGCCCGGCCACCAGCGGCAGCACGCCCCAAGACACGCGGGTGAAAAGACCCAGTGGCGAACGCCGCGTAGCCGCCGACACGCCCCCAGCCGCCACAATCCCCGCCAGGGCTGCGGGCAAGCCCAACGGCCAGCCCAGTGCCGAGCTCACGATCAGACCCGCTGCCGTCAGCACGATCGCCAGCCCCCGCTTGCCGCTGCCGCTCTGGCGCACCGCCCCTACCACGTTCATCCCGCCGGCATGGGCACGCCTTTGCCGCGCGCGGAACCCAGGCGGCATGCCAGGAGTCTAACCCCCATGAAAAGGAGACCCGGCAATGGCGGCACGCGCATATTGGCAGGGCCAGATCCGGCTGGCACTGGTTTCCATCCCTGTCGAAATCTACCCTGCGACCAAGTCGGGCGCTTCGATCAGCTTCCGCCAGATTCACGAGCCGTCGGGCAAGCCGATCTCGTACGAAAAGACGGTGCAGGGCATTGGCCCTGTCGATCATGAAGACATCGTCAAGGGCTACGAGATCGCCAAGGGCGATTACGTCCTGCTTGAGGATGACGAGATCGAGGCGGTCAAGATCGAAAGCCGCAAGACGTTTGAACTGGTGCAATTCGTGGAGCAACACGAAATCGACGTGTTCTATTTCGAGAAGCCCTATTACGTCGTGCCGGCGGACGATCTGGCGGACCAGGCCTTTATCGTATTGCGTGAAGCGTTGCGGCGCACGCGCAAGGTCGGGCTGGGCCAGCTTTCCGTGCGGGGCCGGGAAATGCTTGCCAGCCTCAAGCCCTGCGGCCGCGGCCTGATCCTGGAAACGATGCGCTATGCCGACGAGGTGCGTGGGGCGCAGTCGTATTTCAAGGATATCCCTGATACCCGGCCCGATGCCGAACTGCTCGATCTCGCCACGGAACTGATCGACAAGAAGACGGCGCCGTTCGATGCCGACGCGTTCGAAGACCGCTATGTCGAAGCACTCAAGGCGCTGGTTGCGCGGAAGGCCAAAAGCCGGGGGCGCAAGATTCTCGAAGACGTGGAAGAACCGGACCTCAAAGGCACCAACGTCATCGATCTCATGGCGGCGCTCAAGAAGTCGGTCGGCGGCGAAAGCAGCCGGGGCGGCAAGGCCGCGCCCGAGGGGCGGGCCAAGCGCAGGCCGGCCAAACGTGCCGCGCCCGCCCGCTCGCGCAAGTCGGCCTGAACGATGGCGCGGCGCGATCTTCTTGGCGAATACAACCGCAGGCGCGACTTTGCCAGGACGGCGGAGCCTTCGGGCAAAGTCGGCAAAATGAAGGGCGGAAACACATTTATCGTGCAAAAGCATGACGCCACGCGCCTGCATTTCGATGTTCGCCTGGAAGCCGATGGCGTTCTCGAATCCTGGGCCGTCACCAAGGGGCCAAGCCTTGATCCCGAGGACAAGCGGCTGGCGGTGCGCACCGAAGACCATCCGCTGGCCTATGCCCAGTTCGAAGGGACGATCCCGGCCGGTGAATATGGCGGCGGTACGGTGATGCTGTGGGATCGCGGCACATGGGCGCCCGTTCCGGGCAAATCCGCCGATGATCTGGAGAAAGGCCACCTGCATTTCACGCTGCAGGGAGAGCGCATGAAGGGGGAGTGGCTGCTCGTGCGCATGAAGCCCCGCCCTGGCGAAAAGCGCGAGAACTGGCTGTTGCGCAAAGTTGGCGATGCATTTGCCCAGAACGGGGACGTCCTGGTGGAGCAGGCGTTGACCAGCATCCTCACCGGCCGCACCATGGCCGAGATCGCGGCGGATCGCGAAGGCACCTTCGCATTGGCCGGGCGCGACGACGAGGCGTTTGACAGCCAGATGGCCAAGGCCGCCGCGCACAATGCCAAGATGGATAGCGCCCAGGCGCCCAAGGCGCGCCGCGGCCGCGCAAAGCGCGCGCCTGCCCAGCAGCAGCCGCCGGATTTCCAGCCTCCGCAGCTCGCGACTTTGGTTGACGCCGTTCCGGCGGGCAACGGCTGGATCCACGAGCTCAAGTTCGACGGCTATCGCGCGCTCGTCGCGGCTGCCGGCAAGGCCGTGAAAGTATACACCCGCAACGGTCACGACTGGACCGAAAAATTCACGCCGCTGGTGGCGGCACTGGCGGATTTGAACTTGCCTCCGTGCCTGATCGACGGCGAAATCGTCGCTTACGGCGCGGATGGCAATCCCGGCTTTTCCGCTTTGCAGGCCGTGTTGCGGCGTGGGCACGGTTCGCAAGGCCCGGACGATCTGCTTGAATTGCATGCATTCGATCTGCTCACCTTGGACGGTGAGGATCTGACAGAGCTGTCGAACCTCGAGCGGAAGGAACGGCTGGCTTCCTTGCTGCACGGCGCACAGCCCCCGGTGCGCTTTGCCGATCACGTGATTGGGGCCGGCGAAAAACTGTTCAAGGCGATGTGCGCCTCGGGGCAGGAAGGGATTATCAGCAAGCGCGCCGATGCGCCTTATCGTGGCTTGCGTAACAAGGCCTGGGTCAAGGTCAAATGCACCAACCGGCAGGAATTCGTGATTGCCGGGTGGACTCGTTCGGCCGCGCGCTCGCGGCCGTTCGCATCGCTTCTGCTGGCCCAACGGGAAGGGGATGCACTTGTTTATAAAGGCAAAGTAGGCACGGGCTTCGATGCAGAGACGTTTGACGACCTTGCCGATCGCATGAAGCCCCTGGTGCGCAAGACCGCGCCCGTCGCGGTGCCGCGGGCGGAAGCGCGCGGCGCCACGTGGATCGAACCTGCGCTGGTGGCCGAAGTGGCATTTGCCGAATTCACGGCCGATGGCCGCGTGCGCCACGGCAGCTTCCTGGGCCTGCGCGCCGACAAGGCGGCCGCGGACGTCGTGCCCGAGACACGCGAAAGCCTGCCCACGCGAACGGCCCGAAACCAGGCGGCGCCGGCGATCGAGATCACCAACCGCGACCGGGTGATCTTTCCCGGGACGGGCGAAACCAAAGGCGATCTTGCCGATTACTATGCGGCCATGGCCGATATGATGCTGCCCTGGGCCGGCAAGCGCCCGATCAGCGTGGTCCGTTGTCCGCAAGGGCGGGCCAAGCATTGCTTTTTCCAGAAGCACGATGCGGGTGGCTTTGGCCCCGATGTGCATCACGTGCCGATCCGCGAAAAGGATGGCGGCAGCGAAGACTACCTGTTCGTTGCCGATGCAGCCGGCCTGCTGCAATGCGTGCAGATGGGGGCGATCGAATTCCACACTTGGGGGGCGCGTGCCGATGCGGTGGAGCGACCCGATCGCATGATCTTCGATCTCGACCCGGATGAAGGACTCGATTTCGAAACAGTCAAGCGCGCCGCCAGCGACATTCGCGACCGGCTGGCAGACCTGGGCCTTGTCAGCTTTCCGCTGCTTTCGGGGGGCAAGGGCATTCATGTGATCGTGCCCCTGGCAACGGGCCACGACTGGGACGAGCACAAGGACTTTGCGCGCCGCTTTGCCGAAGCCCTGGCCATTGCCCAACCCGACCGCTTTGTCGCCACGATGAGCAAGGCCAAGCGCAAGGGCCTGATTTTCATCGACTGGCTGCGCAACCAGCGCGGGTCGACGGCGATCGCACCTTACAGTGTCCGGGCGCGTGATGGCGCGCCCGTGGCCGTACCGATCGCCTGGGACGAGATCGACCGCTTCGACAACGCACATCCCTATGCCATCGGCGATGCGCAAAGCCTGATCGCCCGCGCAGGCGAGCGCTGGCTGGCGGGGTGGGGCGTGTCGCAGCAGACGCTGCCATCCGTCTGATACCAGGCTGAACTGAGGCATCCGCCTTTTTGCGCATGGCCCGTTGAAACCTGGGCCAGTATCGGCAACGATCCAAAGCGTTGCAGCGATGAGGGCCAATGACCGAGCAAACCGATCCGGCAGACCACGGCGTGCTTGCCATGCGTTGGGCCACCGCGGCCGACATTCCGGCGCTGAAACCCTTGATCGCCCACGCCATCGACACGCTTCTGGCCGATGTGCTTTCGGCCGCGCAAGTGGCCGCCAGCCACACGGTGATGGGGCTGGACACCCAGCTCATCGCCGACGGGACTTATCTGCTGGTGGAACGGGACGGACAGATCGCCGGCTGCGGCGGGTGGAGCCGCCGTGCCACGCTCTATGGTGGGGATCACAGCGCGCCGTTGCGCAATCCGCGCCTGCTCGATCCGGCGAGCGAGCCCGCGCGCATCCGGGCGATGTATACCCGCCCTGCTTTCGTGCGACAGGGTATCGGCCGTCTGATTCTGCAGGAATGCGAGCAGGCGGCCATGCGCGAGGGCTTTGTCAGGGCCGAGCTCATGGCCACCATGGGCGGGCTCCCGCTCTATCGGGCGGCGGGATACGATCCGATCGAGGAGGTAGAGGCCGTGGCCCAGGGTATCGCCGTGCCACTGGTGCGGATGGGCAAGCAGCTGGCACCCGCGCAACCGGCCTGACGGCCCGGCGCGGGATCATGCCCCGTCCGCACGGGGCATGATCCCGCAATCAGGCGGCCGAGGCGCGCTGGTGCAGCCGGGTGATGGCGTCGATCGAAGACAGCAACGCGCCTTCCTGCCAGCATCCGTAATACGAGCAGTGCTCGCCCGCCAGAACGATGCGGCCTTCCATCGCCACCAGATCCTGATAATGCGCCGCACGGCTTTCTTCCGTCCAGGTGGCACAGCAGCCCAGGATCCACGGCATGCGGTTCCAGGCCACCGATGCGCCCGAACGGAATTCGGCCTTGTATTCGGCCGGATGGAATACCGATCCCTGGTCCAGCGCCGCCTGAATGCGCTTTTCCGGCGTCATGCCTGCCAGCATGTAGGCACCGGCGCCGAACGGATAGGCCCCGAGCAGGACCGCCGGGCCATCGGTAAAGCATCCCGCACTCGGATAGGAGATCAACGAGATCGCCTGGTCGGTGAACGAGATGCCGCCATAGATGGCGTGGTCGGTTTCCCAGAACCGGCGCTTCATTTCCAGGCCGATCTTGACCGAATTGCCATAGGGAAGGGCGCGGATCGCCGCTTTCTTGGTGGGCGAAACCTGGAAATCGATCTGGTTGAGCACCGGTGCGGGAATAGTGCAGACCATCCAGTCGGCGCGGGTTTCCCCGGTTGCGCCGGTTTTTGTGTCGGTCCAGGCCGCGCTCACCCCTTTGTCGTCCTGCGCGATGCGGGTGACGCGGGTGTTGAACCGGATCATCTTGCCCACGCGTGCCTGAAACGCCTTGCCGATGTGGTCCATCCCGCCCTTGGGCTGGAACATCGTGGTCTGCATCACATGTTCGGCGAAGAAGCCCAGGGATTGCCAAACCCGGCTGTCCAGCGTTTCGCTGAGGCTGAACGGATCGTTGGGAATCGGTGCGCCGTTGACACCGCCGCCGGGCGGGCGCTGCCAACCGCGCTGATCGCCGACCTTGGCGCTCTTGGTGTACTGCATGTTCTTGTCGAGCACGCCCCAATCGCGCATCGCTTCGAGCAGGCGGGCCTTGTCTTCGGCCGTAACGGTCGTATCGAGCGCGCCGGCTTTGAGTGACTTCGCCAGCAGTTCGGAAACGTGGCCTTTCCAATCGACCATGACATCGCGATAGGGCTGGGGCTTGCCGCCGAATGCCTTGCTGTTGTGGATCAGGGCATTGTGGTTGATCTGCAGGAACGGCTCGAGCGCCACGCCCAGTTCCTTGCAGTAATGCAGAACGGTGCGGTGGTGATAGGGAATGCGCCACGGGCCGGGATTGAGGTAGTTGCCCGGCGCGAACGTGACCTGCTGTTTGGAGCCGATTTCGGCAATCGTATCGCCGCCCCGCACCGTGTAGTTGCGCCCGCCGGCACGGCCCTGGAATTCCAGGATCTGAACCTTGTAACCCGCCTTGGTCAATTCATAAGCCGCCAGCATGCCGGCGAGCCCAGCGCCCAGCACCAGCACCGTCGATCCCGGACGCGCGCCTGACAGCCGTGGCGGGCCGGTGAACTGGCTGTCGGCCGCATGCGCAAGCACAGTCATCGCCTGGTAAAGCGCCGCGGCACCGCCAGCCTTGCCGATCATGGTAAGCAGGGCACGGCGCGTGGGAGGCGTGAAGAACTCTTGCATGACAAACCCTTCGTGGTCGGATCGGGAATCGGGTGGAACGGCGCGGTTCAATGGCCGCAGGTGTTGCATTCGGGAACGGGCGGATCGGCGGCGGCGATGCGATCGATATCGGCCACGGTCACGGGATCGGGGTAGGCGTTGAAATGGCCGCGCACGTAAGTGATCACCGCGGCGATCTGCTCCTTGGTCAGCACGCCGTTGAACCAGGGCATGCCACCGCGGCCCTTCATCACCACGATGATCGGATAGTCCTTGCTCGCCAGGTTCGCATTGCCGGCAAGGGCGGGGATCATCGCGCCCGGTTCGCCGCCACCCTTGGCGTCAGCCATGTGGCAGGCCTGGCAGATCTGTTCATAGACCTGCTGTCCTTCGTTCGATACTTCGACAGTGCCGCCGCCTGGCCCGGGCCGGTCCTGGGCAAATCCCGGCGTTGCCAGCGTGGCGCAGGTGGCAAAGGCGGTGGCACCCAGCGCAAGCGCGACGAATTGCGATTTTCTTGTCATGACATTCTCTTTGCGGTCAATATCGGCATGATTACAGGCGCCAGTTGTCGAGCGTATCGCCCAGGCCCTGGGCGAGTGGCATAAGGTAAGGTTCGAACTTGCGCCACTGGTCGAGGCCCGAGCGATAGATCGGCTGACGAACCTGTTCGGAACTGACGGTGCGCACCGCGCGATCGTTCTCGAAGAAGCGCAGGCATGCCGGATCGAACGGCAGACCCAGCGCGTGCAGCATGGCGCGTACCTGCCCCTCGGTATCGTCCACCAGATCCTCGTAAACAAGTGTGTGCACAGTGCCGGGCGAAACCGTGTGAAAATGGCGCACGATTGCCAGGTAATGCCGATAATAGGCCGCAAGGTCTGCCAGATCGTATGAGAATTCTTGCCCTTCCGCGAACAATTGCTTGAAGCCGGAAAAGCACGCCGCCATCGGATGGCGCCGCACGTCGATGATCCGCGCATTGGGCAGGATCAGGCGGATCAGCCCGATATGCCGGAAATTGTTGGGCATCTTGTCGATGAAATGCGCCCGGCCCAGGCGACGGTGGACTTGCGCCATCGCCAGATATTCCTCGCCCCAGTCGCGCAACTGGGCCGCGCTGGCCGATGTCAGGCGGGCGGCGCCCCCTTCGCGCGCGATCCGGCCGACAAGGCTGCCGATATAGGGCAGCTCCATCGTCCCTTCGATGGCGGGATGGCTGGCAAGGATCTGTTCCACCAGCGTGGAACCCGAGCGGGGGAGGCCGACGATGAAGATCGGCGCCCCGTCTGGTGCGCCAAGGCCTGCCCGCTCGTTCTGAAACCGCGCGGAATGCAGCATGCAGACTTCGCGCGCCTGCGCCCCGTAATCCTGGCCGGCTCCGCCGAACTTCACCCGGGCCAGCGCCGCGCCCATTGCATACCAGGCAAAAGCTTCGCCCGCGTCGCCCTGGTCTTCCAGCCGGCGCCCCAGGGCATAGAACAGGTGCATGCGATCGTCATCGGACAGCGGGCCGTCGATGAGTGCGCGCATCTGCGCCTCGTCGGCATCGCTGAGCGCCCCGATCTTGAGATTGGCAAGGCCCCACCAGGCCTCGCCAAGATGCGGTGCTAGTATCGTGGCATGGCGATAGGCGCGGATCGCGGTATCGCGCTGGCCGGCGGTGCGGGCGGCGTGGCCATGGTTTATCGCAACGCCCGGGTTGGCCGGAAAGGCCTGTGCCAGGCGCGCATTGATCGCCGCGGCGGCGCGATCGTCGCCCAGCAGGCCGAGGCACGCGGCCTGAAGGTTGAGGTAGGCCGGATTGTCAGGCTCTGCGGCCAGCAGAGGGGACAGCTCGACCAGCGCCTGTTCGGCAAGGCGCGCGGCAAACAGGGCATGGGCCAGGTCGAAACGGACGCGCGGAGACTGCGGGTCGAGCGCAAGCGCATGGCGCAACAGCGTTTCGGCGGCATGGACCGTGCGATGGGCAATGTGGCAGGCAGCGAGCAACCGCGCGCCTTCGGCATGGTGGGGATAGGCAAGGCAGAAGCGCCGCAGGATCGGGTCAGCTTCACCGTGACGGCCCAGCGCCACCAGTTCCGCCGCGCGGCCCAGATCGGGGTGATCGGCATCGATCCGCGCCAGCGCAGCCAGCGCCGCGCGTTCCCGCGTCACGGCGCCGCAGGCAAAGGCCCGGTCGGCAATGGCACGCCATGCTTCGGCATGATGCGGATCGAGCGCCACTGCCGCGTCGAGCTGCTGATCGCCTTCCTGCCCCCGCCCGAGACCGCACAGTGCCATACCCAGCTCATAGCGCGTGCGGGCAGCTTGCGGCCAGCGCCTTGCCAGATCGAGCAATAGCGGCAGCGCCTGGGCAAAACGGCCCAGGCGCCGCAGCGCCGAAGCCAGGATCAACCGCGGTCTGGGATCGTCGGGATTGCGGCTGACCAGCCCGCGTGCCAGCCGCTCTGCCTTGGCAGGCCGCGTTGCCAGGGCCGCGGCCGCCTCGGCAAGGGGATCGCTTGCCACATTAGAACCTGATGCCATGACCGTGGGCCGCCCTGCTTGCAATGAACGACATGCTTGCCCGGATATGTACGGGCGCTTGCGCGCACCCCCGTTCCGGCGCGGCCATCGCATCCCCGGCACATCGATGCCGGGGATGGATTGCAGTCATGCCGTCAGAACGTGGCCGTGACGCGCGCGTAGTAATAGCCGCCATTGATGCCCCACGGCGTGAACGAAATCGGCGCGTTGTAGACGTTGGCACCATTGGCCGGGCGACCTCCGACCGTGGGCACGGTGGGTGCCTGGATGTCGAACAGGTTGTTGGCGCCTACGTCGAAGCGGATCTTTGGCGTGAGCTTGTAGCCTACGTTGAGATCGGTGATCCCCGTCGTTCCCGTGCGCAGGACTGTGTAACCGTCGTTAGGATTGTTTGGATCGTCGATGCCGGTGCCGGCATAATTGGTGCGCTGATGGGCAGAGCCATAGATCGTTTCGCGTAGATTGATCGAGAACGAGCCGAACGTGAACAATACGTTGCCGATCACTTTTACGCGCGGCGTTGCCGTCGTCAGCCCGTCGGTCGAATTGGGATCGAGCAGGGATGTCTGGCCTATGGATTCGTTTCTTACTTGCGAAGGCAAAGGATTGACTTTCAGAAGCGTGGTCTGGTTGAAATTGAAGCCCAGTGTCCAAGCTGCTTTGACGTCACCGAAATCGCTGGTGTAATCAGCCGTGGCTTCCACGCCGCGGGTCCGCGTGTCGGCACCGTTGGTGAAAATGTTGATCCCGGCATAGGATGTTGCATCGGTAAGGCTGACACCACGCGACGTCAGAGCGTCAAGGACCGCCTGCGATACCGTCTGACCTTGCTGCGACCCGACAATCGACGCAGATGGTACAATGCGGTCCCTCAGCTTGATCTGATACGCATCGATTGTGATCTGAAGGCCCCCGCCCGGATGGGTGACAATGCCGGCCGAGAACGAGGTCGATTTTTCTGGTTTGAGATCGCCAAAACCAAGCACTTTTGCAGCCGTGGAATTGGGTGGGAGCTGGCCAAATATCGAAGTTGGTCCGACGTTGACCGAGGAATAGTATTGCTCGGCGAGGGTTGGCGCGCGGAACCCATTGGAAACCGTGCCGCGCAGAGCAAAGGCCGGGCTGAAGTCATAGCGCGCCGTGGCCTTGCCGTTCCAGACATTGCCGAAATCGGAATAGTGCTCATAGCGCCCGGCCAGGTCGACATGCAGGCCCTTGACCGGATCGACTGCCACGTCGACATAGCCGGCGATGGAGCGACGGGTGTAGAAGCCGGCGTCGGCCGGCGCAAAGCCAGGATAGGACTGCGGGCCGCCGGAGTAATAGGACGCAAATTCACCCGACTGGATGCCATAACCGTTGCGGCGCCACTGTCCGCCGAACGCGAGCGTCAGCGGCTTGGACAGACCCAGTTCGAAATCCTTGGTCACGCCCAGATCGACACTCCATTCGCTGTTGACCAGCGTGCCGGCATAGAAATCGCGCTGAAGGCCGATTTCGTTGGCGTTCTGCGACTGCTGCTCGGCATAGAGCGCGGGATTGGCGGATTGGAGCGTGTACAGCGCGACGGAATCGCGGCCATAGGTTCCGGCCAGATCCCATGCCCAGCCCGAGACGATCCCTTTCAGGCCGAACGTGCCCGAGAAATCCTCTTCCCGCAGGCCTTCCTTGGGATTGAAGCCGGAACGCAGCGGATAGACGGTTGCCCCCGTGCTGGTTGTACCCGATATGCGAGATGCAGGCCGATAGTTTTGGAACGAGCTGGCATTGCGGTTGCCATAGCTGCCGAAGGCATAGGCCTGAATGTCGGCCGTCAGATCATAACCGGCGTTGAACATGAAGTTGTAGACGGTGAACCGTGCGTCCCCGTTGATGTTGTTCACGCGCGGAAAATATTGGTTGGACCTCACCCCAGCCTCGTTCAAAGCGCTGAAAGTGGGGCCGACGGGGCGTACCTCGCAGTTTTCCGTGAAATAGCGGCGATCGCAGCCGCCGCGCTGGGTATGATCGTGATACTTGTATTCGGCGGTAAGGTTGAGGAAGCCGTTGTCGCCCAGCTTGGTGCCGATGTTGAACGCGGCCGATACGGTTTCCCCGTCGCCCTTGTAGAATTGCCCGGCCGTGGCGGTGAACAGGCCGCCCGAAGACTGATCCTTGAGGATGATGTTGATCACGCCGGCGATGGCATCGGAGCCATATTGCGCGGCGGCGCCGTCCTGCAGGATTTCGATGCGGCTGATGGCGTTGGTGGGAATGAACGTGAAATCGGCGGCGGCCGATCCCGAATAGGGCGAACCGCCCAGCACGGCGAGGTTGGCCGTGGTGTGGCGGCGCTTGCCGTTGACCAGCACCAGCGTGTCGTTCGGCGAAAGCCCGCGCAGCGCGGCGGTCAGCGTCAGGTTCGCGGTATCGCCGCCGAAGGCCTGGAAATTGAGCGACGGCAGGCTCTGCGCCAGAACCTGCGTCAGTTCCTGTTGACCCACCGACTGAAAGGCCTGCGTGCCGATGACCTGCACCGGGGCGGCGCTGTCGGATGCGCGCATGCCGATAACGCGGGTGCCGGTAACGATGATGTCTTCCCCCGGCGGCAGTTCGGCAGCGGGGGCGTCTTGCGCCATGGCGATGGTCGGTACGGCGGCCGACGCGAGAAGCGATGCAATTGCAATACGGGAATAGGCTGACATGACTTTGCCCCCATTGAGACGAACCCTCCTCCCGCATCCACTCCCCTTTACGGCGGCGCGGGTCGTCCCTCGGCGCGATGCCGGGGCCGATCCTGCCCTCGCATCCCGGTGCCGCCTGTTGCGGCTCCCGGGCTTCATCACGGCACTGGACGGCAATTTCCCGGTAAAGCCCATACGCTGATTGTCGTATCACGCGTTGCGGTGCAGACATTAGGATGCATGGCGCGTCGGGAACGCGCTCTGCCAGATGCTGCCACTTATCAAGGAACCGCCATGTCTCTTTCCATCGGCCCACAGCGCCGCATGTTTGCCGCTCTCGGCCTTGCTTTCGCCGCCGCGTTGGCGCCTGCTGTTCCTGCCCAGGCCCAGGTCACCAAGCTTCAAGCCAATCCCGGCGCGCTGATCCTCGACGGCGCCGAAGTTGCCGCGGGCACCGACCTGTTCTTCCTGTCGGGCCAGCTTGCCTCGCCGATCGATCCCAAAAAGACCTTTGCCGACGTGAAATCGGTGGACGATCTGGGCGATACCAAGACTCAGACGGTCAGCGTGCTGAACAAGATCAAGGCGTTGCTGGCAAGCCGCGGTTATCAGATGGCCGATCTTGTCAAATTGACGCTGTTCGTGGCCGCCGATCCCAAGACCGGGCACATGGATTTTGCCGGTGCCAACGAAGGGTTCAAGCAGTTCTTCAAGACGGCGGACAATCCCACCACCGTGGCGCGCTCGACGTTTCAGGTGGCCGCACTTGCCGGGCCCTATTTCCTGATCGAGATCGAAGCGATAGCGGCGCGCAAAAAGTAAGGTTGCGCCGCAGGCCGCCGCGCGGCGATCGCGATCAGCGTGCGATGACTTTGATCGCGATGGCCGCTGCGGCCGCCCGGGTTTCCACCCCGAGTTTTTCGTAAATGCGTTCGAGATGCTTTTGCACCGTGCGCGGGCTTATCGACAGCACTTCGCTGATATCGCCGTTCGATTTGCCATAGCTGATCCACAGCAGCACTTCGGCCTCGCGCTCGGTCAGCGAGAGATGGCTTTGCAGCCGCCGGGCATCGACCTGCGGGTTCAGCTCGTTGAGCCTGATGAGCACTTCGTTTTCGCGATAGCGCGCGATCAGCACCAGTTCCAGCGTCCCCTCGGCCTGTTCGATACGCAGGCTGCTACCGGCTTCGCTTTTGGTCAGCAGCCGGTTCACGCTGTGGCGCAGTTCGTCGGGCAGGGCGGGTTGATCGCGACGCCAGCTCGGCGCGATGCGATTGATGGCCTGTTCGGCCAGCGGCGTGCACCACAGCAGAAAGCCGCTGGTATCGGTTGCCATCATCAGACGCCCGGTGGCATCGAGGCTCGCCGTGCTGGCCTGCACGGCCCGGGCATGACCGAGATGGACGCGCACGCGGGCCAGCAATTCCTGCAGGTTTATCGGCTTGCGCACGTAATCGACGCCGCCCACCTCAAACCCCTCGATCACATGTTCGCTTTCGGTAAGCCCAGTCATGAAAATCACCGGAATATGGGCGATCTGCGGGTTGGCCTTGATCCGCGCCGTCGTTTCGAAACCGTCGATGCCCGGCATGATGGCGTCCATCAGCACAAGATCGGGCACGATGTGCTGCAACAGGTCGAGCGCCGTCTGGCCCGATGTCGCGACCAGTACCTGAAGCCCGCCCGCCTCGAGCGTATCGGTCAGCAGATGGAGAGCGCCCGGCTCGTCATCGACGATCAAAACGGTATCGCGGCGTGCCTGGGGCGCAGCCATGTCAAAGCTCTTCCAGAATGCGGGCAAGGCCTGCCATGTCGAACCGGTCGAGCTTGGTATAGAGCCGGGCCACCAGATCACCGGCGTCGGGCACGGCTTTCTCCAGCGCGGCGATTTCGCTGGCGATGCCCCGGGCATGCCCGATGCGCAGGTGTTCGCGGAGCCGCTCGAGATGAGGCCGCGCCGCGGGGGGAAGGGGATCGGGGCCTCCGGCCGGGCGCGCCGTCACCACGGGCTGCGCGTCCGCGCATTGCCATTCCAGCCCCAGTTGCTGGCCGATCGCATCGACTAGGCGGCCGATTTCGATCGGCTTGATCAGAAACAGGTCGTGCGCGGCTTCGGCATTGCCGGCCACTTCGCCCATCGGGCCATGGCGTTCATGGGCATTGGCCGACAGCATCACGATCCGCAGCGTCTTGCCGAAATCGGCGCGCAGCCGCGCGGCCATGTCCCACCCGCAGCATCCGGGCATCTGGACATCGAGCAGCACGAGATCGAACCGCTGCCCCTGGCACAGCGCCATCGCGGTTTGCCCGCAGGGGGCCACGGCCACTTCGAAGCCCACGTCGCGCAGCGCGTGACGCACGAAGGAAAGCTGCTGCGCGTCGTCGTCCACCACCAGGATGGACCTGCGCGCGCCGGTATAGCCGACGATGCGCCCGGGGCGGGGCACGGGTTCGCCCGGCACCCATACCTTGGGCAGCATCATCCGCACGCAAAAGGTGCTGCCCGCGCCGTGCGTGCTGCGTACCTCGATATCGCCGCCCAGCATGTGAATGATCGCGCGGGCGATCGGCAGGCCCAGGCCAAAGCCTCTGGTCGTTTCCGCCTGGGCCGCACCCCGTTCGAACGGGGTGAAAATATGGTCGCGATCTTCCGGGGCGATCCCGGGACCGGTATCTTCCACCTCGAACCGGGCCACTTCGCCGGCATGGCTTACCCGCAAGGTGACGCTGCCATTGTCGGTGAACTTTATCGCGTTGCTGATCAGGTTGATCAGGACCTGGCGCAGCCGTTTCTGATCGGTGCGCACGAATTCCGGTAGGCCGGGCGGCGCGGCATAGTGGAAGACCAGGCCCTTGGCTCGCGCTTCGGGTTCGAACATGCGCACCAGCTGGTCAAGAAACGCCGGCAGGCGCACCACGTCGCGCGCGACCCGGGTAATGCCGTTCTCCACCAGCGAAATGTCAAGCAACCCTTCGACCAGATCGATCAGATGTTCGGCGCTGCGCAGGATCACCCTGGCCGCATCGCGCGGATCGATATCGGATTGGCGTTCGATAAGCTGGGCATAGCCATAAATGACGTTCAGCGGAGAGCGGATCTCGTGGCTGACGCCGACAAGATACAGGCTTTTTGCGGCATTGGCGGCCTGCGCCGCTTCGCAGGCCCGCTCCAGCTCGGCCAGTCTGTCTGCCTCGTCGCGCATGGCGGGCGCATCCGGCGCCCGATCGTTGTTCGCGCGCGGCGCTGCCTGAACCATCAAACGGCATCCGCCCGGCAACTGACGTTCGACACCCGCAAGGCCGCGCGCCTGCATCGGACTGCAACATGGCCGGACGCCGGCATTTCCGGTTCCGCCCCAAACGTCATGGACATTGCGTTATCGACCCCGGGCGCGGTTCTCTTGTTTGCGCCGCAGCAGGATTTGTGCACGCGAACGTGACGAGTTTCAAGTACGATCGTGTCCCGGATCGAACCGTTTTCGGTGCAATGCAACACATACCTGCCGCGATCGAGCACGAAAGAAACAGCCCCAGTTGGACCAGCCGCGGCAAAGGCAACCTTACCGCACCTGCCCCGATGCGTTCCGCCGCATCGGGGCAGGCGCGGGATCGGCCGATCAGAACTTCTTGCGCAGATTGAGCCCGCCATAACGCACATCGTCGCGCGGCACGAAGCGCACGGTCCCCGCCACCCCGCCATTGGCCAGGAAGTTGGCATAGTGGGTGTTGGCGATGTTCTTCACATAGGCGCGCAACTGCCACCCGTCGTTGCTGCCGAGCAGCGCGACGCTGCCGTTCCAGATGGCATAGGCCGGCTGGATCGTGCTGGGCGTCTGCGTCAGCTGGTACTGGGTCTCGCTTTTGAACGAGATGTCGCTCTGCAGTTCCAGATCGAGCGCCGAAGTCAGTGCGAAGCGATAGGCGGCATTGCCGAAGAGCTTGACCTTGGGGGCAAAGGGCAGCGGCTGGCCGTTGATGTCGCAACTGGCCGGCAGTCCCACGGGGCAGTTGAAAGCAACCACCTTGGCATTGTTGTAAGCCGCGGAGATATCGACGCTGAAGCCCTTGGCGGGCGTCAGCGTCACATCCGCTTCCACGCCCTGAGAACGCACCTTGCCGGCGTTGATCAGGCGGGTAACCGCCGTGCCGTTGACCAGATCGGCCACGTTCGCCTGATAGTTGTAGAACGTGGTGGAGTAGGCCGCCAGCGCATAGCGGAACGATCCATCGGCCGTGCTGCCCTTGATGCCCACTTCGAACGAGTCCGACGTTTCGGGCGAAAGCGCGATTTGGTCGTTCAAGCGCATGTTGAAGAAGGTGTTGTACGCCGGCCCCTTGTAACCGCGAGACCAGGTACCGTAGACTTGGGTGAGGCGGCTGGCGTCCCACTGCAGGCCCAGTCGCCAGGAATCGCCGCGCGTCGAGGTGCTGCCATTGCTGTTGTGATAGGCGCGAATGCCCGGTGCATCGAGCGCACTGCTGCCGGTGTTGTTGGGATCGGCGGTCGACGTGCGCAGGTGATAGTACGCAAGCTTGTCCCAGGTGGAGCGATAGCCGGCAATGGCCCGGAACGCACTGGTGAAATTCACGTTGGCTTCGCCGAACAGGGCATAGTTGTTGGCGCGAATGCCGTAATTGGCAATGCCGGTGGTCAGGCCCGACGTGCGCGTAAGGTCACGCTGATAGCGTTCGTCGGTTTCCGCGCGCAGGATATAGGCCCCCAGGACATAATCGACCAGCTTGCCCTTGGGAGACGTGAGGCGTAGTTCCTGCGAATACTGGTTCGTATCCACCGTGCCGCGATCTTCGGTCTGGGCCTGGACCGAAACCGGCGCCTGCGTGGCGTCGAGATCCTGGCGCTGGTTGTTCTTCCAGCCGCGCCATGCGCTGATCGACGTCAGCTTGTAATCGCCCAGCGAGAGATCGGCGGTCAGCGACGCGCCGAAGTTGTCATCGCGCACGTTGGTATCGAACGTGGTTGCCGCGGTGCGGTTGGAAGGGCTGGCGGTGATGCCGTATCCGGTCAGGATGCTGCCCAGCGTTGCCGACGTCGTGACCGCGTTGGTGGGATAGGCGATCTGGCTGGTGCTGGAATAGACGCCGTTGGACGTCGTGTCGTAGCTGTGCAGCCAGTCGCCCGCCAGGGTCAGAGTCAGGGCATCGCTCGGCCGTGCTTCCACCTTCCCGCGCAGGCCATAGCGTTCAAAGCCGTTGACGTGGTTTCCGGTGACGGCATTCCACACGTTGCCTTTATAATTGGTGTAAAGCCCGTCGATCCGGGCAGCCACGCTGTCGGTCAGGCCGCCGGTGATGCCCGCCTTGATGCGGTATTCCTCGTCGGTGGTCGCCGTGCCATCGACATAGGCGTGGAAGTCCTGGGTAGGCTGGGCGGTGACGATGTTGATCACGCCGGCCGAGGCATTCTTGCCGAACAGCGTGCCCTGCGGGCCGCGCAACACTTCGATGCGCTCCACTTCGCCGACGTCCAGCGTCGCCTGCCCGGGGCGATTGAGCACCACGCCGTCGAGCACGGTGGAAACCGACGACTCGACGCCGGGCGAAGTGGTAATCGTGCCCACGCCGCGCACGAAGACGGTGCGGTCCTTGTTCGACGCGCCATTGCGGAAATCGACCGTCGGCACGCTGGCCGACAGGTCCTGAAGATTGTGAATGGCGCGGTCGTTCAGGGACTTGCCGCTGATCGCGCTGATCGCGATCGGCACCTGTTGCAGGCTTTCGTTGCGGAACCGCGCGGTGACCAGGATTTCGCCGGGCACGGCGGCATCCGGCGCGCTGGCCTCGGCCGACGCTTGCGGCGCCGGGGCGGCATCCTGGGCAAAAGCGGCGGTAGGCACGATCCATGCGCCGGCCAGCAGCAAGGCACGGCGATACGATACGCAAAACTGAAGCATTGATGTCTCCCTTGAACGCCGTTGCGTTATATTCAACCTTTTTGGTAGAGAAGAAAGTTTTTCTTTAGTGGCTCATCACAATGCCCGCCTCGCTTCTTTCCACAGGCACGATGCGTGGCATGGTGAGCACAATCCATCCCAGCGCCAAGAGGTAAGATGCTGCTGCAAAAGCAAAAAGTGGGCCGTAGCCGAGCCCAGCGGCCAGTGTCAGTCCGGCGATCTTGGTGATCGCCGTTCCGCCGAGATTGCCGCAAAAGGCCGCAAATCCGGTCACGCGGCCCACCCGCTGGCGCGGTGTCACATCGGCGATCAGCCCGAACAGGCTGGTGGAAAAGCCCTGGTGACCGGCAAGAGCCAGGGCCAGAACCGCCGCGGCGGCCCAGGGACCAGGCATCGACAGGGCAAGTGGCACGGGCACCACCACGACGGCCGAGGCCAGCATCATGCGCTTGCGCACTCGATCGACCGTCTGGCCCGCGGCGATCCACCGGCTCGATACCGTGCCGGCCAGAACCGAGCCCACCGCCGCCCCGGCATAGGCAAGCGCCAACGGAGGCCCCAGTTCCGTTCCCGTCAAACCGAACGCGCGGTGAAAATAGTCCGGCATCCAGAACAGCATGAGGAACCATGTGGCGTCAGACAGTACTTTGGCCCCGGCAATCGTCCAGGTGCGGCGTTCGCGCCAGATCGGCCGAGGGTTGGCTTCTGCATCGGCGATCACCGGGGCTTCATCGAAATCCACCCTGCGTGTGACCAGCCACCAGGCCACGGCCCAGGCAAGGCCCAGGGCGCCTGCCGCAATGAACGCCCCGCGCCAGCCCCACAGCGCCGCCCAAACGGGTATGGCCAGCGGTGCCACGATCGCGCCGATGGAATTGACCGCATTGGACAGGCCGAAGCCGGTCGATCGCTGCGCCGGGGGAAAGATTGCCGCCATGGTCTTGATGCCGGCAGGCGTGCCCATGGCCTCGGTCGCGCCAAGGCTGATCCGGCAGGCCATGAACCCGGCAAAGCTGCGTGCCCAACCATGCGCCATCGCCGCCAGCGACCAGGCCGCCACGCCGAACGCGTTGGCGCGGCGCACGCCGAGCCTGTCGGCCAGCCAGCCCGCGCCAAGAAAGCCAAAGGCCGCTCCGATCTGGAACAGCGCGGCCAGCGTGCCATAATCGTCGTCGGTCCAGTTCAGGTCCGCCGCGATCGTCGGTTTGAGCACAGCGATGATCTGCCGGTCCACCAGATTGAGAATCTGTGCCGTCAGGGCCAGCAGGAACAGGACCCGGCGATGCCGCGGGCTGAGCAGGGTGGTCATGGCTCGAAGCACTCCTTTGCAACAGGTGTTAAGGCCGGAACCAGGGGAGTGCCAGAAATTTCAACTTTACTGGTAGAGATTAAAGCGGCGCATGGTCGATATGCGGCAGGACATGGCGGGCAAACAGGTCCGCCTCGCCCGCATGGGGATAGCCGGACAGGATGAACGCCTCTATGCCCGCCGCGCGATAAGCATTGATTTTGGCGATGACCTGATCGGGATCGCCGACGATGGCGGCGCCGCAGCCGGAGCGGGCGCGGCCGATGCCCGTCCACAGGTTGTCTTCGACATACCCATCCTGGGCGGCCGCTTCGCGCAGGGCGGCTTGGGCCTGCACGCCCACCGACTGTGAATCCAGCGACCTGGCGCGGATCGCCGCCCCTTCGGCTGCATCGAGCTTGTACAGCAAGCGGTCTGCGGCCGCGCGCGCTTCGCTTTCCGTTTCGCGCACGACCACGTGCACGCGATAGCCGAAGCGGATCGCGCGCCCGTGGCGGGCGGCACGCGCGGTCATGTCGGCGATGATATCCTTCACCGCCTCCATCCGGTCCGGCCACATCAGATAGACGTCGCAACCCCTGGCGGCGGTTTCGCGCGCAGGCTCTGACAAGCCGCCGAAATAGAATGCCGGCACGCGGGGTGCCTGTCGCATGATGCGCGGCGCCTCCAGACTGAGGTTCCAGAAGCGGCCCCGATGGTCGAGCGGCTGGCCGGCCAGCAAGGCCCGCAGGATCACAATCGCCTCGTCGGTGCGTTCATAGCGGGCCGCACCGTCCAGTGCTTCGCCCGGCATGTCGCTGGAAATGATGTTGATCGTCAGCCGCCTGCCCAGGATCTGGTCGATCGTGGCGATCTGCCGGGCCAGTTGCGGTGGCCACATTTCGCCGACGCGGATTGCCATCAGCAGCTTGATGCGCCGCACCTGCGTGGCGATTGCGGCGGCAAAGGCCGTGGTATCGATACCCAGCGCATAGCCCGAAGGCAGCAGAACATTGTCAAAACCGCCTTCCTCGGCCCGCAGCACGATATTGCGGCAATGTTCCCAACTGGATTGCAGCGCCGGATCGGGTTGCCCCAGGTATTCATAATCGTCATCACAAAGTGCTGAAAACCAGCTGATTTCGCACGGTTTCCGGGTCATGGCATGCGTTCTCCGCGCGCGGCTTCGAGCACGCCATACCATTCCTCCCGCGTCCATTGGATTTTGAACGCATCGCGCAGGGCGGCAATGCGCTGCGGCTGCTGCGATCCCACGATGGGTACGATCCGCGCCGGATGGGCCATGATCCAGCTGAGCGCTGCCGCGCTGGCATCGGCACCGAACGCAGCGCCATGCCGCGCCAGCACATGCCCCACGGGATGGGCCGGATCGGAAAGACGCCCGCCGCCCAGGGGCGACCAGGCCAGCACGGCCAGATCGCGCTCCATCGCCTGGTCCAGCGTACCGTCATAAAGCGGGGCGATGCGCGCCGCGGAATATTCGGGCTGGGTGGAAACCAGCGGAACAGGCAGGAAAGCCTGAAGCGCGGAAAGTTCGGCCGGGCTGTAGTTCGAGACGCCCACGTGGCGCACCTTCCCTGCCTCGACCATTTCCACCAGTGCGTCTGCAACCTCGCGCGGGTGGGCCAGGAAATCGCGGCGGTGGATCTGGTAAAGATCGACATAGGGCAGGCCCAGCCGCCGCAACGATGCATCGATCGCGCTGCGCAGGTAATCGGATGTCGAGTCATAGGGCTTGCCGGGCCAGATGCCGCCTTTGGTGGCAATCACCATGCGTTCACGCCACTGCGGGTTGGCAGCCAGCGCCCGGCCCAGCAGTGTCTCTGCCCCGCCAAAGCCCGCTGGCGTGTCGCAACCATAGATATCGGCCGTGTCGAACAGCGTCACCCCGGCATCGAGCGCGGCTTCGATCCTGGCAGCCACGGCGCCCGGATCGTCTTTGCCATCCGCACTGGCAAGGCGCCACATGCCCCATGCGATCGGGAAAACGCCAAGTCCGCTCTTGCCGAGCGCGACGGGTTCGGTCTTTAGGCTGAGGTTCGTCATGGAACGCGCCATGGCACAAGGAGCAAGGTGATGGTAGGAAAACTGCGTTACGGCCTCGTCGGCACCGGCATGATGGGCGTGGAGCATATCCACAATATCAAGCTGCTGCCCGATGCCGAGATCGTGGCCATCGCTGATCCGGAGCCGACGTCGCGCGACTGGGCGTGCAATGCGCTGGGTGATCGGGCGGGCGGCGTTGCCGTCCATGCCGATGCAGCCAGCCTGATCGCGGCCGGCGGTGTGGATGCCGTGGTGGTGGCGTCTCCCAACTTCACCCATCGCGCGGTGCTGGAACCGCTATTGGCCAGCGACGCGGCGATCCTCTGCGAAAAGCCGCTGTGCACCACCATGGCCGATGCCCGCTGGGTCGTGGAGCAGGCGGCCGCGCGCAAGGCCCTGTTCTGGACGGGCATGGAGTATCGCTTCATGCCCCCCGCCGCCGCTTTCATCGACGCGGTCCATGGCGGCCAGGTGGGCACCCTGCGCATGCTCTCGATCCGCGAACATCGGTTTCCGTTTCTGCCCAAAGTGGGGAACTGGAACCGCTTTTCCGCAAAGACCGGCGGCACGATGGTGGAAAAATGCTGCCATTTCTTCGATCTCATGCGCCTGATCACGCAAAGCGAACCGGTTCGCGTGTATTGCTCCGGCGCGATGGACGTCAATCATCTCGACGAACGTTACAATGGCGCGCGGCCCGATATCATCGACAACAGTTTTACGACGGTTGATTTCGCCAATGGCACCCGCGCCATGCTGGACCTGTGCATGTTCGCCGAAGGCGCCGAGCATCAGGAGGAAATGAGCGCGACGGGCGACAAGGGCCGGCTCGACGTGCTGATCCCGCCTGGCGATCTGGTCTGGTCGCCGCGAGCGCCCTGGCCCGGGGCCAAGGCGGTGGAGCGGCATCACGTGGCGGTCGACGAGGCGGCCCTTGCCGCCGGATCGCATCACGGTGCTACCTATTACCAGCACAAGGCCTTTGCCTGTGCGGTGCGCGGGGAGGGAGACGTGCTGGTGAGCGCGCATGACGGCCTCATGGCCGTGGCGATCGGCACTGCCGCCGAAATCAGCGCGCGCGAACATCGCGTCGTGGCGATCGAGGATGTCCTGGATATGCAGGTTCCGGCCTGAACCGTCCGGCGCCCGGCGCCGGGCATTCGTATGGGTCGGAATCCGTGCAGCCCGGTATCAGTTGATCGGCCGCCGCATGTGCTTTCCGCCGTAGCGCTGGCCCAGATAGGCCGACAGCCGGCGCAGATAGCCGATCGCTTCGTTCGCGCTGCTGTCCTTGCAGGGCAGGGGGGTATAGCCGGCGTCCGCCGTACGACGTTCAACCTTCTGGCACAGCAGTTCTATATCGCCGCGCGTGAGCAGGTTTTTCTCCCGCATCAGGCAGAGCAGCGATTCCAGAATGATGAGGCTTTCTTCCCCCGCGTCGGTCATGCCTTCCTGAATACGATCGGTCATCGCCCACCTCACGCCGTCTTGTTAAGGAGGATATCCTATGCAAGCGGGGGCCTTTGGCAAGGGGCGTTCGCGCTTCGGGTGTTCAGTCGAGACCGCCCCCCAAAGTACGGTAGAGCGTGACGAGGTTGTTGGCGCGGTTGAGCCGCGTGGTCACCAGTTGCTGCTGCGCGGAATAAACGGTGCGCTGCGTGTCAAGCGCGATCAGGAACGATTCCACGCCCGCGCGAAAACGCGCGTCGGACAGCATCGCCGCCTGTTTTGCCGCATCGGCGCGGGCGGTTTGCGCGGCAACCTGCTCGTCGAGCGTGCCCCGCGCCGCCAGGGCATCGGCCACTTCACGAAACGCCGTCTGAATCGTTTTCTGATAGGTTGCCACTGCGGCATCGCGCGATGCCTTGGCATAATCGAGATTGCCCTTGTTCTGTCCGAAATCGAACAGCGGCACGTTGACCGACGGCACCACGTTGTAAGTGCCGGTGCCTTCCCCGAACAGGGTCCGTAAAGTCCCGCTGATCGTGCCGATCGTGGCAGTCAGGGAAATGCGCGGAAAGAACGCAGCCCGTGCCGCGCCGATATTGGCATTGCGGGCAATCAATTGATGTTCGGCCTGCAAGACATCGGGGCGGCGCAGCAGAACGTCCGATGGCAGATTGCCCGGCAGCACATCGAGCGTGACGATGTCCGGGCCCAGACTTTGCGGCTGCAGTTCCTCGGGCACCGTGGCTCCCGTCAGCAGTTGCAATGCGTTCAGATCCTGCGCCACCTGGGTCTGCAGCACGGCAATGTCGTTCCGCGCCGATTGATAGCCGGTTTCGGCCTGTTTCATTTCCAGCGCCGACTGTACGCCGCTATTGAATTGCGCTTTCGTCAACTCCAGCGTCTTGGCATAGGCATCGAGCGTCTGTTGCGCGGTGGCCAGCTGATCGCGGTCCGCGGCCAGCGTGAGCCAGGCTGCGGCGATTTCGCCGATCAGCGTGACGCGGGTGGAGCGACGCCCTTCTTCGCTGGCAAGATACTGTTCCACCGCGGCTTTCGTCTCGTTCCGCACTCGGCCGAACAGGTCGATCTCGTAGGAAGAAAGCCCGACGTTGCCGCTGAAATACTGGATGTTCGACGTTCCCACGGGCACCGCGCCGCCGCTGGTGGCGGCAAAAGACGCGGTATTGGTATAAGTGCCCGATCCACTGGCGCTGATGGCGGGAAAAAGTGCGGCTCGCTGGACCCGGTATTGCGCGCGCGCCTGCAGCACGTTGGCAGCCGCCAGGCGCAGGTCCTGGTTGTTGGCAAGGCCCAGCTCGATCACCTGACGCAGGCGGTCGTCGCGAAAGAACGCGCGCCAGCCAATGCGGCTCAGGTCTTGCGTCTGCTGCGGATCGGCGGCGGGATAGACGCCGCTGCCCTGCGGCAATGCAGGCGGCACGGCCGGGGCCGGACGGGCATAGCGCGGAGCCATGTTGCAACCGGAAAGCAGCAGCGCAGGCAGCACGGCGGCGGCGGCGAAACGGATTCCTGTCACTGTTTTCATGCTCCCTGCGGCGCCGGGGCGCCAGCATCGTCCTGGGGATGGCGGGGCTCTGCCTGCTGGCGCCTTGCGAAGAGGTTGTGAACCACCACGAAGAACATCGGCACGAAAAAGATCGCCAGCACCGTGGCCGAGATCATCCCGCCCACCACGGCTCGGCCAATGGCGTTCTGTCCGCCGGCACCGGCGCCGTTCGCCACCGCTAGCGGCAGGACGCCGAACACGAACGCCAGGCTGGTCATCAGGATCGGCCGCAGGCGCAGGCGCGCCGCCGATACGGCTGCCTCGAACGCGCCCATGCCGTCGCGGATGCGCTCCTGCGCGAATTCCACGATCAGGATGGCGTTCTTGGCGGAAACGCCAATCGTGGTGATCAGCCCGACTTGCAGATAGATGTCGTTGTTGAGACCGGTCAGCGTTGCCGCCAGAAGCGCGCCGACCACCCCCAGCGGCACCACCATGATCACCGCCAGCGGCACCGACCAGCTCTCGTAAAGCGCCGCAAGGCACAGGAACACGAAGAGCAGCGACAGCGCATAGAGCGCCGGGGCCTGCCCGCCGGACAGGTTTTCCTCATAGGACAGGCCGGTCCATTCCAGCGCGGTGCCCGGCGGCAGCTTGGCATGGATCGCTTTGATCGCGGCCATGGCGTCGCCGGTCGACGTGCCGGGGGCGGGGGCTCCCAGGATCTCCATGGCTGGCGAGCCGTTGTACCGGGTCAACTGGGTTGGCCCCCTGACCCAGGTGATGGTCGAAAACGCGCTGAAAGGCACCATGCTGCCGTTGCTCGACCGCACGAACAGCTTGTCCAGGTCTTCGGGTGCGGTGCGGTAAGGCGCATCGGCCTGGATGAACACGCGCTTGACCCGCCCGCGATCGACGAAATCATTGACGTAGCTGCCGCCCCAGGCCGTGGCTATCGTGCTGTTCACGGTGGAAAGATCAAGGCCCAGCGCGCCTACCTTGTCCTGGTCGACAGTGACTTTGAGCTGCGGCGCATCGTCAAGCGAATTGGGACGCACGCCCACCAGGCGCGGGTCCTTCATGGCCATGCCCAGCATCATGTTGCGAAGCCCCGCGAGACCCGCGTGACCGATGCCGGCCTGATCGACCAGTTGCAGGTCGAACCCGGTGGCATTGCCCAGTTCCTGCACGGCCGGCGGGGTCACGGCAAAAATCAATCCGTCGCGATAAGCGCCGAACGTGCCCATCGCGCGTCCGGCGATGGCCTGTGCCCGGTTGGCATGGCCCGGACGCTCGGACCAGGGCTTGAGCGGCACGAAGGCAATGCCGGTATTCTGGCCCGCCCCCGCAAAGCTGAAGCCGCCGACGGTGAACACGCCTTGCACGTTGCCCGCTTCCTGTTTCAGGAAGTGGTCGCGGATCGCGCCGAGGCCCTTGTCCGTGCGCGCAGAGGTGGAGCCGGCGGGTCCCTGGACCAGCGCGATGACGATGCCCTGGTCCTCGTCGGGCAGGAACCCGCCCGGCAGCCGCCAGAACAGCAGCACCAGCCCGCCGATGATCAGCGCATAGACCGCCATCGAGCGTTTCCAGTTGCGCACGGTCGATTGCACGCCGTGTTCGTAGCGGCGCTGGCCATTATCGAACTTTTCGTTGAACCAGCGGAAGAACCGCGCCAGCACGCCGTTGCTTTCGCTGTCCTGCTGGCGGTGAGGCCTGAGGATGGTGGCGCAGAGCGCCGGCGTCAGCACCAGGGCAACCATCACCGAAAGCACCATGGCCGAGACGATGGTGATGGAAAACTGGCGATAGATCACCCCGGTCGATCCGCCGAAGAACGCCATCGGCAGGAACACCGCCGCCAGCACCATGGCAACGCCGATCAGCGCGCCCGATATCTCGTCGATGGATTTGCGCGCGGCGTCGATCGGGCTCAGATGCTCGGTCACGATCAGGCGTTCGACGTTCTCGACCACCACGATCGCGTCGTCCACCAGAAGGCCGATCGCCAGCACCATGCCGAACAGCGTGAGCGTGTTGATGGAATAGCCGGCGGCGGCCATCACTGCGAACGTGCCGAGCAGCACGACGGGAACGGCAATGGTGGGGATCAGTGTCGCGCGCCAGTTCTGCAGGAACAGGAACATGACGAGGAACACCAGGATCACCGCCTCGACCAGGGTCTCGACGACCTGCCGCACCGACAGCCGCACGAAAGGCGTGGCATCGTAGGGGTAGATGACTTTGACGTCCGACGGGAACTGTCTGGAAAGCTCCGCCACCCGCGCTTTGACGGCATCGACGGTGCTCAACGCATTGGCACCGGGCGCCAGCTTGATCGCCACGCCTGCCGCCGGCTTGCCGTTCCATTTGGAATCGAAGCCATAGTTTTCAGCCCCGATCTCCACCCGGGCCACATCGCTCAGCCGCACCACGGCGCCGCCGGTGCCGGTCTTGAGGCGGATCGCGGCAAACTGGTCGGGCGTGGCGAGGCGCGACTGCACGGAAACCGTCGCATTGAGCATCTGCCCCTGCGGTGCGGGAAGGCCACCGATCTGTCCCGCGGAAACCTGGGCATTCTGCGCCCTCAGCGCGCTGGTCACATCCGCGATCGAAAGGCCGTACTGGTTGAGCTTGAGCGGATCGACCCACACCCGCATCGCGTATTGCGAACCGAACACCTGCGTGTCGCCCACGCCCGAAACGCGCGAAAGCGGATCCTGCAGCTTGGAAACGACGTAATCGGCAAGATCGGGGGCGTTGTGCGCGCCGTTTTCGGAATAGAGGCCGATCACCAGCAGAAAGTTCTGCGTCGCCTTGGCCACCTGCAACCCCTGCTGCTGCACTTCCTGCGGCAGCAGGGGCGTTGCGGCCTGCAGTTTGTTCTGCACCTGCACTTGGGCGATATCGGGATTGGTGCCCTGCTCGAAAGTCATCGTGAGCGTCACTGTCCCGTCCGATGACGAGGACGAGAAATAACGCAGATGATCCAGCCCTTTCATCTGCTGTTCGATGATCTGGGTGGTGGTCTTTTCCAGCGTTTCGGCGTCGGCGCCGGGGTAGGTGGCGGTGATCGAGACTGCCGGCGGCGCGATGGCCGGGAATTGCGAGATCGGCAGCGAACGGATCGCCAGCACGCCCGCAAGCATGAGGACGATGGCGATGACCCATGCAAAGATGGGCCTGTCGATGAAAAAGCGGGCCATGGCGCGGTTACTTCCCCTTGGCCGGTGCGGCCGGCAGGGCGGGGGCGTTGGGATCCCATGGCCGCGGGGTTACCGTCATGCCCGGTTGCAGCAGCATGCCGCCTTCGACAATCACCCTGTCGCCGGGGCGCAGTCCGCCGGTCACGATCCACTTATCCGCCGCGGTCCCCGCCGTCTGGATCTTGCGTTGCTCAGCCTTGTTCTGCGCGCCCACGACCATGACCACCGGATCGCCGTGCTCGTCACGGTTGACCGCCTGCTGCGGCACCAGCATGGCATTCTGCACCGTGCCCTGGGTCAGTCTTGCCCGCACGAACATCCCCGGCAGCAGCAGGCTGCGCGGGTTGGGAAAGACCGCGCGCAACACTTGCGAGCCAGTGGCCTCGTCAACGGTCACATCGGTGAACAGCAGATCGCCCTTGAGCGGATAGGTGCTGCCATCCTCCAGGATCAATTGCACTTTGGCCTTGCCGTCCTTCGTCAATTTGCCTTCGATGATCCGGCGGCGCAGCTTCAGCAACTGGGCGCTGGATTGCGGAATGTCGACAAAGACCGGGTCGATGCGCTGGATCGTGGTGAGCGCCGTCGTCTGAGCGGCCGAAGCCAGCCCGCCGGTGGTGGTAAGCGAGCGGCCGATGCGTCCGCCGATCGGCGCGCGGATCGTGGTGCGCGCCAAGTCGATCTCCGCCGAACGCAGCGAAGCCTGCTGTGCGGCCACTTCGGCACGGGCCTGGCCGGCAGTGCTGACCGCGTTGTCATAATCCTGGCGGGAAATCGCGTTGATCTTGACAAGATCGCCATAGCGGCGTGCCTGGGCCTCTGCGGCAACGATAGAGGCCCGGGCCTTGGCCAGCGCCGCGCGCGCGCTCATCACCTGGGCCTGATAAGGCGCGGGATCGATGCGATAGAGCGGCTGCCCGGCGCGCACCGTATCACCTTCGGTAAACAGCCGCGCCTGGATCAGGCCGTTGACCTGCGGACGCACGTCCGACGTCTCATAGGCGACGGTGCGGCCGGGAAGGTCTTCGGTAACCGATACGGCTTCGGGCTGCACCGCCAGAACCGCCACGGGCGGTGCGCCTTCATTGCCAGGTCCGCCCGGGCCACCCGCTCCTGGAGGCGGCGATCCACAGGCTGCCAAAGCGAGTGCCAGTGCCGGAGTGATGTGCCGCAAAAATGTCATGCAAAACCCTGCCGATATGTGTATGAGAGTGAGCGATCACTCACAGGTCGCTACTGCGCCGGGGGGCCAGCGGTCAATAAGGAAAATGCGGGAAGAGAGACTGGTCATGATTGCAGATTGCGCAACAGCGTGCCTGCCGGGGGGAAAAGCGGCAGAGCGGCGCAGAAGGATTATCTGCGCGGCACGCAAACTTTTCAGACAACACGGCTTTCATGCCACTGGCGTTGCCCAGATCGCCAAGGAATCGGCGGTTGCCATAGGCCAGATCTACCGCGATTTCGAATCCAAGGAAGCGATCATCGCGGCAATCGCAGGCGAAGACTGCCTCGCATTTCTGACGGAGGGCGATATCGTGCGCGGCGTTGCCGATCGGGACGAGGCGGCCGTGTGGCAGTGGTTGCGCGACTTTCTCGATGGCGATCCAGACGGCGCCAATCTCCTGATCGTCGATATCGTGGCCGAAGCCGCGCGCAATCCGACAGTGGCCGGCATTTTCGACCAATGTTATCAAAGAGTCCGCGCCGGGCTGCTGTGCGCCGTCGAAGTGCTTCTGCCCGGCGATGCGCTGGACGATCAGCGCGACACCATCGCCGACATGATCCTGATGCTGTCGCTGGGCTTGCTTCAGCATGACGTGATTCGCGGGCCGACCGAAGCGCGGCGGCTTGCCGATGTGGCCTTTGCGTCTCTCAGGGCGCAGATCCTCGCCATGCGCGACCGGCAGGCCGACGATGGGCCGGCAACCCAGGCCCGATGCCCGGGCAGCAGCGGCCGGGACCCGGGCACCGTTGCCGGAACGATCGCCGGCACCATCGCCAAATCCGGGGGCTGACCGGCGCTGCGGGTTTTCCGGTTATGCTGTAAAACATTGCTAAAAGCATATTTACCATCTCCCATCGGGCCTGCGCCTTGCTATGGAGGCGGGGAACCGACCCGATTTCAGGGCGAAAAGGGCTGATGTGCGCATAGCGATCCTGGAAGACGACGTGGCTTTGGCGGGGCTGGTGGAAATGACCCTGGCCGAAGCGGGGCACAGCTGCGAAGTGTTCGGGGACGGACAACTGCTGACGCGTGCGCTCCACCGGGTGACTTACGATCTGCTGATCCTGGACTGGACCGTGCCCGGCATGAGCGGTCTTGCCGTTCTCGAATGGATGCGGGGCAATCTGGACGTGCCACCGCCCTCGCTGATGCTGACCAGCCGTTCGGCCGAGGAAGACATCGTGACCGGCCTGTCTGCCGGTGCGGACGATTACGTGATCAAGCCGATCGCGCCAGCCGTGCTCAAGGCGCGGGTCAACGCCCTGGTCCGCCGCGCCTATCCGGCCGCCATCCCGGTTGTCGAGCAGTTCGGCCCCTACAGGTTCGATACGCGCGCCGATACCGTGGAACTGCACGGGCAGCCGGTGGCCCTTACCGCAAAGGAATTTGCGCTGGCGCTCCTGCTGTTTCGCAACATGCACCGCGCGCTGTCCCGGGCCTATATTTTCGAGGCGCTATGGGGCCGCAATCCCGATCTGCCCACCCGTACGCTCGACGCGCACATTTCCAACATTCGCACCAAGCTGAACCTGCGGCCGGACAACGGCTTCAAGCTGGCGCCGATCTATGCCTATGGATACCGTCTTGAAGCGCTTGCGAACTGAAGCCTTGCGCCCGGTTCTGGGCTTGGGCTTGGGCTTGGGCTTGAGACTGGCCCTGGCGCTGTTCGCAGCGCCCGTTCTTGCCGCGCCTCCGGCTGCGAGGCCGGCCCGGCCGCCCGCCCCGACGATGGCGGCGTCCGAGGACATGATCCGCTATCGGGTGCGGCCGGGTGATACCCTGTTCCGTCTGGCCAGTGACTATCTCGTCCGCACCGAAGCCTATCGCACGGTCCAGCAACTCAACCAAGTGGCCGATCCGATGCGCCTGCCGATCGGCAAGACACTGCTGATCCCGCGTGTCCTGCTCAGGCGCGAGGCCATACGCGGCACGGTATCGAGCTGGCGCGGCACCGTTCGCATCGATGGCCGCCCGGCGGAAGAGGGCATGCCGATCGGCGAGGGCATGCTGCTGGAAACCGGGCCAAAATCGTTTCTTGCCATCACCCTGCCGGATCAGACCAGCATCGCCCTGCCATCGCAGTCTGCCGTGCGGATCCAGCGTCTGCGCAAAGTCGTTCTCGATCGCCATATCGAAAGGCTATTTGCGATCGAGCAAGGCCGGGCGAGCGCGACCGTCACGCCGATGACCGACCCGACAAGCACGTTCCAATTCGCCACGCCCGGTGCGGTCACTTCGGTGCGCGGCACTCATTTCCGGATGCGTTACGACGCTGCAAGCCGGCGCGCGACCAGCGAGGTTCTGGAAGGCAAGGTCACGTTCGATCCGGCCGGGCGGCCCATGCAGCAGCTTCCGGCCGGGTATGGTTCCGCCAGCGATCTCGATGCGCCGATCGCTCTGCTCGCACCTCCGCCATGGATCGACGCGGGTGCCCCGCAAACCGGACCCGGCTTGCGCTTCGCCTGGCAGGCACTCGCCGGCGCGCAGACCTATCACGTTCAGATCGCGGGTGATGCGCAGTTTCTCAAAGTGCTGGATGAAACCACCGTGGCAGAACGCGCTGCCCGATTGGTCGCCGTGCCCGATGGCCACTATTTCGTGCGGGTCACCGCGATCGACGGGCATGGCCTGGAAGGCAGGCCCGCGGTCGCCGAATTCGATCGTCGGCGCGAAAACGGCCTGCGTCTGTGGGTGGACGAGACCTGGAACGGCCCGGTGCGACAATATCTGTTCCATTGGGAGCCGGCCCACGAAAGCCGGGCAACGTTCCGGTTCCAGCTGGCGCGGGCGGGGCAGGAGGACCGGCCGATGATCGACCGGCCCGATCTTTCCGGTCACATGCTTGTTGGCCTTGCCCTGCCGGCCGGCCGTTATCGCTGGCGGGTGCTGATGAACGAGATTGTCGATGACCGGACGATCGCCCGGTGGAGCGATTACCACGACGTGCGGATCGAGGCATCCTGGTGAGCCTTGCCCACCAGCGCAACCTGCGCGCTCAATGGTGGCTGATCCTGGTGGCGATCAGCGCTGTGGTCGTGGTGCTCACGCTCGATCGCACCATGCTGCGGCTCGACCATGCGGTTTACGATCATTTGCTCGATCTGAGCGCACCGGCGCCGGCGCAATCGGTCCTGCTGGTGAGAATCGATGACGAAAGCCTGGCCCGCCTGGGGCGCTGGCCCTGGAACCGGGCGACTCATGCCGCTCTGATCGATGCGCTAAAGGCCGGCCGGCCCCGGGTCATTGCCTATGACGTGCTGTTTACCGAGCCCGGCGATGCCCGAACCGATGCCCGTCTGGGCCAGGCGATCGCTGCGGCGCGGCCGATCTTTCTGCCGATGATTCCGCCCATGCGCGGGGATGGCGGCTTCGTAACGGCGCCGGTTTTTCCGATCGGCCCGGTGCGCAGGGCGGCCAGCGGAATCGGCCATGCCGGGATCGATCCCGATACCGATGGCGTGGTCCGTTCGGCCAGCGTGGCAGCTGCGGACGGGCGCGCGCGCCACCTGATGGCGCTGGCGGCGCAGGCGGCCGCTGGCCCGGCGCCGGGGCCTTTGCCGGTGGGGCCGCGGCTTGTGCCGTTCACCGCAGGCAGCGGCCCCTGGCAAGAAGTGTCGGCCGCATCGGTTCTCGCCGGGCATCTGCCGCGGGCGCTGCTGCGCGATCGCGTGGTGCTGGTGGGGGCGACGGCAACGGGGCTGGGCAGCCGCTACTCGACGCCCGCTGGGCGCGTCATGTCGGGGCTGGAAATCAACGCGCACCTGCTGCAGGGGCTGATGAGCCGGGCCATGATCCGGCCGGGCGGCCAGCCGGCCACGCTGGCGCTCGGCCTGGTTCCGCTGTGGCTGGCGATGCTTGCTCTGGGGCCGTTCCGCCGCTGGCCCGCGCTGGTGGTGGTGGCTTTGTGCGCCGGCGCGGTGCTGCTCGTCACCGCGCTCTGCCTCACCGTGCTGCGGCTGTGGCTGGCCCCTGGCGCGGCGCTCGCCGGCCTTGCCATGGTCTATCCGCTGTGGGGCTGGCGGCAACTGGCGGTGATCGAACAGTTCATGCGCGCGCAGTTGCAACGCCTGAACGACGAACCCTCTATCGTGCCGCGGCTCGTGCATTCGGCGCGGGCCAGGCAGGGCGTTGCCGGAACGCTCGCCCTGTTGCACGCGGCCATTGCCCGTAACCGCGAGATGCGCCATTTCGTGGCCGATCGGCTCGACCAGTTGCCCGATGCCATGTTCGTGGCCGATTTACAGGGCTGCATCGTGCTGGCCAACGCGGCGGCGCACCGGCTGTTTGCCGGGTTCGGACTGGATATCGCGCCCGGCGTCACGCAGGCGCAAGACTTGCTGATGGCTCTGAGCATGGCCGACAGCGGCAATCCACCGCCCTTTCCACCGCCCGTCGACACGCCCGCGACGTACGAAGTGCAGCGCGACCAGACACAATTCTATCTCGTCGGTATCGCCCCGCAAACGCAGGCCGATGGCTGGCGGGCGGGCTGGATCGTCCGTTTTGTGGATATCAGCGAGGCAAAGGCCGCACAGCGCCAGCGCGAAGACGTTGTGCAACTGCTGACGCACGACATGCGTTCGCCGCAAGCCTCGATCCTGGCGATTCTGGAAATGGCGGCGCCCGACCGCATCCATCCGGTCGAGGCAGACGCCATTCGCCATTATGCCGAACGCACGCTGCGCCTTGCGGATGGTTTCGTGCAGCTTGCCCGGGCCGAAAATCTGGAATTCGCGCGCGACGAGCTGGACCTTGGTGATATGTTGATCGACGCGGTTGACGATCTCTGGCCGCAATCCCGGGCCAAGGCGATCGAGATCGGGATCGTGCGCGAGGGGCAGGGGCCGATGCTCGTGCTGGGCGAACGCTCGCTCCTGACCCGCGCGCTTGTCAACGTGATCGACAATGCCATCAAATACAGCCCCAACGGGACGACCATAACCTGCACGCTCGCGCATGAACGGCGCGCCGGGGGCGGCGCATGGGGCCTTTGCGCGATTGCCGATCAGGGCTGTGGCATGGACGAAGACTTGCGGAGCCGGATATTCGAACGGTTTGCCCGCGGCCCGGTAGGGCTGGGATCGGACTCCAGCGGCGCGGGCCTCGGGCTAAGCTTCGTCCGCACGGTGATGATGCGCCATCAGGGGACGATCGCCTGCCAAACCGCACCAGGCCGCGGGACCACGTTTACCCTGGCGCTTCCGCTTAAGGCCTGAGCATACCTGCGTCACATCATGCGATGCAGCACCAGCCAGCCGATCGTAATCACGCCAGCCCACAGCAAGCCGTTGATTGTCATGATATAAGCCATTTTGCGACCACGGTCTTCTGCAACGGAACGATTCGCCCCGTCCCGCAAACACGCCCCTTCGATATTTGTATTCACCGCCCTTGTCCGCACCGCCAATACCCCGAGACCATCCCCCTCCGGTATCGCACATCGGCGCGCGACTTGCTTGTAAAATATGGTTAATTATTTTTTAAAGTCGATGATTTGCATCCGTTACGGTCAGGTTTTCCGCAAGGTGTGCGCTCAGGCTGGAACCTGGCGTGGTCTGCATCCTGCCGCCCTCAACGGCCATGAACACGCCTTCGTTCTGCGCCCGGCGCAGCAGGCCGCGCGCTCTGCGATCCGCTCGATCGAAACCACGATCATGATGCGGGAAGCTGTTCTGAAATGACCGCGCAAGGGGTGGGCGCGCAAGGGCGTCGCCCGCCCCGGCTTTGCGCCAGGAGCCGGAACCAGACGGCCCGCGCGGCGTAGTGGACCGGGCAGCCGCCCGCACTCCTGCCGTCTTTCCGGAGCCGCCGATGCGCCCGTTTGCCTGCCCCAGTTGCCGGCGTCTCAATCATTTCGAAGTGCGGGTCTGCCCCGATTGCGGAGCCACGCTGGGCTATGACCCGGCGATGGATCGCTTCCGCTATCTGGCGGACGAAGGCACGACGTGGAAAGACCGAACCGATAGCGCCGCGGATCTGGTCGTCTGCGCCAACAACAACGCTTTCGGGATCTGCAACTGGCTGACCACGCGCGATGCGCCGGACGGCATGTGCCGTGCCTGCCGCCACAACCGCACGATTCCCGGCCTTGCCGATCCGGCGGTACCGCCGCTCTGGGCCAGGATCGAAGAAGCCAAGCGCCGGCTGTTCCACACCCTGATCCGCCTCGGATTGCCTCTGGAGACCAAGGACCGGGAAAGAGAGGGCGTCCAAGGACTGGCCTTCGATTTCCTCTATGATCCGGCCGCCATGCGCGGCGGGGAAAAGAAGATCGTCACCGGCCATGACGAAGGCCTGATCACGCTTGACGTGGCCGAGGCCGACGATGCCCATCGCGAACGGATCCGGCTCGACATGGGAGAGCCTTATCGCACTTTGCTGGGGCATTTCCGCCACGAGGTCGGGCATCATTTCTGGTCTCGTCTGGTGGCGATCGATCCCGGCCGCCTGGACCGTTTTCGCGGGGTTTTCGGTGATGAGCGGGCCGATTATGCCGCCGCGCTGGCGGCCCACTATGCCGGAGGGGCGCAGCCCTGGACCGAGGATTTCGTCAGCGCCTATGCCACGAGCCATCCGTGGGAGGATTTTGCCGAAACCTTTGCCCACTATCTGCATATCGTCGACGTGCTGGCCACCGCGCGCGGTTTCGATCTTTCGCTGACGGCCTTCGGCGGCGAAAAAGGCGATGGCCAGGTGGCGGTCGATTTCGATCCCTATCGTGCCGATGCAGCCGCACTGGCGGCGGAAATGGCGCCGGTGTCCTTTGCGATGAACGCGGTCAACCGGGCGATGGGGCAGGCCGATCTCTATCCGTTCCACCTGTCCCCGGCCATTATCGGCAAACTGGCTTTCATTCAGGAAACCGTTGTGTCCAGCCGCACAGGCTGACCGGGGCGCCGGTCAACACTTCGAGGGCGTCATCTGCGGCGCAGGGTTGGCAACGCCGTCGCTCGAAGTGCTGCCGCCGGTGAGGTCACGGTCGTCACGCACGTACATGGCGGCATCCTTGCGGATCACCATCGGCGAAAAGATCGTGCCGAAAAATATCGGCCGATAGCGATAGGCCACTTCGGCAAACATGATGGCGTTGGGCTTTTCCACGGTCACCACGCTGCCGGTCTGGCCCATGCCCGGAAAGGCCGTGCCCGTGGCGCCGGTTCCCTGCACGCCGTAGCGCGAAACATAGGTCTTGCTTCCCCAGCAGCGCTGCCAATGGATCCATTGGCCGCCCGCCGAATTTACTTCCAGGCTGGAAAGGATGATACGGCCGTTCTTCGCGAAATCGAGATCGCGAGCGGTCAAGTCGGCGCCGGTAAAGACCTGGTTGACATCAAATTCGCGAAACAGCGCTGCGCCGCCCACGACCGATTGCTTCGCGCGCGAGGCATTGTCGGCCACCGAGATCGCCAACTGGTTGAGCCGCACGTGCAGGATCGCTAGGTTGACCATCTCCATGGAGCCGAGCGCAATCACCATCAGGAAAGGCAGGCTCACGCCGAGTTCCACGACGGTGACCGCGCTGCTGTCGCGGCAAAGACGGCCCAGCGGAAATTGGAGCAAAAGGCGCTTTAGCATATCTTTGCCACCGCGCGCATCGTCTGCGTGGCAAAAGGCTGGTTGCGCATGATCGTGTTCGCGCTCGCTGCCATGCTGGAAGGCAGGCCGAGCATGGAGGTAAGTCCGAACATCGGCCGATAAGTGACTGTCACGGTATAGAGGACGACGTCATTGGCGCCGCCCAGCCCGGTTGCGCCCATGTCGGCGTCCCAGATGCCGTTGCCATTGGCATCGTTGAAGCATTCGCCCAAGTCGTACTGCCCGTTCTTGTTGGTATCGGTAAAGTCTTCGGGCTGGCCGATATTGGTAAAGTCAGTGTAGTTCTTGCGGCTGAATCCAACTTTTGCCCAGGGGATCACGTGATGGATGCGTTTGGTGACCTGGGCATCGATGGTGCTCGATGTCGTTTGCGCGCTTTGCATCGAAGACGCTCGGCCCGCGGCATTGACGGTACCGGTCAGCACTGCCTGAAGGTAGAACGCCAGCCCCAGTTCGATCAGCACGACCATGATTAGCAGCAGCAAAGGCGCTGACAGGGCGAATTCCAGGGCGGTCACCCCTCGGGTGTCATGCCGCAGACTGCGCGCCCACAAGGAAAGCTTTTGCCGCATCACTTGTTCAACCGCAGATCGGCCACCTGGCCGGCGATATACTGGAACGTCTTGGTCAGTCCCGAGGTGTCCGCTGCATAGAACGCCTTGTCGGTCGTGCTGGCACAGGCCAGCATCTGCGGGGTCAACGACTGGCCGAAGCCAATCAGCCAGACGGTATAGCCCATGTTCTTGGCCAGCGTGCAGGCCGCGACGAAGCGGTTGTTGTGATAATTGATAAGGGTGTTCAGGTTCGAGGATTTGGGGGCTTCGCGTCCGTCATACTGGGGAACGCCCCACGCCGAGTATGCATCGGGCAAGGTATACATGTCGCCGTCGGTCATAAAGATGATGTGACGGCTGACCGAAGGCAGGCCTCCCGCATTGACGTTGCTGGCAAAAATCCCGTTGGGGTTGCCCAGGCGCGCGCCCCAGATCATGCCGATGTCATGAAAGGTATTGCCGTTGGCCTGCAGGCTGCTGATGTAGGTATCAAGCCAACTGGGTACTGTGTTGGGTTGAGTCGTGTCCACGGTGCTGAACAATCGCATTGGCTGGGGGCAGTAGTTCTCTTCGCCTGATCCTGCCGATGTCGTCGTCCAAGGCAGGGTATTGTTACCGATGTTGAACCTGAGTGCCGAAAGATAAGGTTTCCACTGCGTGGCATCGTTGCTGGGATCGGGGGCGGTGGTCACGTCCATATCGCGCGCGCCGGAAGGAATTGGCGACATCGACAATTGGCTCACCGTGGCGCGCTCTTCCAGGCAACCGGCCCAGGTCACGTTGCTGGTGGTCAGATTTCCGGCCGTGCCTGCGGCCGACATCGACGCCAGTTGTCGGGCATTATAATATGGCGCCGCGCTGGGGGGCTGGGCCGTCACATACGTGGCCGTGGTCTGGTTGAGCAAATTGGACAGCGTGATGCCCGTGGCCAGTGGCACCGGACTCAGGCTCTTGAACGCGGAAACGTCGATTGCACTGTTCATGAAAATATAGTTAGTAGCGAGATAGCGCGTCTGAGGTCCGGTTACGGTTACCGTTTTATTACGCACGCAAGTGCCCAGGGAGGAGCTGCCATTACCAGATGTTTTGCTCCATGATTTGAAGGAGTATGTAGTGATGGTCAGATTGGGCGATATACCAATCTGGACAGGATTTGAGGCTGAGGTTGGATACTGGTTGTTGCCATAACTGTTGCAGTTCGATTGTGTAATGTTAGAGCTGTATGTTTCGGTAGTGGCCGAAGACTGTATCGGGATGCTGGCGATTGTCGGCGTCGTGCTGAACTGCACCATCCTGGCAAGATATGGCGCACTATCGGCGAAATAGTTCGATGGCATCGCGCCCGATGTCAGCAGATCGCTGGCATTGACCGTTACCGAATACGGCACGAAGCCAAAGCGGATGCGGGTACGGTCCTTGTCGGTCACGGCTGTTGCCACCGTGGTATAGAACGCCCGGATTGCGCTGCGCAGACCCGCAATCTTGGAACCCGTTCCGCTCGTGCAGTTTGACCCGTCCGGCGCGCAGGCCATGGATGCGGTTGTATCCAGCACGAACATCACGTCGGCATTGGCCATCTGCAATTCGGCGCTGCACTGCACCGTGATAGGGATGCTGGTATAGCCGAGCAGTTTCATGATCGTGGTCGGCATCGTCGTCGTGGCCGTGCCGTTGACATGGCCGGTGGCGTCGGTCGTACTGGTGAGCACCCCCTGGCTGGCGTTGGTGGTGCCTTCCTTGAAATTGAAATCAAACATCTTCTTGGCTTTGGCCTGCTCAAGCGTGCCATATTGGCCCGACGCTGCCATGGCCTTGCGCCCGGCGAGTACGCCGGCGTCGCAAGCGTTCTGCAGGCTGGTTTTCGTAAGGTAAGCGCGCCCGATATCGGTCCCCAGGCCCGCCAGGGTGATCACCATGAAAGCGGTAAGCGTGACGATGGCCAGGGCGTTCCCGGCCCGGTCGGTCGCCAGGCGGCGCAGAACGCCGGGGTGGCGGCGTGGCCGGCCACTGGCCCGGTGATCGCGCCTGCCATTGCCCACATCGTGCCCCCAACGTTGACGCAACCACCTGAAACGCATAGCGAAATCCAAGCCTTCCCGCTGCCTTGGCGCACCGGACGCCACGCCTCGGGCCGATCATGCATCGGCAAGTGCTGCCGACCGGTTAACGACAGCGGAAGTTTTGGAAGGGATTATCATGCGGGAACAGGCGGTCGGGCGGCGAGCCGGGGTTCCGGTGGTTAACGGCGCCAAGCCCCGACAGTCGCGGCGTTGCCGGCACCGTCTTGCCCGGGCGCGTGCTTATCTGCCCGATCGTACCGGGTCGCCCTTGCAATCCCCGGTCAAATATGATTCTTGACAATATGAAACGACGCCGGCCCAATCTCAAAATGCCTCGTAACAGCGTGACGGAATCGCTGGCGCTCGTTGCGTTGCTGCTGATGGGTGCCTGGGCGGTTGCCGGGCCTAGCGGCCTTCTGGCGTGGAGCGAAAACGCCCATATGCTGGAAGCGCGACAGAAAGAGGTGGCGCGCCTGACGGCGGAGCGTGACCGGTTGCAGAACCGTGTCGATCTGCTCGATCCACGCCATGCCGATCCCGATCTGGTGGGCGAACTGCTGCGGTCCGATCTCAACGTTGCCCATCCTGACGAGATGGTCATTCCCCGCCAGGGAGCCATGCCCGCTCAATAATGCGCCCACCCAATACGCAGGCGCCAGGAACCGGCCGGCATGGCTTGCGTTGCGCGGGTATGAACGCATCAGACGGGCCAGGCGCACCCCCTTCGAGCATGCCGCGCCCGTCGGCCGAATGCGCCATCGAGAGCGGTGGCGAGAACGAAGCCAGCGTGGAACCGGGTGTCTGGTGCTATGCGCGGGCCACGCGTGCGCACGCTGTGGTGGATGCTGCCGATTACTTTGCCCTGATGCGCGATGCGATGCTGGCCGCGCGCCAGCGCATCCATCTGATCGGCTGGGATTTCGATACGCGCATCCTCATCGGCGACGGGCGGCGCTGGTGGAACCTGCCGCGCAAGCGCGTCGCCCCGGCGCGGCTGGGGGCTTTCGTGGTCTGGCTTGCCAATCGCCGCAGGAACCTCGACGTGCTGGTGCTGAAATGGAATTTCGGCGCTTTGAAATCCTTGCTGCGCGGTTCGATGGTGTTGGACCTGATCCGCTGGTGGCGCCATCCTCGCATCGGCTTCAAGCTGGACTCGGCTCATCCGCTGGGATGCAGCCACCATCAGAAGATCGCCGTCATCGATGATCAGTTTGCCGTGTGTGGCGGGATCGACATGGCTGGCGACCGATGGGACACGCGCGCTCATCTCGATCTCGATCCGCGCCGGCGCCGGCCGGGGGGGCAGCCCTACGGCCCGTGGCACGATTGCACTATGCTGCTCGAAGGGCCGGTGGCCGGCGCGCTGGGCGAACTGGCGCGGATGCGCTGGCACCAGGCGGGCGGGCGGGCGCTCGAACCTTGCCGGCCACAATCCGAAAGCGTCTGGCCCAACGGCATCGTCGCGCAATTCACCGACGTGGAAGTGGGCATCGCCCGCACCCGTGCCGCCTATGGCGGCATGGCCGAAGTGCGCGAGATCGAAACGCTGTTCTGCCGGCAGATCGCCGCATCACGCCATTTCATCTATGCCGAAAACCAGTACTTCGCGTCACGCCGGGTGGCAGAGGCGCTGGTCGAGCGGCTGGAGCGGCCCGATCCGCCGGAAATCATGCTGGTCATGCCGCAGGCTTCGGACGGCTGGCTTGAGCAGACGGCGATGGACCCGGCCCGGGTGCACCTGTTCGAAGCAGTGAAAAGCCACGATCTGCAAGGGCGTTTTTCGATCTGGCATCCCTTCACCCGGGGCGGCACGCCGATCTATGTCCATGCCAAGCTGATGATCGTGGACGACATGGTGCTGCGGATCGGTTCGGCCAACATGAACAACCGCTCGATGGGGCTCGACAGCGAATGCGATGTGTTCATCGATGCCGGGCGCCCCGGCAATGCCCATGCCGTGCCGGCAATCCGGGCGTTGCGCCATTCCCTGCTGGCAGAGCATTGCGGACTGTCGATGGAGCGGGTAGCGGCTGCTCTGGCCGGCGTTGGCGGCATGACCGCGCTTGCGGCCGAGTCGGCCAAGGGAGGGGGGCGGCACTTGCGGCCTTTTTCTCCCCGCGCGTTGACCGAGGCGGAACTGGCCTTGGCCAATTCCGAGGCGCTCGATCCCGAGCGGCCCGAAGAAATGCTTGCGTTCTATCGGCGCGGGCGGCTGTGGCGACGCGGCTGGGGCAAGCTGGCACGGTTCAGGTCCCGGCGTCACCGCGCGGCAAAGGATTGAGGGACGGGGTGATATGACCAATCTGCCTGGCTGCGGCCAAGATGATGATGCTGACGACGATAATGCCCGGGGCAAGGCGCCGGTGCCACCGCACGTGCAACAGGCGATCCGTACCTTGATCGAATGGGCCGGCGACGATCCCACGCGCGAAGGGCTTGTCGATACGCCCAAGCGCGTGGCGCGGGCCTGGCTGGAATATTGCCAGGGTTATGCCGAGGAGCCTTCGATCCACCTGACGCGCACGTTCGCCGAAGTTGGTGGCTATGACGAGATCGTCGTGCTGAAGGACATCCCGTTCCAGTCTCACTGCGAACATCATATGGCGCCGATCACCGGCAAGGCCTCGATCGCCTATCTGCCGCAGAACCGCGTCGTCGGCATTTCCAAGCTGGCGCGCGTGCTGCATGGCTATGCCCGCCGGCTACAAATCCAGGAACGCCTGACGGCAGAGGTTGCCCAGTGCATCTGGGACCATCTCCATCCCCAGGGCGTGGCCGTGGTGATCGAGGCGCAGCACGGCTGCATGACGGGGCGTGGCGTGCGCACACCCGGCGTCGGCATGGTGACCAGCCGGTTGCTGGGCTGCTTCCTGGCGGATTCGCGCAGCCGCAAGGAAGTGATGAGCCTGATGGGCTATTGATAAGGCCCAAGGACAGCGCCGGCCTTCGCACAAAAGGCCGGCGCATTCCCAAGTCTAGAAAATCAAAGCTTCTCGAGCAGGTATTCAGCGGCGCTGACTTTGAAATCGCCCGGCGCTTCCACGAACAGCTGCTCCACCTTGCCGTCGTTGATCAGGGCGGAAAAGCGCTGGCCGCGCAGGCCCATGCCATAGCCGGTGCCGTCCATGGTAAGGCCAAGCGCCTTGACAAGATCGCCATTGCCGTCTGCCAGCATCGTCACGTCGGACGAACCGTTGGCTTCCCCCCAGGCTTTCATCACGAATGCATCGTTGACGGCGGTGCAGGCGATTTCGTCGATACCCTTGGCCTTGAGTTCGGCCGCCTTTTCCACGTAACCCGGCAGATGCTTGGCCGAACAGGTGGGAGTGAATGCCCCGGGAACCGAGAACAGCGCCACGCGCTTGCCTTTGAAATAATCGGCCGATTGCACCGCCTCGGGGCCATCTTTCGTCGCCTTGACCAGCTTCACATCGGGCACGGTTTCGCCAACGGTGATCGTCATCCCCAAATTCCTTTCCATGGTCGCGCGCGCCACAAGGGCGTGGCGGCGTGCCGGATATAGGTGCCGGGCCGAACCGCGCAACCGCCCGGGGCGGCAGGGCGTGGCGAAATTCGCCTGTCGCGCGGTGCTGCCTGCAAGGCCACCCGGCGGATATAAAGAAGTCTTTATATAAACATTGCCCTGCGCCGGCGGACCGGCTAAGAGCAGCCCGTCAACGGGCCTGCGCGGCAGGCCCCTTCGCGTGAAGACGCTTATTGAAACGGAGATACCTCGTGGCCAGCGCGCTCGAAGCCAACAAGGATTATGTAATTGCCGATCTTGGCCTGGCGGACTTCGGCCGCGCCGAAATTGCCATTGCCGAAACCGAAATGCCCGGACTCATGGCGTTGCGCCAGGAATTCGGCGCGTCGCAGCCGCTCAAGGGCGCGCGCATCACCGGCTCGCTGCACATGACGATCCAGACCGCGGTGCTGATCGAAACCCTGGTTGCGCTGGGCGCCGACGTGCGCTGGGCCACGTGCAACATCTATTCGACGCAGGACCACGCCGCGGCCGCCATCGCCGCGCGGGGCATTCCCGTCTTCGCGGTGAAGGGCGAGAGCCTGGCCGACTATTGGGACTATGTCGGCCGCATTTTCGACTGGGGCGATGATACCGCCAACATGATCCTCGACGATGGCGGCGATGCCACCATGTTCGCGCTGTGGGGCGCGCGCGTGGAAGCGGGCGAAGACCTGTTCGAGCCGGGCAATGTCGAAGAGATCGAATTCTGCCGCGCGCTCAAGGCTTTCCTCAAGGCCAAGCCGGGCTACCTGACGCAGAGCGTGAAGGCCATCAAGGGCGTTTCGGAAGAAACCACCACCGGGGTGCACCGCCTGTACCAGATCGCCAGGGAAGGCAAGCTGCCGTTCCCGGCGATCAACGTGAACGACTCCGTCACCAAGTCGAAGTTCGACAATCTCTATGGCTGCAAGGAATCGCTGGTCGATGCGATTCGCCGTGCCACCGACGTGATGCTGGCGGGCAAGGTGGCCTGCGTTGCCGGTTTCGGCGATGTGGGCAAGGGTTCGGCCGCGTCGCTGCGCAACGGTGGCGCGCGCGTGATGGTAACGGAAATCGATCCGATCTGCGCGCTCCAGGCCGCAATGGAAGGCTATGAAGTGGTGACGATGGAAGACGCCGTCACCCGCGCCGATATCTTCGTCACTGCCACCGGCAACGAAGACGTGATCACGGCCGAACACATGAAGGCCATGAAACCCATGAGCATCGTGTGCAACATCGGCCACTTCGACAGCGAAATCCAGATTTCGGCCCTCTCGAACTACAAGTGGACCGAAGTGAAACCAGGCACCGACCTGGTCGAATTTCCCGATGGCAAGCAGATCATCGTGCTTGCCAAGGGCCGTCTGGTCAATCTGGGCTGCGCCACCGGCCACCCCAGCTTCGTGATGAGCGCCAGCTTCACCAACCAAACCCTGGCCCAGATCGAATTGTTCACCAAGAGCGAGCAATACCGGAACGAAGTCTATGTGCTGCCCAAGCATCTCGACGAAAAGGTGGCCGCGCTGCACCTTGAAAAGCTGGGCGTGAAGCTCACCACCTTGAGCGACAAGCAGGCCAGCTATATCGGCGTCACCCCGCAAGGCCCGTTCAAGCCGGACCACTATCGTTATTGATCGCAATTGATCACCTGGGCAGCCGCCCCGGTCACCAGCGCCCCGCATCCTTACCGATGCGGGGCGTTTCGCCGTGCCGCAGCGCCGCGCAATCGGGCCAAATTCTCTGTACGCCCGGTTGTGTTTCGGCCGGTTGCGGCCTAGCCATGGCGTGATGTTGCCCCATTCGCCCGCTGCCGATGCCATGACCGTTGCCGTGGCATTGCTGCTGGCCGGCTGGACGCTGGCCGCTGCCTGGGCGGTATTGGCCGCCCGCGCCCGCATGCGGCGGGCCGAACAGGCCGAGCGGCTGGCCCGCAAACTGGCCCGCATGGTCGACGAGGCCCCGGCGCTGCCCCTGCTGGTGCGGGCCGACGGGCGGATCGAAGGGTCCTCCCGCCTGGCCGGCTGGATGGGGCTCGATGCCATGCCCGGTTACCTGACCGAACTTGACGCCGGAGAAGGCCGGGGGCTGGATGCGGAAACGGTCGCCCATCTGACCCAGGCCGTGCGCCACACGCAGAAAACCGCGTCGCCTCTCGCGCTGTCCCTGGTGCCGCGCAGCGGCGCGACTGCCCTGGCAGTGCGCGGCAACCTTGCCGATCCCCGCATCGCGCCGGGCGGCTCGGCCTTGCTGTGGTTTTTCGATGCAAGCGACAGCGTGGCCGAAATTCGCGCGCTGCGGGCCGAGGCGGCGCAGGCCCATGCCGACTTTTCCGGGCTGGCCGGCCTGATCGAAGCCGCGCCGCTGCCTATGTGGTTTCGCGATCCGGCCATGCGGCTGCGTCTGGTCAACACCGCCTATGTGCGCGCGGTGGGCGCGGCAAGTGCGGCCGACGTCGTTGACAAGGGGATCGAACTGGTAGAGCCGGTCGACGGATTGAGCGCGGCGCACATTGCCGCCGATGTCTTCGCCCAGCGCCGGCCGGCCGAACGGGTGGTATCGGCCACGATCAACGGCCAGCGCCGCACCATGCGGGTCAGCGATCTGCCCATCGCCGGTGAAGGCGTGGCGGGCTATGCCGTCGATATCGAGCAGATGGAGGAGTTGACCCGGCAGTTCCGCCGCTTCCGCGACGCGCAGCGCCAGATGCTCGATACGCTCTCGGCCGGAATTGCCCAGTTCGACGCCGGCCGCAACCTGGTCTTTGCCAACCAGCATTTCCTGCGCATTTTCGGCATCAACACCGCCTGGGTCAACGATACCCCCCCGTTCGACCGCGTGCTCGATCGGCTGCGCGACGGCGGCCGGCTGCCCGAAGTGCGCGACTTCCCGGAATGGCGGCGCGAGCGCCAGGCCTGGTTCCTGGCGCGCGAGCCACGGGAAGAGCCCTGGCATCTCCATGACGGCACCCACTTGCGCGTGGTGGGACAGCCTATGCCCGATGGCGGGCTGTTGCTGATTTTCGAAGACCAGACCGAGCAACTGCAGCTTTCCGCCACGCGCGATACGCTGTTGCGCACCCGCACCGCCACTTTCGACAACCTGTTCGAATCGCTGGCCGTGTTCGGGCCGGACAGCCGCCTGCAATTGTGGAACCGCCGCTTCATTCACGATTGGGCGCTGGACGAGGAATTCCTGGCTACGCATCCGCGGGCCGATGCCTTGCTCAAACGGCTGGCCGGGCTGCTGCGGCGCCCGGCACAGGTTGGCGCCATCGGCCAGGTGATTCAGGCCGCCACGCTGGAGCGCAAGCAGACCACGGGCCGCCTGGCGCTGGCCGATGGGCGGCATCTCGAATTCGCTGGCGTGCCGCTGCCCGATGGCAATGGCCTGCTCACCGTGCTCGACATCACGGATTCGCAGAAGGCCGAAGCCGCGCTGCGTGAACGCAACGCCGCCTTGATGGAGGCGGACGCCGTGAAAACGCGGTTCATCGCCAATATGAGCTATGAATTCCGCAATCCGCTCAATTCCATCGGCGGCTTTGCCGAAATGCTGCAATCCGGGCTGGCAGGCGAATTGACGCCGCAAGCGCGCGATTATGTCGCGGCGATCCTTTCCTCGGTCGAACGGCTTGGCGAGCAGATCGAGAACGTCCTCGATCTGTCGCAGAGCGAGGCCGGCATGCTGCCCCTCGCGCGCGATCCGGTGGATATGTTCCCGCTTCTGGCCGATGTCGTGCGCGAACGGGCAGACCGGATCGGCCATGCAGGTCTCACGCTCGATCTGCGGGGAAGCACGGCTGTGGGCAAGGTGACGGGAGACGCGCGCCGGTTGCGCCGCGTGTTCGGCCAGTTGATCGACAATGCGATCGCCGCCACGCCCGGCGGCGGGCGCATTCTGGTGGAATGCACGCGCCGCGCGCATGATTTGCGCGTGGTGATTTCCGACAATGGCCGGGGCATGGACCCGGCAGCCCTGGCCCGCGCGATGGAAGGGCTGAAGATCGCTGCCGATGGCCGCACCGCGGAACGGCGCCAGGGGCTTGGCCTGCCATTGGTGCGCCAGCTGATCGATGCCCATGGCGGGCAGTTCGAGCTGGTTTCCGAACCTGGTATCGGCACCAGTGCCATCGTGACGCTGCCATGATGGCGCTTCCGCTTCCCGATCTGGCCGCCACGGCGGCGCTTGCCGGCCGGATCGCCACACGGCTGCGCGCGGGCGATGTCGTGGCGCTGGAGGGAACACTGGGCGTTGGCAAGACCACGCTGGCCCGCGCTTTGCTGCGCGCGCTGGGGCACGAGGGCGAGGTGCCGTCGCCCAGTTTTACGATTATCGAAACCTATGATCCGCCGCTGGTTCGACTGCCGGTGGTCCATGCCGATTTCTATCGCCTGCAAGACCCGGCAGAGGCGGCGGAAATCGGGCTGGACGACTATCGCCAGGACGCTGTGTTGATTGCCGAATGGCCGGATCAAGCCGGCGGTTTCGCGCACGAGGCCGATTGCCTGACGCTGCGTCTGGAAATCGCGGAAAACGGGCGGCGGGCCATTGTCTTGCCCGGCAAGGGATGGTTAGAGCGGCTGCCATGACCAGCGATCTTCCTGCCGGAATCGATGCCTTTCTGGCCCGTGCGGGCTGGGCGGGCGCCATGATCGATCCTCTGCCCGGCGATGCTTCGTTCCGCCGCTATTTTCGCGTGCGGCGCGGCGATGGCACGGCCATGCTCATGCATGCGCCACCGCCGCAGGAAGACCCGCAGCCTTTCCTCCGCGCGGCGCGCTGGCTGGATGGCAACGGCCTGCGCGCACCGCAGATCCTGGCCGATGATGCGGCGCAGGGGTGGGTCCTGCTGGAAGACTTCGGTACTGTGCGCATGCGGGAATATGTCGATGCCTGGCCGCAGGACGAAGAAGCGGTCTATCGCGCCGCCATCGACACGCTGGTGCAGCTTGCGCGCCTGCCAGCCGGGCCGTTCACGGCCTATGGCATGGCCGAATATCTGCGCGAAGCGCGCCTGTTCATCGATTGGTTCTGTCCGGCAAGGGGCCTTTACGTCGATGGTGCCGGCTGGCAGGGCGCGTGGGAACAGGTGCTTCGCCCGCTGCTGCCGGCGCAACGCCCCGGCGTGACCGTGCTGCGCGATTATCATGCCGAAAACATCATGCTGCTGGGCGGGCTCGATGCCCAGGGTCTGCTCGATTTCCAGGATGCGCTGGCTGGCCATCAGGCCTATGATCTGGTCTCGTTGCTGCAGGATGCCCGGCGCACGGTTTCACCCGAACTGGAAGCGCGGATGTTCGACTATTACCTGTCGAAAGTGCAGCCGGAGGGCGATTTCCTGGCAGACTATGCGCGGCTGGGCGCGCAGCGCAACGCCAAGATCGTGGGCATCTTCGTGCGCTTGTGGAAGCGCGACGGCAAGCCGCGCTATCTCGACTACATCCCCCGGGTCTGGGCGATGCTGGAACGCGATCTGGCCCATCCCGCGCTGGCTCCGGTGGCGGACTGGTTCGATGCCAACATTCCGGCAGAGCTGCGCGATCCGGCTGGCTGCCTTGGCGGAACTTTCGCGGCATGAACAGCGATGCGCGAAAGGCGCTGGTTTCCGACACGGCCATGGTGCTGGCCGCGGGGATCGGCAAGCGCATGCGGCCGCTGACCGTGACGCGGCCCAAACCGCTGGTGCGCGTGGCCGGAAAGGCCCTGATCGACCACGCGCTCGACAAACTCGCCGAAGCGGGCGTCAGCCGGGCGGTGGTCAACGTCCACTACCTGGCCGATCAGCTCGAAGCGCACGTACGCTCCCGTCGGATGCCCAGCGTTCTGGTTTCCGACGAGCGCGCGCAATTGCTGGAAACCGGCGGCGGGTTGATCAAGGCCTTGCCGCTGATCGACCGCGACACGTTCTTCTGTCTCAACAGCGACAATATCTGGCTCGATGGTCCGCGCAACGCTTTCGCCGCGCTGGGCGATTTCTGGGACGAGGACCGCATGGACGCGCTGCTGCTGCTGGTCAGCCACGCCCGGGCGTTCAACTATACCGGGCTGGGCGATTTCCATATCGATCAGATGGGCGTGGTTTCGCGCCGCGCCGCCGGCCGGGTGGCACCTTACATCTTCACCGGCATCCAGATCGTATCGCGGCGCCTGCTGCGCGATCCGCCGCAGGGCAGCTTTTCCACCGGGCGCCTGTGGGACCGGGCGATTGCGGAAGGGCGCCTTTACGGACTGCCGCACACGGGGTTGTGGTATGAAGTCGGCGCGCCTGAAATGATCGCGCCTACCCAGGCCGCGTTGACGCATTCCTGATGGCCGGCGCGATGGCAGAAAAAGGCCGCCCGCGCATCTATACCATCGCCGCGCATCGGGGCTTTGCCGATGCGCTCGTCGCCGGGCTGATCCCGCGCTATCGCGAGGATGGCTTCGGTCTCGCCCGGCTCACCCTGCTGCTGCCCAGCCAGCGCGCGGTGCGCAATCTGACCGAGGCATTCGTCCGCGCATCCGGCGCCGGGCTGCTGCTGCCGCGCATGGCCGTGGTGGGCGATCTCGATCTTGACGAAACGCTTGGCGCACTGCTCGATCCGCTCGGCGGCGGCGCGGTGGCGCCCCCTGCCTGCGATCCCGCCTTGCGCCTTCTTCGCCTGGCCGCGATCCTGCGCGAGGAACTGGCCACCATCGGCATCGTGCGTGGCGAGGCCGGCCTTCTGCGCCAGGCGCGCAGCCTTGCCCAGTCGCTCGACAGGCTGGCGGCCGAAGACGTGACCGCCGAACAGCTGCTGTCGGTCGACATGGTGCCCGACCTTGCAGAACATTGGCAGGAAAGCCTGCGCCTGTTCGCCCGGGTGCAGGTGCGCTGGCAATTCGAACTGGAGGCGCGCGGCCAGGTGGACGCCCCGGTGCGCCGCAACCTGCTGCTTTCCCATGCGGCACAACGCTGGCGGGCCGATCCTCCGGCGTTTCCGGTCATCGCCGCAGGGGTTACTTCCGCTGCGCCGGCGATTGCCCGTCTGCTGCGCAGCGTGGCCGATCTGCCCCAAGGCGCGGTCATACTGCCCGATCTCGATCTGGCGCTGGACCCGGCGGTGTGGGATGCCCTGGGCCAGGCCGGTGCCAGCGCGGAACCCGGCGGCGCGCCTTTCGGCCGGGGCGATCAGGTCACCCATCCGCAATATCATCTCAAGCTGCTGCTCAATCGGATGAGCGTTTCGCGCGATGAAGTGCGTCCCTGGCATCGTGCCGGCATGGCGGCCGCCCCGCCGGCGCGCAGCCGGGCGATTTCCAGCCTGTTTCTGCCGCCCGACGCCAGTACCGCCTGGGTTGCGCTGCCCGCCGGCGAGCGGCGCCTTTCCGGCGTGCGTTTGATGCACAGCGCCCATCCTGAAGAAGAAGCGCAAGCGATTGCCGTGCTGGTGCGGCAGGCCCTGGCCACCCCGGAGCGCCGCGTCGCGGTGGTGACGCCCGATCGCGCGCTGGCCCAGCGTGTGATCGCCCATCTCGGGCGCTGGAACGTCGTGGCCGACGATACCGCCGGACGGCCCCTGCCGCAAACGGTGGCCGGCCGCTTTCTGCTGCAACTGGCACAGGCCTGGGCCGAGCGCGCCGCGCCGGTCGCGCTGCTGGCCTTGCTTGGTCATCCGCTGGTCATGGCGGGCGAAGCGCGGGGCGCTTGGCTCGAACGGGTGCGCCAGCTCGATCTGGTGCTGCGCGGCCCGCGGCCCGGCCCGGGTCTTGCGCCGATCCGCGATGCCGTGCGGGCCACCGAAAACCGCCATCCCGGCCTTGCGGACTGGTGGGACGGCGTCGAACTGCTGCTGGCGCCATTGTTGGCAGGGCATGATGCGCTGCCGCTTGCCGCCACGCTGACACTGCTGGCCGACCTGGCGGAGGCACTGTGCGGCCCCGCGATCTGGGCCAATGCCGACGGGCGCTGCCTGGCGCAGTTCATGGAACAATGGCGCGACGCGGCGGCACAGGCCGGCGGCCTGCCCGTCGAACCGGCGGAAGTGCCGGCCCTGCTGCGCGATGCGATGGACGAGATCGCGGTGCGTCCGCCCTATGGCGGCCATCCGCGCCTGGCGATCTATGGCCTGATCGAAGCGCGGATGAGCAGGGCCGATCTGGTGATCTGCGGCGGCCTGACCGAAGGATCGTGGCCGGCCGCGCCCGCGCCCGATCCGCTGCTGGCGCCGCCCGTGCTGCGCGCGCTGGGCATTCCCGGCGCCGATTTCCGCATCGGCCTTGCCGCGCATGATCTTGCCGCGATGCTCGGCGCGCCAGAGGTGGTGCTGAGCTTTGCCGGGCGCGATGCCGCGGGGCCGGCCATACCGTCGCGCTTTCTGCTGCGCATCCGCGCCATGCTGGGCGAGGAGGGCGTGGTGTGGGAACGCGAGGCCGTAACGCTTGCCCAGGCGCTCGACACCGCACCCCAGGCTGCCGCCTATCCACGACCGCGGCCCAGCCCTTCGCCCGAACAGCGGCGGGTGGACATCGCCGTGACCGCCCTCGATCGCCTGCGGTCCGATCCCTATCAGTTCTATGCCTCGGTCATCCTCGGCCTCAAGAGCCTGGATCCGCGCGATGCCGATCCCACCCCGGCCTGGCGCGGCACGGCGGTGCACGCCATTCTTGAAGCCTGGCATCGCGCGGGCGCGCCGCCGGGCGAACTGGTGCCGCTGGCCGAGCGTGCTCTTGCAGAGATGAGCGCGCATCCCTTCATGCGCAGCCTGTGGCGCCCGCGGCTGACCGCCGCCCTGGCCTGGATCGAGGCGGAGCAGGAAGATTTACGGCGCGAGGGCCGCGAAGTGGCCGCGTTCGAATGCTGGGGCGAAACCCGGATCGACGGCATCCGCGTTTTCGGCCGCGCGGACCGGATCGATCGCCTGGCCGATGGCACCCTGGCGATCGTCGATTACAAGACCGGCACCCCGCCGTCGGGCCGGATGGTGCAGGAAGGCTTTGCCCTGCAACTGGGCCTTGTCGGCCTGATCGCGCAAGCCGGCGGCTTTCGCGACAAGGCTGGCCGCGTGACCGTGGAGGGCGAACCCACGCGGTTCGAATACTGGTCCCTGGCGCGCAATCGGGAGCGCGGGTTCGGCTATCGCGACGAGCCGATCCTTGAAGGGCGCAAGAAATCCGGCATTCCGCGTAGCGATTTCCTGCCCGAAACCCGGCGTTTCCTGAACGATGCCCTGGCGCGGTGGATTTTGGGCAGCGAGCCGTTCGTCGCGCGGCTCAACCCCGATCTGCCCGGCTATGCCGATTATGACCAGCTCATGCGGTTGGAAGAATGGCAGGGTCGCGATTTCCGCGGCAATTCTGGCGCAGCATGAGCCAGGTCTATCCGCTGGCCGGCAATCAGGCCCGCGCCGTGGCGCCGCACCGCACCGTGTGGCTCAGCGCATCGGCCGGCACAGGCAAGACGCAGGTCCTGTCCGCGCGCGTGCTGCGTCTTCTGCTGCAGGACGGGGTAGAGCCTGAAAACATCCTGTGCCTGACGTTTACCAAGGCCGGCGCGGCGGAAATGGCCACCCGCGTCAACGATGTGCTGGCGCGCTGGGTGCGGCTTCCCGAGGTTGAGTTGTTCCAGGAACTGTCTGCCATCGGCGCTGACGCCCGGCCCGAGATCCTGAAGCGGGCGCGCAGCCGCTTTGCCGCCGTGCTCGATTGCCCGGGCGGCGGCCTGCGGATCGAAACGATCCACGCCTTTTCGCAGTGGCTGCTGTCCGCCTTTCCGGTCGAATCCGGCCTCTTGCCCGGCACCCGCGCCATGGAGGACCGGGACCGCGACCTGCTGGTGCGCGAAGTGCTGGCGCAGATGCTGGTCGAGGCCGAGGAAGCGGGCGATGAAACCCTGCTCGATGCCCTGGCGCTGCTCGCGCTGCGCATGGACCAGGGCGCGGTCGTCGGCTTCCTGCTGCGCTGTGCCGGGTTGATCGATCTGTGGCAGGAACCAGGCGCCTGGCGCCCGCCGCTGCGGCCGCGCGTCAACCAGATGCTGGGCCTTGCTGCCGATGAAGACGGCAGCGGCATCGCCGCGCTTTGCGCCGACGAAGCGTTCGATATCGCTTCGGTGCGCTGCTGCATGGCGGCCAATGCCGCCTGGGGCACTGCCAGCGGCGCCGATGCGGCCAATGTGATGGGCGATTGGCTGGCGTCCGCGCCGGAAGCGCGCCTTGCCGGGCTGGACGATTTTGCCAGGCAGTTCCTAACCGCCAAGGGCGAGGCGAAATCGACCCGCAATCTCGAAAGGCACGAGCCCGCCTATGGCGATTACCAGGCCCGCGTGATTGCCGGGATCGCCGCGGTGCGCGAGCGTATCGCGCTGGTCAATCTCGCTGCGCTGCTCGATCCCGCGCTCACCGTGGGGCGGCGTTTCGCGCTTGCCTGGGAAGCGGCCAAGGCCCGCGAAGGGTTCATCGATTTCGACGATCAGATCCGCGCCGCCGCCGCCCTGCTGACCGAGCGCACCACAGCCGACTGGATTCGCTACAAGCTTGATCGCCGGTTCGATCATGTGCTGGTCGACGAAGCACAGGACACCAACGAGGCGCAATGGCGCATCGTTCTCGATGGTCTGGTGCAGGATTTCTTTGCCGGCGAGGGCCAGCGCGAACGCGATCCGCGCACGCTGTTCGTGGTGGGCGACTACAAACAGGCGATTTTCCGCTTCCAGGGCACCAGCCCGGAAAACTTCGCCAGGGCGCGCGAGCGGGTACGCCGCGAACTGGCGGGCCTGGCCGATGTGACGGCCGACCCCGAACGCGCGCTGCTTTCGCTGGGCCTGGGGCAATCCTATCGCACGGCAATGCCCATCCTGGCGTTCGTGGATCGCGCCATTGCCGCGATCGGGCCGGAACGGTTTGGCCTGCCCGAAGCGCCGGAACCGCATGTGGGCGATATGCGCCCTGGCCTGGTCCGGCTGTGGCGGCCGGTGGGCGGCCTCGCCGATGCGGGGGAGGACTTGCCTGACGCGGGGGAGGAGGGGGCCGAAAACTGGCTGTCGCGCCCCGATCGCGATCTGGCCGACAGGCTGGCACGCCAGGTGCGGCATTGGCTCGACATCGGCTTTCCGTTGCACAAGGGAACGCCGCGCAATGCCCGCGCCGGCGACGTGATGATCCTGGTGCGCAAGCGCAAGGACCTGGCCGGGCTGATCGTGGCGCGATTGCATGCGCGCGGCGTACCCGTGGCAGGCGTCGATCGTCTGCGCCTGGGCGCGCCGCTGGCGGTCAAGGACCTTATCGCCGCGCTGCGCTTTTGCGCGCAGCCGTTCGACGATCTCAATCTGGCCAATTTGCTGGTTTCGCCGCTGGTCGGGTGGAACCAGGACGATCTGCTGGCGCGGGCCTATCGCGCGCCGGGCGTGACGCTGTGGGCTCATCTCGTGCGCAGCCGCGAACCCGCCACGGTGCAGACGGTGGAACAGTTGCTGGAACTGTTGCGCCGGGCCGATTTCGAGCCGCCGGCGCAGTTGCTGCACTGGCTGCTGGTAGGGCCGTGGTCGGGCCGCTTCCGACTGGTGGCGCGGCTCGGGCGCGAGGCGAACGACCCCATCGACGAGTTGCTGAATGCGGCCATGGCCTATGCCACGGGCCAGGTGCCCAGCCTTGTCGGCTTCCTCCGCTGGTTCGACAGCGGCGATGGCGAATTGAAGCGGGAAGCGGGTCAGGCGGCCGATCTCGTCCGGGTGATGACCGTGCATGGCGCCAAGGGGCTTCAGGCGCCCATCGTGATCCTTGCCGATGCGGCCGACGATCCCGATGCCGCCATGGCGCGGGGCGTGGAACTGACGGAAGAAGGGCCGGGTCAGCGCCCGCGCGTGGTGCCGCTGCCGGTTTTGCGCAAGGAAGAGAAAGCCGCACGCGTTCGCGCGGCCGAGGAGCGGGTCCTGCAAGAGGAGCGGGCAGAGCACTGGCGCCTGCTCTATGTGGCGCTCACGCGTGCCGAGGAAGCCCTGTTCATCGCCGGGGCCTGGCCACCCGCGCGCAAGGAACTGCCGGTCGATAGCTGGTATGCCCGCCTGCAGCCGCTGTTCGGGCAAGACGATGGCGCGGACGGGAACGGGGGCTGGACGCATGATCCCGTCTGGGATGGCGCGTGCGACATCGGCGCGCTGGGTCCGCCCGTCTTGCAAGTGGCGCAAAAGGGCGAGACGGTGGACCTGCCACTGCTGCCGCCCTGGCTTACCACGCCGGTCGGCGCGGAACCGCGGCCTCCGCGGCCGCTCGCGCCATCGACGCTGGGAGAGGAAGACGCGCCCGATCCGCCCACGCGCCCTGGCCCTGGCGCCTTGCAGGCGGCACGGCGCGGCACCTTGATCCACAAGCTGATCGAGCGCCTGCCGGCCGTCCGCCCGCCCGAACGGGAAGCGGCTGCGCAGGCCTGGCTTGCACGGCAAGGCGCGGATTTCGATGCAACTGACCGGGCCGACATGCTGCGGGCCGCGCTCGCGGTGCTCGATCATCCCGACTGGCAAGCGGTGTTCGGTCCGGCTTCGCTGGCGGAAGTGCCCGTCGCTGCTGTGGTGGAAGGGCGCGTGGTATCGGGCACGATCGATCGCCTGCTGATCGCGCCCGACCGGATATTGATCGTGGATTTCAAGACCGCGCGGCGCCCGCCGGCAGACCTTGCCGAAGTGCCGCAGGCCTATCTGCGCCAGATGGCCGCCTATGCCGCCGCGCTCGCCGCGATCCACCCCGATCGCCCGGTCGAAGCGGCCCTGCTCTATACCCATGCGCCGCACCTGATCGCCATTCCGGGCGAGGTGCTGGCCCGGCACCGGCCGGCGTTGTCATAGCGGCGCGAGGTGGGCATAGCTTTGCAAGGGATACACGCAGCAAACCTTTCAGCCGCGCCCGTTGCCAAGCGCCGGGCACACCCTAGATAGTCAGCCAACCCAGCAACGGAGTTTCGTTCATGTCCACCAAAGCCGTCACCGACGCCAGCTTCTCTGCCGAAGTCCTTCAGTCCGACAAGCCCGTGCTGGTGGATTTCTGGGCCGATTGGTGCGGCCCGTGCAAGATGATCGCCCCGGCGCTGGAGGAAATCGCCGAGGAACTGGCCGACAAGGTGACCATCGCCAAAGTGGACATCATGGAAAACACCAATACCGCCAGCGATTTCGGCGTGCAGTCGATCCCGCTGCTGATCCTGTTCAAGGATGGCAAGCCGGTGGCGCAAAAGCTTGGCGCTGCCCCCAAGAGCCAACTCAAGGGCTGGCTCGAAAGCGTCCTGTAAGCTGGCGCCTTGTTCCTCCCCGTCATGCGGGGAGGCGGGCCAGGTTGCAGGCTGGTGTCGGGGCGGTTCAAAGCATCGCCAGTCGCGCCGCCATGGCCTCGAACAGGAACGGGCTGCTTGCCGCGATCAGGCCTTTCTCGTCCACCTGGTCCACGCGATAGGGGCGCCCGTCGGGCCGGGCGGCCTTGCCGCCCGCTTCGTTCACGAACAGCACGCCGGCGGCATGATCCCACGGCAAAGTGCGCTCGAAAATCGAAACGTCATTCATGCCCAGTATCAGGCGCGGATACTGTTCGGCTGCGCAGCGGGGAATGTCGACCACGTCGTAATGCGGCAGGATGTGCCGGCGCATGGCGTCGCGCCGGGCCGGGTCCATGAAGACAGTGGATATGGCCGCGACGGCTGGGTTGCGCCCGGTCGCCTGCGCCTGCACCGCCGTGCCGTTGACGAAAGCGCCGCGCCCTTGCTGCGCGGTGCACATCCTGCCCGAAAGCACATCGTAGATCCAGCCGGCCACGCACCGGCCATGCATGGCCAGGGCGATCAGCACGCCGAACGGCGGGCGCCCCGCGGCGAAATTGTTGGTGCCGTCAAGCGGGTCGATGATCCAGCACGGCCCCTTGCCCAGGCGGTCGAGCACGGCGGTGTCGGCATGGGCCGCCTCCTCGCCGACGATCGCCGCCTCGGGCAGAATGGCGGCCAGCCCGTCGCTCAGCAGGCGTTCGGCATGGGTATCGGCAACTGTCACCACGTCATCGGCCGCCTTGGCAATCACGTCGGCTTCGGCCAGCTGGCGATAGCGCGGCACGATCGCCTGCTGCGCCGTGCGGACGATCAGCGCGGCAACGGCGGCGTCGATCTCGGCCGACCAGCTCATGCGGGCGACCGGTTCACGTGAACGGCACGGCCGCGATAGCCTGGAAACCCGGGCGCGCCCGCAGGCGTTCCATCCAGGCTTCCACATGGGGCAGGGCCGGACGTTCGATAGGCAGGCTGAACCAGGTGTGGGCATAAGTGCCCATGGGAATGTCAGCCACGCCAAAGCCCTGGCCGGAAAGGAACGGCCGGCCGGCCAGCTCGGCATCGACCATGGCCATCAACGCGGCACAGCGCGCGGCGGACTGTGCGACCACGGGATCGCTGCCGTCCTTGCCGCCGCGCACGCAGCCCAGAAAGGCGTCGCGCTGCGCGTCGGCATAAAGAAACTGCCAGTCCATCCACCGGTCGCCCAGCGCGCGTGCCGCCGGATCGGCCACCCACATCTGCGGCGCGCGGGCGGCAAACAGATAGCGCAAAATCGCGTTCGATTCCCATACCGCCACTGTGCCGTCCTCGATCATCGGCACCAGGCGATTGGGGTTTTTCGCCAGGTATTCCGGCGTATAGCCAAACGGCCCGCCCATATCGCGGCGCTCGAAAGGCACGCCGCACTCGTGCGCCCCCCAAACGACCTTTTTCACATTGTGCGAGTTTATCCGCCCCCAGATGGTCAGCATGGCGGCTCAGCTCCGATAGTCGGCGTTGATCGAGATATAGCCGTGCGTCAGGTCGCACGTCCACACCGTGGCGCGCCCGTCGCCGAGGCCAAGATCCACTTCGATGGAAATGTCGCGACTTTTGAGGTGCGCGGCCACGGGGGCTTCGTCGTAATCGGCAAGCGGCTGCCCTTCGCGCGCGGCCCATGCGCCGCCGAACCCGATCGACAACCGGTCGCGGTCCGCTGGCTCGCCAGCTTTGCCCACGGCCATGACCACGCGCCCCCAGTTGGCATCTTCACCGGCAATGGCGGTCTTGACCAGAGGCGAATTGGCGATGGCCAGCCCGACGCGCCGTGCGCTGTCATCCGAAACCGCGCCGGAAACGCGCACGCTGATGAATTTCTGCGCGCCTTCGCCATCCCTCACCACCAGGTGGGCCAGTTCGCGGCAGACCTGTTCCAGTGCTGCGGCAAAGGCCTCCGCGCCGGTGTCGTCATAGTCGGTCAGCTGGGCATTGCCGGCCTTGCCGGTGGCAAAGGCCAGCACCGTGTCGCTGGTCGAGGTATCGCTGTCCACGGTGATGCACGAGAACGTACGCTGGTTCGCCGCCGAAAGGCATTGCTGCAGAAAGGCCGGGGCCACCGCCGCATCCGTGAAGATATAGCCCAGCATTGTTGCCATGTCGGGCGCGATCATCCCCGAGCCCTTGATGATGGCTGCCAGCGTCACTTCCCGGTCGCCGACCACGGCCGTGGCAGTGGCGCCTTTGGCAAAGGTATCGGTCGTGCCGATCGTTCTCGCCGCCTCTTCCCAGGTGCATGGCGTCGCCAGCAGCGCCGCTTCGATCCCGCTGCGGGCCTTGTCCTTGGGTAGCGGCACGCCGATCACCCCGGTCGACGAAACGAACACCTGTTCCGCCGCGCAGCCGAGATGGGCGGAGACCTGGGCCATGATCGCTTCCACGGCCTCGCGTCCGCGATACCCGGTAAAGGCATTGGAATTGCCGGCATTGACCACCAGCGCCCGTGCGCGACCCTGCGCCACGTTCCGCCGCCCCAGTTCCACTTCGGAAGAACAGCAGACATTCCGCGTGAACACGCCGGCCACGGCGGTGCCTTCGCACAGTTCCACATAGGTAAGATCGCAGCGGCCCCAGTCCTTGTACCCGGCACGCGCCACGCGCGGAGTCACGCCGGCAATGGCGGGTAAAGCCGGAAATGGCGAAGCGAGGGGGGAGACGGCGTCTGACATGGCCCGGTTCCCTAGCGATTTGGAACGCCTGCGTCCATTGCGGAGCGGGACCAACGTACCTTGCCGCGCCATTGACGCCAGCGCCGGCGAACGGCATCAAGCGGCGGTGCGGCAAGGGGTGGAACAAGCATGCGGCGTATGATGCGTCGGGCGGCCTGGCTCGGCGGGATGGCGGCCTGGGCCGCGGCTGCCCCCGTTCTGGCAAGTCCCGCCAGCGGCACTTATGGTCGCCCGGCAGGCGATCCCGGGGAATGGGTCACGCCAAACGACTATCCGGCGCGGGCCTTGCGCAACAACGAGACCGGTACGGTCGGCTTTCTGCTCAGCTATGATGCGCAGGGCAGCGTCAAAGGCTGCGAGATCATGGCCAGCAGCGGCTCGGCCGATCTCGATCAGGTTACCTGTCAGTTGCTTCTGGCCCGCGCTCGCTTCGTGCCCGGCGTCAAGGATGGCAAGCCGCAGAGCGGCACCTATCGAAATTCGGTGCGCTGGCGCATTCCCGAAAAAGAGACTGACGATCTGCCCGACCCAGGCAGCTATATCTTCTCCTATGTCGTCAATGCCGATGGCCGCGTTTCCGATTGCGTTTCCATTGCTCCTGACGGGAAACGAACGGCGCTTGGCCCGGGCGAAGGGCCGCCGTCCTGTGCCGACGGTACACCACTGCGGCCGGCGAAGGATGCCGCCGGCAAGCCAGTCGGCAAATGCGTGACAGTGACGACCTCCACGAAAGTCGAGGATTTGCCTTGAGCATTGTCTGGAAAACCGCCGATTGCGCTTTACGCGCGGCGAGGCGTTCCCTATCTCGGCACGCAATGCGTTTCCTGCTTGTCCTGTTTGCCCTGCTCAGCGGCCTGTCGCTGCCCGAAGTGGCCAATGCCACCACGCGTACCGAGGTTGCGGGCACGGCACAGGCCGGATTTGCGGTGGCCCCGGCCGCCGCGCATTGCGTCGTGCAAGCCGCGCGCGTGCAGGCCGCGCGGCCCGCGTTCGATGCGGCGCAGCGGTCCGTTGCCACCGCATTTGCGCCGCTGTTTCTGGCCCGGCCCACCACGTACCGCGGCGATCGCGCCCGCGAATAGGCCGCGCTGTTGCCCCGCTGCGGGCACCAACACCCGATTTTCGCGTTGCCGGCCAATGCGCGCTGATGGCGCCCGGCACTTGCCATACCCCTTCGCACGATAGGAAACCCGCCATGCTCGGCGCTCTCGCCAAGTCCATTTTCGGCTCGTCCAACGATCGTTACGTCAAGTCGCTCGACAAGCTGGTGAAGAAAATCGCCGCGTTCGAACCCGAAATGCAGGCGATGAGCGATACCCAACTGGCCGCGCAGACGGTCAAGTTCCGCGAAGCGCTGGCCAATGGCGCCGCGCTCGACGATCTCCTGCCCGAAGCTTTCGCCACCGTGCGCGAGGCGTCGGTGCGGACGCTGGGACTGCGCCACTTCGATGTGCAGATGATCGGCGGGATCGTGCTGCACCGTGGCGAGATTGCGGAAATGCGTACCGGCGAGGGCAAGACTCTGGTGGCGACGCTGGCGGTCTATCTCAACGCGCTGGAAAGCAAGGGTGTCCACGTCGTCACCGTCAACGATTACCTGGCCAGGCGCGATGCCGAAACGATGGGCGTGCTGTACAATTTCCTGGGCCTCAGCGTCGGCGTGATCGTGCCCAACCTCAACGAATACGAGCGGCGGCAGGCCTACGAGGCCGATATCACTTATGCCACCAACAACGAGCTCGGCTTCGATTACCTGCGTGACAACATGAAGCACGAACGCGCGCAGATGGTGCAGCGCCCGTTCAGCTATGCCATTGTCGATGAAGTGGACTCGATCCTGATCGACGAGGCGCGCACGCCACTAATCATTTCCGGCCCCACCGACGACAAGAGCGACCTTTACATTTCGGTCGATGCGGTGGTGAAGCAGATCGATCCGGCGCTTTACGAAGCGGACGAAAAGACCAAGAACATCACGCTCACCGAAGATGGCGTGGAATGGGTGGAGCGCGCGCTGGAGGCTGCGGGCCTGCTCGTCGGCTCCAATCTCTACGATGTGGAAAACACCATGGTGGTCCATCACCTGGACCAGGCCTTGAAAGCCAATGTCATGTTCAAGCGTGACATCGACTATATCGTCAAGGACGACAAGATCATCATCATCGACGAATTTACCGGCCGCATGATGGATGGCCGGCGCTGGTCGAACGGGCTGCACCAGGCGGTCGAGGCGAAAGAGGGCGTGAATATCGAGCCCGAAAACCAGACCATGGCCTCGATCACGTTCCAGAACTATTTCCGCATGTATCCCAAGCTTGCGGGGATGACGGGCACAGCCGCGACCGAAGCGACCGAATTCTTCGAAATCTACAAGATGAATGTAGTGACCATTCCCACCAACGTGCCGGTGCGGCGTGTGGACGAGGAGGACGAGTTCTACAAGAACACCGCCGACAAGTTCGGCGCCATCGCCCGGCTGATCCGCGAAAAGAACGAGATCGGCCAGCCCGTGCTGGTGGGCACCGTGTCCATCGAAAAATCCGAACTGCTGAGCGAATTCCTCAATCGCGAAGGCGTCAAGCACGCCGTGCTCAACGCCCGGTTTCACGAGATGGAAGCCCATATCGTGGCCCAGGCCGGGCGGCTGGGCGCGGTTACGATCGCCACCAACATGGCTGGGCGCGGCACCGACATCAAGCTGGGCGGCAATCTGGAATTCCGCATCGACGACGAACTGCGTGATCTGCCTGCCGGGCCGGGGCGGGACGCGGCGGTCGCCCGCATGGCGGCCGAGATCGAGGCCGAAAAGGCGCAGGTGCTGGCTGCCGGCGGCCTCTGCGTGATCGGTACCGAACGGCACGAGAGCCGCCGCATCGACAACCAGCTGCGCGGCCGCTCCGGCCGCCAGGGCGATCCGGGGCTGTCAAAGTTCTACTTGTGCCTGGAAGACGATCTGTTGCGCATTTTCGGGCCGGACACGCTTTTTGCGCGAATGATGAATTCCAACCTGGCCGATGGCGAGGCGATCGGTTCCAAGTGGCTTTCCAAAGCGATCGAGACGGCGCAGAAGAAAGTGGAAGCGCGCAATTATGATATCCGCAAGCAGGTTGTCGAATACGACGATGTCATGAACGATCAGCGCAAGGTGATCTATGAACAGCGCGCCGATATCATGGACGCCGAAGCGGTGGACGACGTGGTGGTGGACATGCGCCACGATACGATCAACGCGCTGGTCGGCGATGCCTGCCCGCCCGGCTCCTATCCCGAGCAATGGAACGTCGCGGGCCTCAAGGAACGCGTGGCCGATGTGCTCGGCCTGGCCCCCCCGCTCGACGATTGGCTCGAGGAAGACGCGGTGGAAGCCGAACTCATCAGCGAGCGGCTGATCGCGCTGGCCGATGCGCACATGGCGGCCAAGCTCGATACTGTCGATCGTGCCGCCTGGGCGAACCTGGAAAAGTCGATCCTGCTCGAACGGCTCGATCATCACTGGAAGGAACATCTTGCCACGCTCGATGCCCTGCGCCAGGTGGTGTTCCTGCGCGCCTATGCGCAAAAGACGCCGATCAACGAATACAAGCAGGAAGCGTTCGGGCTGTTCGAAAAGATGCTCGACGCGATCCGCGAAGACGTCACGCGGATCCTGATGATCAGCGAAATCCGCATGCAGCCGGTGCAGGATTTCCAGCTGCCCGAACTGCCCGATTTCCTGACCAGCCATATCGATCCGTTCACCGGCGAAAACGATGCCCTGCCCCCGGTGCCGGGCGCGGCGGCCATGCTCGGCGCGCTGGGCGGCGCGCAGCGTATGGCACCGGCAGGGGGCGAAAATCCCTATGCCGATCAGGGCATCAGCCGCAACGCGCCGTGTCCCTGCGGTTCGGGACAGAAGTACAAGCACTGCCACGGAATGGCGGCCTGACCGGAGGAATTGATCTTGGACAAGACCATCAAGCTCACGCTGAGCGAGGACGAAGTCGAAATGATCGTGGACGCCCTCGAGGTGGACCTAGAAGGCTATCTCGAATCCGCCAAGGAAGCGCGCGGCAACGGCAACCGCGCCGATGTCGAGACATTCACCGAGGCGGCCGACCGCATCGCCAAGCTGATCGCCAAGATCCGCGCCAAGCTGGACTGATCAGGGCCTCTCGACCACGTCGTTCCCTGACGTGATCCGGGATCCCGCTGCTTGAAATGAAAAAGCCGACCCGAAGGCCGGCTTTCGCGTCACTGGAACCAATGGCGGTCCAGAAATCCGCATGGTCGGGGAGAGAGGATTCGAACCTCCGGCCCCTGCCTCCCGAAGACAGTGCTCTACCAGGCTGAGCTACTCCCCGACCGGCGCGGGTTGGCCTAGGCCATCCCCGTTGGGCAGGGCCGCCCTATATGCGGGGGCTTGGGGCCGCGCAAGCCTTCTTTCGAAAACTTCTCCGCAGATGGCCTCCCTTCATGAAAAATCGATGGTGCACTCCATTCGGCACGATTTCCCCTGGCTTCGGATCGCCGATGGCATCTTGGCGGCCGGGCGGTTAAGGCTGGTGGCATGACAGCGCCTGGCGAATCCCGTACCGATCACTTCGAATGGCAATACCTGGACCTGATGCGCCGGATCTGGACTCAGGGGGACGAGCGGACCGACCGGACCGGCGTGGGCACGCGGGCGATATTCGGCACGCAATTGCGGTTCGATCTGGCGGAAGGGCGGGTGCCGCTGCTTTCGACCAAACGAATCTTCTGGAAAACCGCCACCCGGGAATTCCTCTGGTTCCTGACCGGCGACACCAATATCCGCAGCCTGTGCGCGCAGGGCGTCGAAATATGGACCGACTGGCCGCTCGACCGCTATCGCCGCGAAACCGGCCACGCGATCAGCCGCGCCGATTTTTCCGCGCGCATCGTCGCCGATGCCGCCTTTGCGGCGCAGTGGGGCGATCTTGGCCCGGTCTATGGCAAGCAATGGGTGGACTGGCCGGTTTACGAGCCGGCCGGCACCGACGGGCTCTATCGCCGCCGTGCCCAGGGCGTGAACCAGGTTGCCCAGCTTGTCGACGGCCTGCGCCGCAATCCCGGCGGCCGTCGCCATATCGTGGAAGGCTGGAACGTGGCCGAACTCGATGCCATGGCCTTGCCGCCCTGTCACAAGACCTATCAGTTTCACGTGGCCGGTAACCGCTTGTCCTGCGCGCTCTATCAACGCAGTTGCGACGTCGTGCTGGGCCTGCCATTCAATTTGTGGAGCGCGGCCCTGTTCGTGCACATGCTGGCCCAGCAATGCGATCTCGAGCCGGGCGAACTGGTCTGGATGGGCGGGGATACGCATCTCTATCTCAACCATGCCGATCTGATCGCCGCGCAGTTGCAGCGCGTGCCCTCGGGCGATCCGCGGCTGATGATCGCCCGGCGCCCGGAATCGATGTTCGCTTATGCGATCGAGGATTTCGAGGTGGCCGGTTATCATCCGCAGGGACACCTGGCGGCGCCGGTCGCGGTCTGACGGTGCCGCCGTTTCGTGCGGCTCTGCCGGTATCCACAACGGCGCACGAAATTTCTGCGTGGCGGTTTGTTGACACCCGCCGTTCCCCGGCATAGAGGCGCGTCACCCCAAGGGGAACGCGGGTGTAGCTCAGTCGGTTAGAGTGCCGGCCTGTCACGCCGGAGGTCGCGGGTTCGAGCCCCGTCACTCGCGCCACCCTTGGGGAAGGTATTGTTTATCAAGGGAAACCCGCTCGACCGCGGTTTTCTTGCCTGGCCCGCCAGCGGGAGATTGGCAATTGACAGCATAACCGCCGCGTCTTAGAGGCGCTTACCCCAAGCATGCGCGGGTGTAGCTCAGTCGGTTAGAGTGCCGGCCTGTCACGCCGGAGGTCGCGGGTTCGAGCCCCGTCACTCGCGCCACTTGGTCAATGTCTCAAAAGGCCTTCTTCGGAAGGCCTTTTTGCATGTCGTGGCGCTGAATATGGCGCCGCGTCAGCCCCAGTGGCCGGTTTCCATCCAGATCAGAAACCGGCGCAATGGCAAGAGCCACACCGTGCCCAGTACCAGATAGACCGGCACTTGCGCCAGAACCGGCAGGCGGCCGATCCATTCGCCCAGGCCCATGATCGCCCCGCCATAGATCGCCAGGGCAATGATCAGCGCCAGAATGCCGATCGGCTTGCGCCAGGTGGGCGGCGGCGGCGGGTTGAAGTGGGGGCGCCGCTCCATCAGAACGGACCGTAGAGCCGCGTGGGCGTTACCACCGCGCGCAGCGGGCGATCGTGCGGTTCGCGGGACAGATCGTCCAGGCATTGCGCGTCCCAGGCAAGGCCGATGGGCAGGGCGGCGGGATGGGCCGCCAGCCAGCGATCGTAATGTCCGCCCCCCTGGCCCAGCCGCGCGCCATCGGGGGCAAATCCCAGCAGGGGCACGAACAGAACCTCTGGCGTCAGTTCCGGGGCATCGGCGCCCGGCTGAAGAACCCCCCAAGGATCGGGTTCCAGCACCGTATCCAGCGGTGGCACCAGCCATTGACGAAAGCGCATCGATGCCGCAGGCCCGGCAAACCACGGCAGCGCAACGGGGTGCCCGGCTTCGTGGAAGAACGCGGCATAAGCGCTCGCCGGGGCTTCCCACGCGCTGGCGCTGTACAGGGCGACTACCGCACCGGCCGGGATCAGGTCCATGAGCGGAGCGGGCGGGCGGCGAAACAGCAAGGCGCGCGTGCGCGGGTCCAGGCTTTCGACATGGGCGCGGCGGCGCGCGCGCAGTTCCCGGCGCAGCGCCTGCTTGGCCGCAGCCCGGGTGTCGTCGCCGGGGGATCGCACTTCCGGGAATGGGGGTGACGGGCCCACCATGGGTCGTTCTCCGGGAAAATCCTCCGACGCCTCAACGTCAGGTGGGGACCATATGCCTGTGCCAGGGCCCAGGTAGGGACAGCCCCCTTGGATTTGCTTATAGCCTCAGGGATGTTTCATGCGGCACGTGCCGGGCAGAACCCGTCTCTTGCAATCTAGGGACTCGTGTCATCCCGCTCAAGGGGCGGGACCAGTTTTTGCGCTAGCTTTTCGATCCGCTCCGCCAGGCCTGCCATGCGCGCAGCAAGTTCGGGCGAAGGCCCGGATGGCGGCATGATCGGCACGGCTTCCGGGGGCGGGGCGGCAGGCGGCGCCGGGCGGCTATGGGCCTCGTGCAGTTCGTCGGCCAGCATCAGCGCGGCGAACAGCAGCATGCGCGCCTCGCTCTGGGTGGCGATATTGCCGATGCGGCGCACGCGATCGTCGATCATCCGGCCCAGCATTTCGGCGTGGCCCTCTTCGCCCGCGGCAACCGAGACGGTGAGCGAGCGTCCGCCAATGGCTAGAGTAACGTTCGTCATCTGCATGCTTGGTTTCCTGGTGCCTGGGGCCATGCCCTGTGCGTCATTGCGGGAGGCTGGAAAGCAGCAGGTCGAGCTGCTGCAATTCCTGGGTCACCCGCTCGCGCAATTTGCGATGACGCGATTTCAGCTCGCTGAGTTCCGCCTGCGCCGCGTTTTCGGCCTGCGTTGCACGCGCGGCTGCAATCTCCTCCAACCGGGCCAGCGCCCGCTCGATCCGTTCGATCGCGGTGATCAGATCGGCCGTGCCGTCGGCCGCGTTGCTGTCCAGGGTTGCCATAACGCACCCCGGTATCACACTGGCGGCGCCCTGCAAGGCTCTCGGGCCAGGGCGGCGGCAGGTTTGCGTGCTGGTGGTCCGAACCGCGGAACCGCGGCGTCCCGCTGGCGTAGCTTATGGCAGGACAAGGGCATATTCGCGGGGCGCGGCGGACGCTACGCTTGACGCTGGCAGGCCGGAGACCCAAAGAGGCCCCGATTTCCCCGAATCAGACGTGTCCGCCGGCCGGACGCGCGCGTAAGGAGACCAACCCGAATATGACAAGCGATCCGACCGCGCTGGCACCGATGGCCAACGCGATCCGCGCGCTGGCGATGGACGCAGTCCAGGCAGCGGAATCCGGCCATCCCGGCATGCCGATGGGCATGGCCGATGTCGCCACGGTGTTGTGGTCGCGCTTTCTCAAGTTTGATCCTGCCGCGCCCAAATGGGCGGACCGCGATCGCTTCGTGCTTTCGGCGGGGCATGGCTCGATGCTGCTATACGCGCTTTTGCACCTTTCCGGTTACCAGCAGCCGACGATGGACGACATCCGCAATTTCCGGCGCCTGAACAGCCCCTGCGCCGGCCATCCGGAAAACTTTCTGTTGCCCGGCGTGGAATGCACCACCGGCCCGCTCGGCCAGGGCTTTGCCATGGCGGTCGGCATGGCGATGGCCGAACGCCACCTGAATGCCCGGTTTGGCGATGATCTGGTCGATCATCGCACCTGGGTGATCGCGGGCGACGGCTGCCTGATGGAGGGTGTGAACCACGAGGCTGTCGGCCTGGCTGGCACGCTTGGTCTGGGGCGCCTCGTAGTGCTGTGGGACAACAACAAGATCACGATCGACGGCGATACCTCGCTGTCCACCAGCGAAGACATCCTGGCTCGCTATCGCGCCAGCGGCTGGCATACCGAGGATTGCGACGGCCACGATTTCGGCGATATCGAGCGGGCTATTGCCGCGGCCATGGCCGATGACCGCCCCTCGCTGATCTCGTGCCGCACGGTGATTGGCAAAGGCGCGCCCAACAAGCAGGGCGGGCACAACGTGCACGGCTCCCCGCTCGGCAAGGATGAAATCGCCGCCGCGCGCGAATTCCTGGGCTGGACGGCCGCGCCGTTCGAAATTCCCGAAGACATTCTGACCAACTGGCGCGCCACCGGCGATGCCGGCCGCGATCTGCGCGCCGAATGGGAAGCGCGGCTGGCGGTCCATCCGCAGGGCGGAGAACTGATGCGCCGCATGGCCGGTGCGCTGCCTTCGGGCGAAGAGGCAGGCCGGGCGTTCAGTGAATGGCTGGGCAAGAGCCAGAACATCGCCTCGCGCAAGGCGTCGGAACTCGCGCTCGAGGTATTGACTCCGCTGATCCCCGAAATGGTCGGCGGTTCGGCCGATCTCACCGGGTCCAACAACACCAAGACCAAGGCCACCACGCCGTTCGGCCCGGCCGATTACGCCGGCCGCTATGTCTATTACGGCATCCGCGAATTCGGCATGGCCGCGGCGATGAACGGCATGGCCCTGCATGGCGGGATCATTCCCTATGGCGGCACGTTCCTGATCTTTGCGGATTATTGCCGCAATGCCATCCGCCTTTCGGCGCTGCAGCACGCGCGGGTGATCTATGTGCTGACGCACGATTCCATCGGCCTGGGTGAAGACGGCCCGACGCACCAGCCGATCGAGACGGTGATGAGCCTGCGCATGATCCCCAATCTCCAGGTCTTCCGGCCGGCCGATGCGGTCGAAACCGCCGAATGCTGGAACCTGGCGCTGTCTTCGCCGCATACGCCCTCGGTTCTGGCGCTTACCCGTCAGAATCTCCCGCAACTGCGTCACGATGGCGCGATGCTCAGCGCGCAAGGGGCCTATCGCCTGGCGGCTGCCGTCGCTCCGCGCAAAGTGGTGCTGCTGGCCACCGGTTCGGAAGTGTCGATCGCGGTCGACGTGGCCAAAGCGCTTGAGGAACAGGGCATCGGGGCGGATGTCGTGTCGATGCCCAGCTGGGAATTGTTCGAGCGTCAGGATGCGGCTTACAGGGCCGATCTCATTCCCGCCGATGCGCTCAAGGTTTCGATCGAGGCCGGCACGACGTTCGGCTGGCAGAAATACGTAGGCGATGGCCTTGCCATCGGCATCGACACTTTCGGCGCGTCGGCATCGGCGCCGGTGCTTTACGATCACTTCGGCCTCACGGCGGCCAAGATCGTGCCGCAGATCCTCGCGCGGCTTGGATAGGGCCGGCGTCGCGCGCTTTATCCATCCTCACCCAATTCAGTTACCAATCTGAGGGAGTAAGAACATGGCGACCAAGGTTGCAATCAACGGTTTCGGGCGTATCGGCCGCAACGTGGCCCGCGCCATTCTCGAGCGGCCAGACTGCGGCCTCGAACTGGTTGCCATCAACGATCTGGCCAGTGCCAAGGCCAACGCCCTGCTGTTCAAGCGCGACAGCGTGCACGGGGCCTATCCCGGCACCGTGGACGTCGATGGCAACGATCTCGTGATCGACGGCAAGCGCATCAAGGTGACGGCAGAGCGCGACCCGGCCAAGCTGCCGCATGCGGAACTGGGCATCGACATCGCTCTTGAATGTACCGGTTTCTTCACCGATCGCGAAGGTGGCCAGAAGCATATCGAAGCGGGCGCCAAGCGTGTGCTGATCTCGGCCCCGGCCAAGAACGTCGACCTTACCGTCGTGTTCGGAGTCAACCATGACAAGCTCACCGCCGATCACGTGATCGTGTCGAACGCGTCGTGCACCACCAACTGCCTGGCACCCTTTGCCAAAGTGCTCAACGATACCGTCGGCATCGAGCGCGGGCTGATGACCACCGTGCACAGTTATACCAACGATCAGAAGATCCTGGACCAGATCCATTCCGATCCGCGCCGTTCGCGTGCCGCGGCGATGAGCATGATCCCGACCACCACCGGCGCCGCCCGTGCGGTGGGTGAAGTGCTGCCCGAACTCAAGGGCAAGCTCGACGGTTCGGCCATCCGCGTGCCCACGCCCAACGTTTCGGTGGTGGACCTGACGTTCCAGCCCAAGCGCGATACGACCAGGGACGAAATCAACGCGCTGCTCAAGGCCGCTGCCGATGGCCCGCTCAAGGGCGTGCTGGCGTTCAGTGAAGAGCCGCTGGTGTCGATCGACTATAACCATGACGCGCATTCTTCCACGATCGACAGCCTTGAAACGGCGGTGATCGACGGCAAGCTGGTGCGCGTCCTGTCGTGGTATGACAACGAATGGGGTTTTTCCAACCGCATGGTCGATACCGCCGGCGCGATGGGCAAGCTGATCTGATTGCCTGAATGATGGCCCGGCGCCGGCACTTCCGTTCCTGAGCGGACGCTGGCTGGCACCGGGCCTTTTCCTTGTCGGACAGGGAGATGAAGCCATGACTTTCAAGACTCTCGATGATCTGGGTGACATTGCCGGCACGGCCGTGCTGGTGCGCGAGGATCTAAACGTGCCGATGGCTGAAGGGCAGGTGACCGACGATACCCGCCTGCGCGCCGCGGTGCCGACATTGACGGAACTGGCCGACAAGGGCGCCAAAGTGCTGATCCTGGCTCATTTCGGCCGGCCCAAGGGCGAGCGTGGCGAGGCCAATTCGCTCAGGCAAGTGGTTCCGGCGCTCAGCCACGTGCTGGGCCGTCCGGTTGTGTTCATCGCCGATTGCGCCGGGGCAGAGGCGGAAGCCGCCGTGGCGGCCCTGGCCGATGGCGCGATCGCCGTTCTGGAAAACACCCGTTTCCACAAGGGTGAGGAAAAGAACGATCCCGCTCTGGTCGTCGCCATGGCCCGGCTGGGGCAGGCCTATGTCAACGACGCCTTTTCCGCCGCGCATCGGGCCCACGCCTCTACCGAAGGGCTCGCCAAGGTGCTGCCCGCCTATGCCGGGCGCGCCATGCAGGCCGAACTCGAAGCGCTGGAACGGGCGCTGGGCAAGCCGGTCAAGCCGGTGGCCGCCGTGGTCGGCGGGGCCAAGGTTTCGACCAAGCTCGACGTGCTGAAGCACCTTGTCAGCAAAGTCGATCATCTGATCATTGGCGGAGGCATGGCCAACACGTTTCTGGCCGCGCGCGGCGTGAACGTGGGCAAATCGCTGTGCGAACACGATCTGACCGGCACGGCCGAAGCGATCCTCGATGCCGCAGACAGCGCGGGTTGCACGGTCCATCTGCCTTACGACGTTGTCCTGTCAAAGGAATTTGCCGCCAATCCACCCAGCTTGCGCACCGCCAACGTGCACGAAGTGGGCGCCGAGGAAATGATTCTCGATATCGGCCCGGCCGCCGTCGAGGCCCTGGGCGACGTGCTCAAGACCTGCCGAACCCTGGTATGGAACGGGCCGCTCGGCGCGTTCGAGATCGCCCCGTTCGACGCTGCCACCGTGGCGCTGGCCAAGACGGCGGCGGCACTGACCAAGGAAAACTCGCTGGTTTCCGTGGCAGGGGGCGGGGATACCGTCGCCGCGCTCAACCATGCCGGCGTCGCGGCAGACTTCTCCTATGTGTCGACGGCGGGCGGGGCCTTTCTGGAATGGATGGAAGGCAAGGAACTGCCGGGCGTTGCGGCGCTTCAGGGTTGATTGCAACTTTTTTGCAGGCGCGTGTTGCGGTGCAGCGCGCGCCTGTTTATGGCGGTGTTCTGCATAGGTATGCACAACCGGATTCGCTCACAGCGGTGCAACGCGCCCGGCGCAGCCCACCAAACCGACAGGATCGATCATGAACCACGCTGAAATGACCGAGAAGATGGCCGCCGGACAGGGCTTCATCGCCGCGCTCGACCAGAGTGGCGGATCGACCCCCAAGGCGCTCAAGGGCTATGGCGTCGAGGAAAGCGCCTATGGCAGCGAAGAGGAAATGTTCGGCCTGATCCACGAGATGCGCTGCCGGATCATCCGTTCCTCGGTTTTCAACGGTGACAAGGTCATCGGCGCAATCCTGTTCGAACGCACGATGGATGGCACGGTCGATGGTCAACCTGTGCCCGCCGCGCTGATCGCCAAGGGCGTCGTCCCTTTCATCAAGGTGGACAAGGGCCTGGAAGACGAAGCCGACGGGGTGCAGCTGATGAAGCCGATGCCCGGGCTCGACGCCCTTGTCGCCCGGTCGAAAGCGCTGGGCGTGTTCGGCACCAAGGAACGCTCGGTCATCAACTCGGCCAACCCCGAAGGCATTGCCGCCGTGGTCAAGCAGCAGTTCGCCGTGGGCCGGCAGATCCTGGCCGGCGGGCTGATGCCGATCATCGAACCGGAAGTGAATATCAAGAGCGCCACTCGCGCGGCGTGTGACACGATCCTGCGCGATGAAATTCTTGCCGCGCTCGATGCGCTTCCCGAAGGCGCGCAGGTGATGCTCAAGCTTTCGCTGCCCAAAGTGCCGGGCACGTTCGACGCGCTTGTCGATCATCCCAAGGTGCTGCGCGTGGTCGCGCTGTCGGGCGGTTATGCCCGTCCCGAGGCCTGCGTGGAACTGGCCAGGAACAAGGGCATCATCGCCAGCTTCAGCCGGGCCTTGCTGGAAGACCTGCGCTACCAGATGAGCGATGCGGAATTCGATGCCGCCCTTGGCGGGGCGATCGACGAGATTTTCGCCGGGTCGACCCAGAAGCTGGTCACCGCCTGACCGCCCGCGGCGGTCGGGCCTTGTGCCCGTTGCCGCGGAAGTGGACGGGGAACGGCGAAGCGGTTACGGGCTGCGCCATGACCGACCTTGCCAGCCAGCTCTATCTTATCTCGCCGCTCGACGTCGGCGGCCGTTTTCCCGATCGCCTGGCCCGTGCGCTCGATGCCGGGCCGGTCGCGGCGTTCCAGTTTCGCGTCAAGGATATCGACGAACATGCCGCGGCAAAGCTGGCCGCGCCGCTTCAGCAGATCTGCGCAACGCGCGATGTGGCGTTCATCGTCAACGATTCGGTCAGCCTCGCCAAGCGGCTTGGCGCCGACGGGCTCCACTTGGGACAGGACGATGAAAGCCTTGCCGATGCCCGCGAGCGCCTTGGCCGCGGCGTGCAGATCGGTGTGACTTGCCACGATAGCCGCCATCTGGCGATGGAAGCAGGCGACACCGGGGCCGACTATGTGGCCTTCGGCGCGTTCTATTCCAGTGGCACCAAGCAGACCAAGCACCAGGCGCAGCCCGATCTGCTCGCCTGGTGGTCCACCTTGTTTGAGTTGCCCTGTGTCGCCATCGGCGGCATCACGCCAGAAAACTGCGCGCCTCTGGTCAGCGCCGGGGCCGATTTCCTGGCGGTGAGCGGGGCGATCTGGGCCAATGCCCAGGGTCTTGACGAAGCCGCCGCCGTGGCCGCGTTCCTGCACGCCATCGCCGATGCGCCGTCTCGCGGCGCAGGGGTGGACCAGGACTGATCGTACGGGCGGGAACCGTGGGCATTGCCGTGGGTTTGTTGCGCAGCAGCGCCGCGCAATTTGGACCGGTCTGCCACAACAGACCTGCCCCACGGAGATGCGATGATCTGCAATTGCCGGCTTGCCCCTGTCACAGCCGTTGCCCTGGCCGCATTCGCCCTTGCCACGTCCGCCTGCAGCCCGTCCGCACCCGATGCGGGAAATTCCGCCACTCCGAGCGCCACGTCCGCACTGCCCGGTGCTGACAGCATGGCTTCTGCCGATTCCGGCCCGGGCGAGGCTGCCAGCATGCACGACGATCGCCCGCGCCCGGAAATGCAGATGCAGGTCGTGCTTGAGCGCGCGGGCTTTGCGCCGGGCGTGATCGACGGCGCGCTTAACGAAGCAACGCGCAACGCCCTGCGCGCCTTTCAGCAGGCCCACGATCTTTCGCCGACAGGCGCGGTCGATGATGCCACGCGCGCGATCCTGGCACGCCACAGCAACATCCCCGCCACCCGCGTGGTGACCGTTCCCGCCAGCTTTGCCGCCGGGCCTTTTGCCCCGTTGCCGCGCGATCCCGCGGCACAGGCCAGGCTGCCCGCGCTCGGCTATGCCTCGCTCGATGAAAAGCTGGCCGAACGGTTTCACACCACCCCGGCGGTGCTTCACGCGCTCAACCCCGGCGCGCCGCCTTTTGCCGCCGGGGCAAAGCTGCGGGTGCCCAACGTCGGCGCCGACGCGATCGATCCGACAGCGGCATCCGACGCCACCTGGCGGCAGACCCTGGCAGACCTTGGCGTCGGTACCGATCAACCACAGGCCGCCCGCGTCGTCGTCAGCCGCGAGGCGGGCACGCTTTCGGTCTATGACAAGCAGGACAAGCTCGTCGCGCTGTTCACCGTCACCACCGGATCGCAGCGCGACCCGCTGCCGCTGGGCAAATGGAAAATCCTCGGCATCGACCGCAATCCCGATTTTCACTACAATCCCAAGTTGTTCTGGGACGTTTCGGATGCCAAGCCTAAAGTGCTGCTGCCACCCGGCCCCAACAGCCCGGTGGGGGTTGTGTGGATCGACCTGTCCAAACCGCATTACGGCATCCACGGTACGCCCGAGCCAGAGGCCATCGGCAAAAGCGAAAGCCATGGCTGCGTGCGGTTGACCAACTGGAATGCCGCGCGCCTGGCGCAGATGGTCGGCCAGGAGACCCGCGTCGAATTCGTTGCCTGATCTTTCCTTCGCCGTCTGCCCGTGCCAAACCCGCCCGCGAACAGCGGAAGGATGAACGGATCGTGGCAGACGGGTTGAGCCCCAGGGAACTGACGACCAGGGAACTGACAATACGCGGCGTGGCACTGGGCGCGGCCCTGACCGTGATCTTTACCGCGGCGAACGTCTATCTGGGGCTGCGCATCGGCTTGACCTTTGCCACGTCCATCCCCGCGGCGGTGATTTCCATGGCGATCCTGCGCATGCTGCCGGGATCGACCATTCAGGAAAACAACATCGTCCAAACCATCGCGAGTTCGGCCGGCACGCTTTCGGCCATCGTCTTCGTTCTGCCCGGCCTCGTCATGGTCGGGTGGTGGAGCGGGTTTCCCTATTGGCAATCGGTGGCGGTCATCGCCATCGGCGGGGTGCTGGGCGTGATGTATTCCGTGCCGCTGCGCCGCGCGCTGGTGACCGGATCGGGCTTGCCTTATCCCGAAGGCGTCGCTGCTGCCGAAGTGCTGAAAGTTGGCGCGGGCGAGGGTGGAAAGGAAGAGAACCGGCGCGGCCTTGCCGCCGTTGCCACGGGCACGGGGCTTTCCGTCGCTTATCCGCTGCTGGCCAAGCTGGGGCTTGTGGCCGAAGAGGCCGGCGGCGTTTTCCGCTTTGCCGGCGGGGCCACCATGGCGGGTGGCGGTCTTTCACTGGCCTTGGTCGGCGTCGGCCATCTTGTCGGCCTGGCCGTGGGTCTGGCGATCCTGGTCGGCGTGATCATCGGTTTCGGCGTGCTGCTGCCGATCTACACCGCCGGTGGCCCGCCCGCGGGCACCGATCTTGCCGATTTCGTTTCCGCGGTGTTCCGCAGCAGGATCCGCTTCATCGGTGCGGGCACGATCGGTGTCGCCGCGATCTGGACTTTGCTGCGCGTCATCGGGCCGATCATGCGCGGTATTGCCGGCGCGCTTGCCGCCAGCCGCGCCCGCGCGGCCGATGGCTATGCCGGATTGGCACTGACCGAGCGCGACCTGCCCATCGGGTTCGTGGGTGGCGCCATTCTGGTCCTGATGGTGCCGATCGCCTTGCTCCTGGCTGATTTTGCCGCCGGTAGCCCGATCGCGGCCCATCTTGGCACCACGCTGGCGGCGGCGGTGGTCTATGTTCTGGTGGCAGGTGTCTTCATTGCCTCGGTCTGCGGCTATATGGCCGGGTTGATCGGCGCATCGAACAGCCCGATTTCGGGCGTGGGCATTCTTGCCGCGCTGGGCATTGCGCTTGTCCTGCTCGCGCTGTTCGGCCACGTGACCGATCCCGCGGCGGGCAAGGCGCTGGTGGCCTTCGCCCTGTTCGTGACCGCGCTGGTCTTTGGCGTGGCGACCATTTCAAACGACAATCTTCAGGATCTCAAAACCGGCGAGCTCGTCGGCGCCACGCCGTGGCGGCAGCAGGTGGCGCTGGTGCTGGGCGTGCTGTTCGGGGCCATGGTAATCCCGCCGATCCTGACACTGCTTAACGGTACATTCGGCTTTGCCGGGGCACCGGGCGCTAGCCCCGATGCATTGGCCGCGCCGCAGGCCGCGTTGATCTCCGCGATCATCCAGGGCGTGCTGGGCCAGGGGCTGGACTGGAACCTCATCGCCCTGGGCGCTGCGATCGGCGTGGGCGCCATCGCCCTGGACGAAGCGCTGCGCGCCACTGGCAAGGGGGCGCTGCCGCCGCTTGCCGTGGGCATGGGCATGTATCTGCCGATGCCCACCACGCTGCCGGTGGTGGCCGGAGCGGTGCTGGGGCATCTCTACAACCGCTGGGCCCTGCGCCAGCGCGACCCGGCCTTGGCAGAGCGCATGGGCGTGCTGACCGCGACGGGTCTGATCGTGGGTGACGGGCTGTTCAACATCGCTTTTGCCGCGATGGTGGCCGGCAGCGGCAAGGCCGACGTCATGGCCGTGATCGCGGGCAACCCCTGGGCCATGCCCATGGGCCTGGCGCTGTTCGGCGCGCTGGTCGCTTTCGCCTATGCCCGCATGGCGCGCGGCGCCAGGGCCTAGCGCGTCCTGGCCGTGAGGTCCCGTCAGTTCGCGTCGTCAGCGTCGGCCTGCGGCACGTCGGCAGAACCGCCGCGCACCGCGCCCTTGCGGGTGCAGCGCAGGCCGGTGCGCGAACCGCGGGCATCGCGTTCCAGAACCGTGTTCGCCCCTTGCGCTTCGTAACGGCGGCCGTTCAGCGGGCCGGAGGTAAACCCCATGGCATTGCCCAGCAGCAGATAGGTGCCGCCGCCCGTGTCGTCGAGCGTGCGATAGCTGGAATCCGGCATGATGCGAAAGCCCTGGCCAGGCGCCGGCCGGGGCTCTGCCGCGGCATTACCCGGGTATTCGCAGGTCCACATGCCATTGTGCAGGGTCGCTAGATCGCCCCCGGGCACGGCCCGCGCCGCGGATGCCGTCAACGTCAGGGAAAGGCCCGCCAGAAGGATGGGGAACGCGCGCATGGCAATCGCCTAGCATGCAACAGCGGCTTGAAGCAATCGGCCGCCTCGGCTAAGGCGCGGCCTTTCCTACAGCGGTCAGGGCTCTTTCCATCATGAAGATCAGCGGCGTGGACATTCGTCCGGGCAATATCCTGGAATACGAAAACGGCATCTGGAAGGTCGCCAAGACCCAGCATACCCAGCCCGGCAAGGGCGGCGCGTTCATGCAGGTCGAAATGAAGAACCTGATCGACGGCCGCAAGACCAACGTCCGCTTTCGCAGCGCCGATACGGTCGAGCGCGTGCGCCTCGATACCAAGGATTTTCAGTTCCTTTATGCCGAAGGCGAGGATCTGGTGTTCATGGATGTCGAAACCTATGATCAGATCACCCTGCCGCGGGATCTTCTCGGCGATGCCGCCGCCTTCCTGCAGGACGGCATGACCGTCCTGCTCGAAATGTACGACGAACGCCCGATCTCGGTGGAATTGCCCGAAACCGTCGAAGCCACGATCGTCGAAGCCGACGCCGTGGTCAAAGGCCAGACCGCTTCGTCGTCCTACAAGCCCGCCGTGCTCGACAATGGCGTGCGCATCCTGGTGCCGCCGCATATCGAAAGCGGCACGCGCATCGTCGTGGACGTTTACGAACGCTCCTACGTCGGCAAGGCGGGCTGATCCCATGGCGATTTCCGGTCTCGTCCGGGTCATGGAACGTGCCGCCCGCAAGGCTGGCACGCGCCTGCGCCGGGATTTCGGCGAAGTGGAACACCTTCAGGTCAGCCGCAAGGGACCGGCCGATTTCGTCTCCAAGGCCGACAAGGCCTCGGAGCGCACGATTTTCGAAGAATTGCGCGCCGCCCGGCCCGATTGGGGCTTCGTGATGGAAGAGGAAGGCGTGGTCGAAGGCGATCCCGCCAAGCCACGCTGGATCATCGATCCGCTCGATGGCACCACCAATTTCCTGCATGGCATTCCACATTTCGCGATTTCCATCGCGGTGCAGGAGCCCGCGCTCGACAGTTCGGGCTGGGGCGACGTCATCGCCGGCATCGTCTATCAACCGATGACCGACGAAAGCTTCTGGGCCGAAAAAACCCGGGGCGCCTGGCTTCAGGACCGGCGCCTGCGGGTATCCGCGCGGCGCAGCCTCGACGAGGCGGTCATCGCCACGGGCATTCCCTTTCTCGGCTATGGCGACAAGGGCGAATGGACGCGCATCTATGACGAGATCGGGCCACGCGTTGCCGGCATTCGCCGCTTCGGCTCGGCCGCGCTCGATCTCGCCTGGGTGGCGGCGGGCCGCTATGACGGCTTCTGGGAAAGCAATCTCAAATCGTGGGACACGGCCGCCGGTTGCCTGCTGGTGCGCGAAGCCGGGGGCTTCGTGTCCGACTATCGCGGGCGTTCGCAGCCGATCTGCGACGCAACCGTGCTGGCCGCCAACGATGCCCTGCATTCCAAGCTTCACAAGCTGGTGGCCACGGCTATCAAAGGCTGACCGGGCCGGCAATCGCCGGTTGAACCTTTCTGCCGGGGCGGCTAAAGCGCCCCGGCAAACCGCAGTGCCCCTGTGGTGGAATGGTAGACGCGACCGACTCAAAATCGGTTGTCGAAAGACGTGCCCGTTCGAGTCGGGCCAGGGGCACCATTTTCACCGCCGCGCCGTGCTGGTTTCGTCGTGCTGGTTTCGCCGTGCTGACTTCGCCATGCTGGCTTCGATCGCGGGTTGAACGATGCCCCATTCCAGCTCTTCTCCTTCGCGCCGCGGTCTGTCCCACATGCTGACGGTGTTCGCGATCAAGGCCATGGTGCGCTTTCGCCGCCTGCTGCGCGAGCGTGAGGCAGCGTTCATTGCGCTGGCGGCACTGGCAGGCGTGCTGGCCGGGCTTTCGACCAACCTGCTCGGTTTCCTGGCCCACGCCTTGCAGCAGGTGTTCTACGGCCTGGAAGGCAACCGGCTGAGCGCGCTGGCGGAAATCCGCCACCCTTGGCGGTTGCTGGCGCTGCCGTCGGGCGGGCTGGCACTTGCGCTATGGGCACGCTGGCTGCGCCGCCGCAATCGTCCGCTGATCGACGTGGTCGAGGCCAACGCCCTGCATGGCGGCCGCATTCCTCCGACCGACAATCTGATCATTGCCGGGCAGACGGTCCTCTCCAACGGGGTCGGCGCCTCGGTCGGGCTCGAGGCCGCCTATGCCCAGATGGGCGGAGGAATGGCTTCGATCCTGGGCCAGGCGATGAAGCTGCGCCGCAACGATCTGCGCACGCTCGTAGGGGCAGGAGCCGGTGCGGCGGTGGGCGCCGCGTTCAATGCGCCGCTCGCCGGTGCATTCTATGCGTTCGAAATCGTGATCGGGTCGTTCGTGCCCGGGGCGGTGGCGCCGGTCATCGCGGCGGCGCTCGCTGCGGCGGGCATGTCGCGCCTGATGGGCAGCGAGCCCTGGCTCATTGCCACCACGGCCGCGGGTCGCACGCTGACCTTCGAACAGTACCTGGCCTTCGGCGTCCTGGGCCTGGCGGCAGCGGTCGTGGGCATCGTCGTGATGCGGCTGGTCACCGCGGCGGAGCTCGTTCTGGCAAAATTCAGGTGGCTTGCCCGCTGGCGCCCCGTGCTCGGCGGCTTTCTGCTGATCCCTCTTGCGCTTGTGACGCCGCAATCGCTTTCCGCCGGCCACGGGGCCTTGCATCTCAACCTGGCCTTGCGGCCGGGTCTCGATTTCCTGGGCATCGTGCTGCTGGCGAAGATCGCCGCCTGCGTCGTGGCGTTGTCCACCGGGTTTCGCGGCGGCCTGTTTTTCGCCTCGCTGTTCCTGGGTTCGGTAGTGGGCCAGGTGTTCTCGATCGTGGCGCGTCAGCTGATGCCGGGGCTGGACATCGATCCTACCGACGCCGCGCTGGTCGGCATGGCCGCGCTCAGCGTGTCGATCGTCGGCGGGCCGATGACATTGGCCATGCTGATGCTGGAAATCACGCACGATTTCGCGTTGATGGGCGTAGTGCTCACGGCCGCGCTGATATCCGGCACGCTTACGCGCGAAGTGTTCGGCTATTCGTTCTCCACCTGGCGTCTGCATGTGCGCGGCAGCAACATTCGCGGCCCGCGCGATATCGGCTGGATGCTCAATCTTTCGGCCGGGCGCATCATGCGGCGCGATTGGGTGGCCATGCCCGAAGACCTGACCGTCGCCGAGTTCCGCCTGCGCATGCCGCTTGGCGCAGGAAGCAAGGCCATTCTGGTTGATGACCATGGCCACTATCGCGGCATCATGGCAACGTCAGCCGCCTATCGTCCCGACCTCGCGCCCGAAACGCGGCTCCATGCCCTGGCCGGGCTTGCCGAGGTGACGCTTTCACCCGCGTCCGACATCAAGGCCATTCTGGCCCTGTTCGATGAATATGCCGCCGACGAGATTGCCGTGGTCGACGGCCTGGGCACGGTCCTGGGGGTGATCACCGAACGCCATGCCCGCCGCCGCTATCTCGAGGAAGTGGAAGCCGCGCAACGCTCCACGTTCAGCGAATAGGCGCCGCGTCCTGCAACAGGGCTCGCACCGCAGTCACGCGGGTCCGGCTGATCGGCAAGCGCGCGCCATCGGTCATCACCAGCAGGGCGCGCCGCTGCTCCATCACCACGGCGGCCATGGCCGCTCGCGCCACCCAATGTGACCGATGCACTTGCATCCCCGGTATGCATCCAAGTTCCTTCACTGCGTCGGCCAGGCGCAGCAAGAGCAGAGCCTTGCCCTGTCGGGTCTGCACTTCCACGTAATGGTCGCAGGCGCTGACCCGTACCAGATCCGTCCCCAGGCCGGGTGGCAGCCGGCGCAGCAGAGCCGGCTCTGACGTGTCTGTCATGGGCTCAGAGGCCGAACCATTCTGCCCCGAACGGTCCCCAGCGCGGCGATCACGGTCGGCGCGAAACAGGCCGACCACCATGGCAACCGCGATGACGATGATCGCATCACGGGCCAAGGGCCATGGGGCAAAAGCCCAGCCTGGCCAGGCCCCGGCAGCCAGGGCCGTGCAGGCGGCAATCGTCGCATGAACCAGTGGCGCGGCGATAGTGCCGGCCAGCGCCAGGCGGGGAAGCAACCCCAGCCTGGCCGGGCCCAGTTTGGCCGGAATGGCGCGCGCACCCACCACGATCGTCATCGTTCCGACCGCCGCGCTGGCAAGGTTACGGACCAGATGCTGGGCAAAACCGGCCACAAGCGCCGCATCGCTCTGGCCCGAGGCGGCCGTCAGGCTCGCGACGAGCGTAACCAGCACGACAAGCGCCAGGAAAGGCGGCGCTATCACCATCCGGTACCCTTGGCGAAGCGCCGGTTGTGCATCACGCCATTTCACGAACGCCTCAACACGTTTGCCGAATCTCCGTTAGCGCCGACTGCCCTTTCCAGATAGCCGATCGGCCGTTCTTGTCGTGCCGAAATGCGGAGATGCAAAGTCATGTCATACAGCGCGATGGCGATCGTTTCGCACACGCCGGTCTACGTCTGGTTCATCCTCGCGCTGGTGCTGCTGCGCGCCTGGCAGGCCACGCGCCCGCGCCGCAGCCGTATCTACGGGCCGCTCGTGCTGCCCGGCCTGATCGTGGCGCTAGGGCTGGCCGCATTGCTGGCAACGCGCGCTTCGGCAATGGAATGTGCCGTCTGGGCCGCAACGCTCCTCTCGGGCGCAATGCTGGGCGTCCGGCTGGGCCATGCCTTGCTGAAAGATGTGGAGGCCGGGCCGCCGGTGTGGCTGCATCTGCGCGGCAGCTGGATGATCTTCTGGCTGGTGATCGTGATCTTCTGCCTGCGCTATGGCATGGCGGTATTCGACGCGGCCGATCCAGCCGCGGCCCGGCTCCCGGCGCTGCGCCTGGTGGAAGCGGCAATACGAGGCAGCTTGTCGGGCATCGTTGCCGGCCGCGGGTTGGGCATCACCGTGGCCGCATGGCGGCGGCTGCGCTTGCTCAAAGGCCGCGAGGCGCCGCGCCGGTAAGGTCGCAATGGCGGCAAACGCGCTTGCGTTCCCGCTCTGTTCGCGTTAGCGCGAGCCATGGTCAAGCCCAAACGCCGCTATGTCTGCCAGGCCTGTGGCAGCGTCTCTTCGCGTTGGCAGGGGCAATGCCCCGATTGCGCGGAATGGAACACTCTGGCCGAAGAAGCGCCGCAAACGGTTTTTTCCGCCAGGCACGATCTTTCCAGCGGCGGCCGCGCGGTGCCGTTCGTTTCGCTCGACGCGCCCGTTGCCCTGCCGCAACGGCGCAGGACCGGGCTTGCCGAATTTGATCGTGCGCTGGGCGGGGGCCTGGTTCCCGGCTCGGCCATTCTGATGGGTGGCGATCCCGGGATCGGCAAATCCACGCTGCTGTTGCAGACCGCGGCCAGCATTGCCAAGGCCGGCGGTGGTGTCGTCTATATCAGCGGCGAAGAAGCGTCGGACCAGATCCGCTTGCGGGCCGATCGGCTGGGGCTCGGCGCGGCGCCGATCCGCCTGGCCTCCACCACGTCGGTGCGTGACATTCTCACCACGCTGGGCGGCATGGAAGCGCCGGCGCTGCTGGTGATCGATTCGATCCAGACGATGCATTCCGACCAGATCGAAGGCGCGCCCGGCACAGTGAGCCAGGTGCGTGGCTGCGCTTTCGAACTGATCCGCTATGCCAAGGAAAGCGGCGTCGCGCTCGTTCTGGTCGGCCATGTCACCAAGGACGGCGCGATCGCCGGGCCGCGCGTGCTCGAACACATGGTCGACGTGGTGATGAGCTTCGAGGGCGAGCGCAGCCATCAGTATCGCATCCTGCGCGCTATCAAGAACCGCTTCGGCGCCGTTGACGAGATCGGCGTGTTCGCGATGGCCGGTGCAGGGCTTGAGGAAGTGGGCAATCCGTCGCTGCTGTTTCTTTCCGGCCGGGAAGAGCAGGTGGCAGGCAGTGCCGTCTTTCCCGCCCTGGAAGGCACACGGCCGGTGCTGGTGGAAATCCAGGCGCTCACCGTGCGGCTGGCCAGCGGCGCCACCCCGCGCCGCGCCGTGGTCGGTTGGGACTCCGGGCGTCTGGCCATGCTGCTCGCCGTGCTCGAGGCGCGCTGCGGCCTCAGTTTTTCTTCTGCCGAAGTCTATCTCAACGTGGCCGGCGGTTATCGGCTGACCGATCCGGCGGCCGATCTTGCCGTCGCCGCCGCACTGGTTTCCGCCCTGGCAGACCGGCCGCTGGCCGCGGCCACCGCATGGTTCGGGGAAGTTTCGCTAGCAGGCGAGGTGCGCCCCGTCGCCCATGCCGGCTTGCGCCTGCGCGAGGCGGCAAAGCTTGGCTTTCGTCACGTCCACGGCCCCGACGGGGCGGCTGAAAAGGTGGACGGGCTACGCTATGCGCCGGTTCGCCTGCTCCCAAATCTCGTTGACCGGGTGATGAGCGGGGCCTAATTGCCCAGATCATGACCGGCTTCGATTACGTTGTCTTCCTGGTCGTCGCGGTCGGCGCGATCGGCGGTTTCTTTCGCGGTTTCGTGGAGGAAGTGCTCTCGCTCGCAGCCTGGTGCATCGTGCTTGCCGCCGTGCATTATGGCCTTGAACCTTTGACCGAGGTGATCAAGCCCTACCTCAAGACCGATACCGGCGCCGGGGTTCTGGCCTATGCCCTGCTGATGATCGTGCCTTGGGCGCTGACGCGGCTTCTGGCGCGCCGGCTGGGCGCGGCCAGCCGCGACTCGGTGCTTGGGCCGATTGACCGCCTGCTCGGCTTCGGCTTCGGCGCGGTCAAAGGCGCGGTACTGATGGTGCTGGGCTTCTCGCTCGTGGTCTTCGTCTATGACGTGGTCTGGGGTGTGAAGGGCCGCCCCGACTGGATCACCGAGGCGCGCACCTATCCTTTCCTCAATGCCGCAAGCGAGGAACTGGTCGCGATGATCGCCAAGCGCCGGGACGAGGCCGCAGATGCCGCCGATGCCGACGCAACCGATGCGCCCGCCGCGTCGAAGTCGTCCACCACCCGCAAACGGACCGGGCACCACAAGCGCGCTGCCACGGCGGACTGATCGTGTCCGCCGCCGTACTCTACACGCCCGAAGTGCTGGCAGCCGCCGTCGCCCTGGCCCAATGGCCGTGGGACGAAAGCCTGCCTTTCGTGGGAGAGGCGCGCTCGCGCGCCTGCGGCAGCACGTTGCGTCTCGGGCTTTCCCTCGATGATCATGGACGGATCGTGCGCTTGGGCCTGCGGCCCAGCGCCTGTGCCGTGGGCCAGGCCGCCGCCCAGGTTTTCGCGACCGCGGCAACGGGGCGCGATCGCGCCGATCTTGTCGCCGCGCGGGCCGCCATGGCCGCCTGGCTGGCGGGCGAGGGGGACGAGCCCGAATGGCCGGGCATCGGCCTGCTGCGCGCGGCCAGAAGCTATCCTGCCCGCCATGGGGCGATCATGCTTGCATGGGATGCCGCGCTGGTGGCGCTGGCGGAGCCTGCGAAGGCAGGCTAAGGCTAACCCCATAAAGCATCCGGGGGAACGTTTCGCGCCATGGACACCACCACGACAGAGCCGAACCCGGCCGATATCCGCCTGGTCATCGCCGCCAGTTGCGCAGGCACAGTGTTCGAATGGTACGATTTCTTCATCTACGGCACATTGGGGACAATCCTGTCCAAAGTGTTCTTCCCGACCGGGAACGCGACGCTAGAACTGCTGCTGTTCTGGCTGGTTTTCGCCGTGGGCTTTGGCTTTCGGCCGCTGGGCGCGGTGCTGTTCGGCTTTCTGGGTGACAGGCTAGGGCGCAAGTACACGTTCCTGGCCACGGTCGCGTTGATGGGCGTGGCAACGGCGGGTGTCGGTCTGGTGCCGTCCGCCGCGAGCATCGGCTATCTCGCCCCCACGATCGTCATTCTGCTGCGCGTGGCGCAGGGTCTGGCGCTGGGCGGCGAATATGGCGGCGCCGCCGTTTATGTAGCCGAACACTGCTCCCCCGCGCGGCGCGGTTTCTATACCAGTTTCATCCAGGCCGGGGTCGTCGGCGGCTTCATTCTCAGCCTCGTCGTGGTGCTGGCCTGCAAGGCGGCTTTCGGGCCAGAGCTGTGGGCGGCATGGGGCTGGCGCGTGCCGTTCGTGCTGAGCCTCGTGTTGCTGGGAATTTCGCTGTGGATGCGTTTCAAGCTTTCGGAAAGCCCGGTATTTCAGGCGATGAAGGCCGAAAACGAGCTCGCCGGCAATCCGCTGGTCGAAGCGTTCACCGCGCCCGGCAACCGCAAGCGCCTGTTCGTCGCGCTGTTCGGCATTGCCGCGGGGCTGACGGTGATCTGGTACACTGCCATGTTCAGCAGCCTCAATTTCCTCAAGACCGCGATGCGGATGGACGATATCGCCGCCGAAGTGATCATCGGCCTGGGTGCGCTGCTGGGCCTGGGCATGTTCCTGCTCTTCGGGCATCTTTCCGACAAGATCGGCCGCAAGGCGCCGATCGTCTGGGGCTATATCGGTACGCTGGTACTGCTCTTTCCGCTCTATTGGGCCATGGGCGCCTTCGCCAATCCGCACCTTGCCCGCCAGGCGCGCGAACTGCCTGTGGTCGTCGCCGGGCCGGACTGCCGCTTCGATGCCTTTGCCGCCGATCAGGCCAGCCCTTGCGCCAAGCTCTTGTCAGACCTTACCGCCACGGGCGTGTCCTATCGGCTTGAAAATGCACCCGCGCTCAGCCTGCACGCCGGCGCCGCGCGACTGCCGCTCGACGGCTATCCCTGGGCCGACAAGCAGGCCCGGGGCAAGGCCCTGGAAGCGCTTCTGGCCAAGGCCGGATACAAGCTGGAACGCATCAATCCGTCGCCGGGCCGCGCGGCGCTGGTCGTGCTGGTCCTGCTCGGGCTGATGGTCCTTTCGGGCGCTACCTATGGCCCCGTCGCCGCACTGCTCAGCGAGATGTTCCCGCCCCGCATCCGCTATTCGTCGCTGTCGATCCCCTATCACATCGGCACTGGCTATTTCGGCGGTTTCCTGCCGTTCATTTCGACGCTGATCATCGCCAAGACCGGCAACCCCTATGGTGGCCTGTGGTATACCTGGTGCGTTGTCCTCATGGCCTTGATCGTATGCATCTGGGGCCTCAAGGGTGGTCTTCCGCAAGACGAACCAGCCTGAGCAGATCGGCTTTTCCGTGTTCCAATCCGAAGGAAACGACCAAACGTTGTCCGTGTTCGCCCCAGCCGCCACCGCAGTTCCCGTCCCGCCGCCGGCGCTGCGGCTGGCGATCGACGCCCCGGCTCTGGCGGCCAACTGGGCTGCGCTCGACCGGTTGAGCGGCGCGGCAACGGCGGGCGCGGCAGTCAAGGCCGATGCCTATGGCCTGGGCGTCGCCAGTGTCGTGCCGGTTCTGGCCGCGGCCGGTTGTCGGGAATGGTTCGTGGCGCATTGGTCGGAAGTGCCCGATATGCTCGCTTACGCCGCACCCGAAACGGTGCACGTGCTGCACGGGCCGATGAATGCGCAAGAGGCCGCCTATGCGCGCGCCGTGGGCGTAACGCCGGTGCTCAATTCACTGGCGCAGGTGCAGCGCTGGCACGCCGCGGGGGGCGGGCGGTGCGATCTCATGGTCGATACCGGCATCAACCGGCTGGGTGTGCCGCTTGCCGATCTGGGCGATCCGGTGCTGCAGTCGCTCGATATCGATTGCTGCATGTCGCACCTTGCCAGTGCGGATCAGGACGTGGCGCAAAACGCACGGCAACTGGCGCGGTTCGCTGCCGTACGGACCCGCATTCCCGCGCGGCGATACAGCCTGGCCAACAGCGCGGGCATTGCCCTTGGCACCCCCTGGCATGCCGACCTGACGCGCCCGGGCATTGCGCTGTATGGCGGTGTTGTGCGCAGCGAACTTGCCGGTGTGATCGCGCCCGTCGCCCGGCCCCAATCGGCCGTGATCCAGCTTCGCCAGCTCGCACCCGGCGATCATGTCGGTTACAACGCCACGTTCACTGCCCATCGGCCGGTGAGGGCGGCCGTGCTGGCGCTTGGCTATGCCGATGGCTATCTTGTCGCCTGGTCCAACAAGGGGGCTTTCAGCTGGCACGGCGTGGCATTGCCGGTGATCGGGCGCGTCTCGATGGATATGACCATTGTGGACGCAACAAATGCGCCGAATCTGGCTGAGGGCGATTGGCTCGATCTCGAATACGATCTGCCGAAATCCTCTAAAATCAGCGGATTGTCCCAATATGAACTGCTTACCGTGCTCGGTCGGCGGTTTCAGCGCCAAACGAGCGGCCTGCCCACCGGTTAACCCATATTGCGCTGCACATACTGCGTCTGCTAATCTTCCGGATCATTCCCAGCGGGGTCCGATAACGATGGCAAATCAGGCTAAGGACGGCGATACCGTCATCATCAAGAAGTACGCCAACCGCCGGCTTTATAACACGCGGACGTCCAGCTACATCACGCTCGACCATCTTGCACAGATGGTTAAGGACAATGTCGAATTCAAAGTGATCGATGCCAAGAGCGGTGCCGATCTGACGCACTCCATTCTCACCCAGATCATCATGGAAGAGGAAGCGACGGGCGAGCAGATGCTGCCGACGAACTTCCTGCGCCAGCTTATCGCGATGTATGGCAATTCTATGCAGGCGCTGCTGCCTGGCTATCTCGAAGCGTCGATGGAGCATTTCCGGGAAAACCAGAACAAGCTGCGCAAGGCGATCGAGGAATCGATCGGCGCCAATCCGCTGGCCCAGATCGCTCAGCGCAACATGGAAATGTTCAAGGCGGCAGCGGCCGCTTTCGTGCCGGGCGCCACCCCGCGCGAGGACGAGAAGCCGGCCGGCGGGGAAAATGAGCTTTCCGAACTGCGCAGGCAGATGGCCGAAATGCAGAAGAAGCTCGACCAGCTCGGCAAGTGAGCGTGATTTTGCCGGCGCGCTTGCATTGGGGCGTTGCCCCGATCCATCGCACCGGCTAACCGGCAGGGCATGACCCAGCCCACCATCAAGCACGCGCTGCCGATCAAGCGCGACGAAGACTTTGCCCAGTGGTACCAGGTGTTGATCGCCGAGGCCGATCTTGCCGAGGAATCGGGTGTGCGCGGCTGCATGGTGATCAAGCCGTGGGGTTACGGCATCTGGGAACGCATCCAGAAACTGATGGACGCGCGCATCAAGGAAGCGGGCGTCGACAACTGCTATTTTCCGCTGTTCATCCCGCTGTCGTACTTCGCCCGGGAAGCCGATCACGTCGAGGGTTTTGCCAAGGAAATGGCGGTGGTCACCCATCATCGCCTGATTGCCGATCCCAAGGGTGGCCTCGTCCCCGATCCCGAAGCCAGGCTGGAGGAGCCGCTGGTCGTGCGCCCGACATCGGAAACCGTGATCGGCGCGGCAATGGCCCGCTGGGTGCAATCGTGGCGCGATCTGCCCCTGCTCACCAACCAGTGGGCCAACGTGGTGCGCTGGGAAATGCGCACCCGCATGTTCCTGCGCACCAGCGAATTCCTGTGGCAGGAAGGCCATACCGCCCATGCGGACGAGGCCGATGCCATGGCCGAAACCCTGCGCGCGCTGGAAATGTATCGCAGCTTTGCGCAAGACGTGCTGGCGCTGCCGGTGATTGCCGGTGCCAAGCCCGAGAACGAGCGTTTCCCCGGTGCGGTGGCCACTTATTCGATCGAAGCCATGATGCAGGACGGCAAAGCGCTTCAGGCCGGCACGTCGCATTACCTGGGCACGACCTTTTCGCGGGCAGCGGGCATCCGTTATCAGGATAGGGACGGCCAGCAGGCCTTGTGCCACACCACCTCGTGGGGGGTGTCCACCCGGCTGATCGGCGGCGTGATCATGACGCATGGCGATGACGATGGCCTGCGCACCCCGCCGCAGGTGGCGCCGCACCAGATCGTTATCCTGCCCATGCTGCGCGATAACGAGGGCGACGCAGCGCTGCTCGCCTATTGCGAAAGCCTGCGCAAGGCGCTGGCCGGGCAAAGCGCCTTCGACGAAAAGCTGCGCGTGCTGCTTGACAAGCGCCCCGGCAAGGCCACGGCAAAGCGTTGGGCCTGGGTCAAGAAAGGCGTGCCGCTGATCCTTGAAATCGGCGGCCGCGATGCGGAAAGCGGCCAGGTTTCGGCCCTGCGACGCGACCGTCTGTGGCGCGAGGACGGCAAGGTCGCGTTTGTCGCCCAGTCAAGCGAAGCGTTCGTGGCAGGCGCCGCGGCAGAACTCGAATCGATCCAGGCGGCCTTGTTCGCACAGGCCGCTGCCCGCCGCGATGCGCAGATCGAGCGCGGCGTGACCGGTCTTGATGGCCTTGCCGCCTATTTCGCCGAAGACCGCAAGTTTCCCGGCTGGGTCGAACTGGGCTGGTCGCGGCCGACCGGTCCAGCGCTCGATAAAGTGGTGGAACAGTTGAAAGCCTTGAAACTCACGATCCGCAACACGCCGCTCGATGCGCCGGCGCCAACCGGCACATGCCCGTTCACAGGGGACGCGGCGGTCGAGACCATTCTCATCGCGCGATCGTATTGAGCTCTGGCATCTCACGCCAGTTGGTTTAGCTTGCGCCGGATGATCCGCGCCTCGCTTGCCCTTCCGCTCATGCTTCTGGCCTTGCCGCTGCAGGCGCAGACGGTTTCGCCAGCCCGCCTGAAATCCGATGTCGAGGCTTTGGTGGGTTTCGGCACGCGCCATACGATGTCGTCCACCACCGATCCCCGGCGCGGCATCGGCGCGGCCCGCGCCTGGGCGCAGGCGCAGCTTAGCCAGACGAGCGTGGCTTGCGGCGGATGTCTGGATATCGCGTTGCCGGAAACCACCGTGACGGGCGAGCGCCTGCCCGTGCCGACCAAGATCGTCGATGTCGTGGCGATCCAGCGTGGCACCGACCGGCCCGACGAAGTGGTGATCGTGGCCGCGCATATCGACAGCCGCGTGTCCGACGTGATGAACGCCACGGCCGATGCGCCCGGCGCGAACGACGACGGTTCGGGTACCGCTCTCGTCCTCGAAGCCGCGCGCGTGCTTTCGCAACGCCGCTTTCCGACCACGATCGTCTATGCCGTGCTGAGCGGGGAAGAGCAGGGCCTTTATGGCGGCAAACTGCTGGCCGATTATGCCAAGGCCCGCGGCTGGACCGTGAAGGCCATGTTCAACAACGATATCGTCGGCAATTCCCGCGGATCGGACGGGCGTGTCGAAGACCGGCATGTGCGGGTTTTTTCCGAAGGGCCGCGCGGCGACGGCGATGCCGCCCTGACCAGCGCCCAGCGCGCCCTGGGCGGCGAGAACGACAGTCCGTCGCGCAATCTGTCGCGTTGGCTCGCCGGCCTGGCAGCGGCCGACCGTCAGGGGCTCGCCGTGCGCCAGGTCTGGCGGGCCGACCGCATGGGCCGTGGCGGCGATCATCTGCCCTTCGCGGCCATGGGCTATCCCGCCGTGCGCTTCAGTGTCGCCGTCGAGAATTACGATCGCCAGCATCAGGATCTGCGCACCGAGCAGGGTCGCGTTTTTGGCGACACGGCCGAAGCCATGGATTTCGGCTATCTCGCCAAAGTCACGCGGCTCAACGTGGCTGGGCTTGCCGCGCTGGCCAAGGCGCCCATGCCGCCAGCCGGCACGGTCAAGGCTGCGGTGCAGACCGATACCGAGGTTTCCTGGCAATACGTGCCCGGCGCAGTCCGCTATGCCCTGTGGCAGCGGGCCACCGATGCGCCAGGCTGGCCTGCCCGCCCGGTGCTGGAAACCACGCAGACCCGCGTGATACTGCCGGGCGTACGGGGTGACGACTGGTTTTTCGGCGTAAGTGCCATTGCCGCAGACGGCAGCGCCAGCCCGGTGGCCTCGGCCCTGCCGGGTGGCGCTTTCCTGCCAGTTTCGCGGAAGTGAAAGGATCGATCGATGCTCCAGGCGATAAGGCGCGGACTGGGCAACCTGCTCAACTTCCATGGGCGGGACGCGCGGCAGACATTCTGGCATTATGCGCTGTTCCTGCTGCTGCTGCGCTGGGGGATCAACATCCTGGTCGCGGTCCCGCTGATGAGCCGAGTGGTCGCTACCGCGATCGCGGGAACGCGCCATAGTACCGATCCCCATGCGATCAACGCCGCGGTTCAGGCGCAGATGGCCGCCGTGCTTCCGCAAATCATGGTGTTTTCGATCGTGATCAGCCTGGCGACCATGGCCTTGCTGCTCGCCAGCCTGGTGCGCCGGCTGCACGACAGCAACCTGTCGGGCCGGTTCGTTCTGCTCCCCGGCGTGCCTTATGCCTTGACGCTTCTGGCCGCGCCGCGCGAGGTGGCGCATACCATTGCCGTCGTTCAGGCTGGCGGGCAGGGCGCGGGGCGGATGCTGCGCGAAACCAACTGGTCGCTTGCCGCGCTGGGCTGGCTGGCGCTGGCGCTGATGGTGGGGCTGGCGGTGCGCCGGTCGACGCCGGGCACCAACCGGTTCGGGCCGCCGCCGGCCGCCGCCTGATCAGGTCGCCACCGCTTCGATCAACAGCGTGTCGAGCGTGAAGCTTCCGTCGCTTTCGATGGCAAAATGTCGCTGCACCTCTTGCGGGGCGTTTTGCTGCAAATGCCGGATAGCGGCGGCAGGTATTGGCGGCGTGTCCATGCGCAGGGTCCAGGTGGTGAAATCCATGCGCAGACGCCCGGTCGAGATGACGGTCACGGCAAAGCCGGCATGGCCAAGGGCGGAGATCCATTCCGCAATGCCGTAATCGCGGACATGCGATGGATCGCGCAGCAGTTCCACCGCCTGGAGATGCGTGTCGCTCAGCGCGTCGGGCGGGGCGACGATATCGGCGAACAGGGCAAGGCCGCCAATGGCGCAGACCCGCCGCGCTTCGGCAAGGCCCAGGGCCAGGCTGCCCCAATGGTGCGCGGAAAAGCGGCTGGTCACGGCATCGGCGTGGCCGGCTGCGAATGGCAGCGCTTCGGCCGCGGCAGTGCAGGTCGTGATATTGTTCAGGCCCCGGCGCCGGCTTTCCGCCTCCACCGCCGCCAGCATGCCGGGGGCAAGGTCGGTGGCGATCACGTCTGCGCAATGCGGTGCGGCAGCATAGGCGACATGCCCGCCGCCGGTGCCCAGGTCGATCAGGCGGGCGGGTCGCCGTTCGGCCAGTACCTGGGCCATCCGTGCCAGGTCCGCGCCATGGGCGTGGACGGCGCTGGCCACATAGGCTGCGGCGCGGGTGCCGAACTGGCGGTCGGCATGCTGATCGTGGGTCAAACGGGTCATGGCTTTGTCCTTTCGCTGGCGGCGGTGTGACCCGTAAGCTCACCCTGTTACAAGATTGGACGTTATCCTGTTATAACGAGTGCCATGACCGATACGAGACATGACCTGGGCCGCTTTCTGCGCGCCATGCGCGAACGCAGCCCTGCCGAAGCCGGTGGCCGCCGCCGGACTCCCGGCTTGCGGCGCGAGGAACTGGCCGTCCGTGCCGGGATCAGCACGACCTGGCTGGCCTGGCTCGAACAAGGGCGCGAGGCCAATCCTTCCCCCCATGCCCTTGCGCGGCTGGCACGTGCGCTGGCGCTTTCGATGGCCGAGCGGGCCTATCTGTTCGAGCTGGCCGGGCGAATCGATCCCGAGGCCCCGCTTGCCGCCGCGCAGGACGATGCGCCGGAATCGGTGCGCGTGCTGGTCGAATTTGCGCCTGGCCCGGCCTATGGCCTCGATCGCACCTGGCGCGCCACATGCTGGAATGCCGCCGCCGAGCGGCTGTTTCCCGGCTGGCTCGACGATCGCGGAGAGCGCAATCTGTTGCGCTATATGTTCCTGCGCGCCGAAGCGCGGGCGATGCTGCCCGATTGGCGGGAGCGCGCGCGACGTCTGATCGCCGAATTCCGCGCCGATCATGCCGGGCGTCATGGCGATCCTGTCAGCGAGCGGCTGGTGGCCGATCTGAAGACGGAAAGCGGCGATTTTTCCACCCTCTGGAACGAGCAGGTGGTGCAAGGTCGAGAGGGCGGCCTGCGCCGGTTCGATCATCCGTGGGATGGCCACCTGGCTTTCCGCCAGTTCACCTGGATTCCGGCCGACCGGCCCGATGCCAAAGCCGTGGTGCTGCACCCGGCGTGATGCTGGCGATGGTTGCGCTTTGCCGTGCAAAGGCCCACATGCCGGGGAATGGCCAAGACCGCATTGCCCCCGGGGCTCCCCTCGCGCCAGCAGGTGCTCGATTTCATCGCCCAAAGCGCCGAACCGGCGGGCAAGCGCGAAATTGCCCGGGCTTTCGGCCTCAAAGGCGCTGAGAAGATTGCGCTCAAGGCCCTGCTCAAGGACATGGCCGAAGAGGGCCTGATCGATGGCAACCGTACGGCTTTTCATGCCATGGGCGGCGTGCCGAAAGTCACGGTGCTGCGCGTGGTGGAGATCGACGAGGGCCACGTTCTGGCCATTCCCGATAGCTGGCAACCCGATGATGCCAGCCCGCCGCCCCGCCTGCGCGTGATCGAACCGAAAGGCAAGGCCAGGGAGCGCCAGGCCGCGCTCAGGCCCGGTGACCGCGTGCTTGCCCGCACCGAGGAAGTGGGTGGCCCGGGCAGTGGCAAGTGGCTCGCCCATCCGATGAAGAAGCTGCCGCAGCAGAGCGAGCAGGTTATGGGCGTCGTCGAACTGGATGGCGCTGGCAAAGGCTGGCTCGCCCCGATCGACAAGCGCGAACGCCATGCCGCGCCGATTTCCGATCTTGGCGGGGCAGAAGCCGGGCAACTCGTTCTGGCCGAGCCGGCGGGGCGCTCGCCGCGCTCCGGGCTGCGCGTCACGGCGGTGCTGGGCGATCCGCTGGCACCCCGTTCGTTCAGTCTCATTGCCATTCACAAGCATGGCATTCCCGTGGCTTTCCTGCCCGAGGCGCTGGAAGAGGCCCAGGCCGCCGCGCGCCTGCCGTTGGGCGCGGAGCGGCGCGAAGATCTGCGGGCTTTGCCGATCGTGGCGATCGACCCCAGCGATGCCCGCGATCATGACGATGCGATCTGGGCCGAACCCGATGGCGAAGGCGGCTATCGCGCCGTCGTCGCCATTGCCGATGTCAGTTTCTACGTTCGGCCGGGCGGTCACATCGATCGCGATGCGCGCAAGCGCGGCAACTCGGTCTATTTTCCTGACCGGGTCGTTCCGATGTTGCCCGAAGTGCTGAGCGCGGATGTCTGCTCGTTGAAATCGGGTGCCGACCGTGCGGCGATGGCCTGCCATCTGCATATCGCGGCCGATGGCCGCATCACCGATTTCCGTTTCACCCGCGCGCTCGTGCGCATCGACGAGGTCATCGCCTATGAAGAGGCGCAGGCCCGCATCGACGAAGGCCGCGCTGCGCCGCATCTGCAAAACCTGTGGTCTGCCTGGCGCCTGCTGGAAAAGGCCCGGTCCAGCCGCGATCCGCTCGAACTGGAGTTGCCCGAGCGCCGCGTGATGCTCGACGAGCAAGGGCGCATCACCCAGATCGCCCTGCGCGAGCGACTCGATGCGCACCGCGTGGTCGAAGATTTCATGATCGCCGCCAACGTTGCCGCGGCCAAGGCGCTGGAAGCCAAGGTCGCCCCGGTGGTCTATCGCATCCACGAGCCGCCCAGCCGCGAGAAGCTGCTGGCGCTGAAGGATTATCTTGCCACGTTCGGGCGCAAGCTGGCGCTGGGGCAGGTAATCACGCCGGGCCTGTTCAACCGCATGCTGAACGACGTGACCGACGAGGCCGAGCGTGCTCTGGTGATGGAAGCCGTGCTGCGCAGCCAGACCCAGGCTTACTACGGCCCGCGCAATGCCGGGCATTTCGGCCTGGCGCTGGGGTCTTACGCTCATTTCACCTCGCCCATCCGCCGCTATGCCGATCTGCTGGTCCACCGCGCGCTGGTCGATGCCTATGGGCTGGAACAGCCGCGCCCCGAAGATCGCGCCATTCCCGCCACGTCCGGCCTATCCGATCGCGATCGCGGCGATCTTTCGCGCGTGTCCGATGCGATCAGCGCGGCCGAGCGCCGGGCGATGGAGGCGGAGCGCGAGACGACCGACCGCTATGTCGCCGCCTGGCTTTTCACCCGCGTGGGCGAGGTGTTCGATACGCGGATCACCGGCGTGCAGAAGTTCGGCCTGTTCGCCACGATCCTGGGCCTGGGCGGCGATGGCCTGGTGCCGGTCTCCACGCTGGGCGCCGAACGCTTCAACTATGATGAAAAGGCGCAGCGGCTGATCGGCGAACTAAGCGGCGAGGAATTCGCCATGGGCATGATTGTCAAGTTGCGCCTGGCCGAGGCCAATCCGCTGACCGGCGCGCTCAAGTTCGAACCGGTCGACGTTGCCGAAGGTGTCCAGCGCATCGAGCGGCGCGGCGGCAAGCTGGACGCGAAGCCCAAATTTCGCGGCAGGCACATGGCCGGCCAACGCGGCCGCCCCGGCAATATCCGCCATCAAGGCAAACGGCGATAACGCGCTTTCGGCTGGGCGGGGAAGGACATTCAGCTTACTGCGTCGATCGCCTGATCGCTCGCGCCGCCCGGCACGATCATCAGCACGCAAGGCAGCGTGCCCGCCGCGGCGGCAAAGTGGCTGATCAACGGCCCGGGATTGTCTTTTCCGGCACCCAGCACCAGGGCCGATACTTCGGGGTGTTCTTTCAGGTATTCGCGCACCACGTGCGGGCCATCGCCTTCGCGCACGTTGATCAGCGGGGCAAGGCCGGATTCGCTGGCGAGGCTGCCGGCGGCGGCCGTGGCGAGAACTTCGGCGCGGTCACGCGCTTCCTGCTCGATAGTCGCCTGAACGCCGCCAAAGGCAACGAACTCCTGCCGCGGCACCAGTGCCAGAATATGAACGCCGCCACCGGTACGTACCGCCCGGCGCGCGGCAAAGCGCAAAGCGCGCGCGGCCTCGTCGGTCTCGTCCATGATCACCAGATAGATCCGCTGCTGGTCTGGCATGTCGCGTATCCGCCCCCGTCCTGCCTCCTGTGGTATCGCGATCCCGGGCCGCTGGCAAATAAGCAAGCCGCATGCATATGGCAGTGCCCGCCAGAGGGCATGGTCCGGCCTGTCGCATGCGCACTTGACCCGGAATGCGATAATGGTGAAAAGGCGCGGTGAACGAAAGCATCATTTAACCAGAATTTTTGCTTATTAACCGGCATATGTAACCATATTGACACTTTTCATCCAGGATACGGAAACCGCCCATGCCCATCGCGATCAAGATGCCCGCTCTGTCTCCCACGATGGAAGAGGGCACGCTGGCCCGCTGGCTCGTCAAGGTCGGCGACAAGGTTTCCTCGGGTGACATCATGGCGGAAATCGAGACCGACAAGGCCACGATGGAATTCGAAGCTGTCGACGAAGGCACGATCGTTTCGATCGACGTAGCCGAAGGGAGCGAAGGCGTGAAAGTCGGCACGGTGATCGCCATGATCGCCGGCGAGGACGAGGATGCGCGCGCTCCGGCTCCGGCGGCGCCTGCATCCGCGCCGGCCCAAGCCTCGCCTGCCGACCCCGCTCCTGTCGCCGCCACTCCCGTTGCTGCAGCCGCTCCTGTCGCTACGCCCGCGCCCAAGGGCGATCGCGTCATTGCCACGCCGCTTGCCCGCCGCATCGCTGCCGAACAGGGCATCGATCTTGCCGCCGTCAAGGGCAGTGGCCCCAATGGCCGGATCACCAAGGCCGACGTGATGGGCGCCCGCGCAGCGGCCCCGGCCTCCGCGTCTGCCGCCGCCCCGATAGCTGCGCCCGCTGCTGCACCTGCACCTGCACCTTCAGTTGTACCTGCACCGGCCGTGCCCGACTTCGGCATTCCCTACGAAGCGCAAAAGCTCAACAATGTGCGCAAGACCATTGCCCGCCGCCTGACAGAAGCCAAGCAGACCATTCCGCACATCTATCTCACGCTCGACGTGCGCCTTGATGCGCTGCTCAAGCTGCGCGGCCAGCTCAATGCCGCGCTCGAAGCGCAGGGGGTCAAGCTGTCGGTCAACGATCTGCTGATCAAGGCGCTGGCCAAGGCGCTGGTCCAGGTGCCCAAGTGCAATGTCAGCTTTGCCGGTGACGAGCTGCGCAGCTTCACCAGGGTCGACGTGTCGGTAGCCGTGGCCGCGCCATCGGGCCTGATCACCCCGATAATCAAGGATGCCGGGGCTAAATCGGTTTCTGCGATCGCCACCGAAATGAAGCAGCTCGCCGGCAAGGCCCGCGATGGCAAGCTGCAGCCGCACGAATTCCAGGGCGGCACCGCTTCGCTGTCGAATCTCGGCATGTTCGGCATCAAGCAGTTCGATGCCGTGATCAACCCGCCGCAGGGCATGATCCTGGCTGTCGGCGCGGGCGAGCAGCGCCCCCACGTGATCGACGGCGCACTGGGCGTGGCCACCGTGATGAGCGCCACGGGCAGCTTCGACCACCGCGCGATCGACGGGGCCGACGGTGCCGAACTGATGCAGGCGTTCAAGCAGATCGTCGAAAACCCGCTGGCGTTGGTGGCATGAGCCTGCCGCCCCGCGAACCGGCCATCCGCGTCACCGCGATGCCGGCCGATTGCAATGCCTATGGCGATATCTTCGGTGGCTGGTTGCTCAGCCTGATGGACAGTGCCGCCGGCCTGATCGCATCGCGTCGTTGCCGCGGCCGGGCGGTGACCATCGCGCTCGACGGGATGCAGTTCCTGCAGCCGGTCAAGGTGGGCGACGAGGTTTCGGTCTATGGCGAGATCGTGAATACCGGGCGCACGTCGATGACCATCGCCATCGAGGCATGGCGACGCGAACGGCACAGCGAGCACGTTTCGATCGTCACCCAGGCCAAATTCACGTTTGTTGCCATCGATGGCACTGGCCGGCCGCGCCCGGTTGGCGAATAAGGAGAATTCCCAAGTGGCTGATCAATATGACGTGATCGTCCTCGGTTCCGGCCCCGGCGGCTATGTGGCCGCCATCCGCTGCGCGCAGCTTGGCCTCAAGACGGCCATTGTCGAACGCGAGCTGCTCGGCGGCATCTGCCTCAACTGGGGGTGCATTCCCACCAAGGCCCTGCTGCGTTCGGCCGAAGTGCTCAATCACATGAAGCATGCCGCGTCCTATGGCCTTGCGGCCGACAACATCCGCGCCGATCTCGATGCGGTGGTCAAGCGCTCGCGCGGGGTGGCCAAGCAGCTCAACCAGGGCGTCACGCACTTGATGAAGAAGAACAAGATCGCCGTGCACATGGGCACGGGCGTCTTGAAAAGCGCGACTAGCGTTGACGTGACGGGCGAGAAAGGCACCGAAACGATCACCGCCAGGCACGTGATCGTCGCCACCGGCGCCCGCGCCCGCGATCTGCCCTTTGCCAAGGCCGATGGCAATCGTGTGTGGACCTATCGCCACGCCATGACCCCCAGGGAAATGCCGGGCAAGCTGCTGGTGATCGGCTCGGGTGCGATCGGCATCGAATTTGCCAGCTTCTACAACGATATGGGCTCGCAGGTTACTGTCGTGGAAATGCTCGACCGCATCGTGCCGGTGGAAGATGCCGATGTTTCCGCCTTCCTGGAAAAGGCGCTCACGAAGCAGGGCATCACGATCATGACCGGCGCCGGCGTGGAAGACCTGACCATCGGCGACAGCGGCGTTCACGCCCGGATCAAGGGTAAGGACGGCAAAGTGGTCGAGGCCGATTACAGCCATGTGATCGTCGCCGTGGGCATCGTGCCCAACACCGAAAACATCGGCCTCGAAGCGCTGGGCGTAAAGACCGAGCGCGGCTTCATCCAGATCGACGGCTATGGCCGCACCGGCGTCGCGGGCCTTTGGGCGATCGGTGACGTGACGCCGGGTCCCTGGCTTGCACACAAGGCCAGCCACGAAGGCGTGATCGCGGCCGAGGCGATTGCTGCCGAGTTGGGCAACAAGGACGTCCACCCGCATCCGATGGACCGCGCCAATATCCCCGGCTGCACTTATTGCCATCCGCAGATCGCCAGCGTCGGGCTGACCGAGGCCAAAGCAAAGGAAGCCGGTTACACGGTGAAAGCCGGCACGTTCCCGTTCATCGGCAACGGCAAGGCTATCGCGCTGGGCGAGGCGGAAGGTTTCGTCAAGACGGTGTTCGATGCCAAGACCGGCGAACTACTGGGTGCGCACATGATCGGCGCGGAAGTAACCGAGATGATCCAGGGTTTCGTCATCGGCAAGACGCTGGAAACCACCGAGGCCGAACTGATGCACACCATATTCCCGCACCCGACGATCAGCGAGTCCATGCATGAGTCCGTTCTGGCCGCCTATGGCCGGGCCCTGCATATCTAGCCACTGCGTCCCGCCACCGGCTGCCCCTTGCCAAAGGCGGCCCTATCGCCCACGGCGCGGGGCATGACGCATGACGTGATCGTTCTGGGCGCCGGCGCAGCGGGCCTTTTCTGCGCGGCCACGGCGGCCGCGCGGGGGCGCCGCGTGGTGGTGCTCGATCACGCGGAAGCGCCGGGAAAGAAGATCCTGATCTCCGGCGGCGGTCGCTGCAATTTCACCAATCTGCACACTGCACCCGATCGGTTTTTGTCCGAAAACCCGCATTTCGCCCGATCGGCGCTGAGCCGTTATACGCCGGCCGATTTCATCGTGCTGGTCGACGCGCACGGCATCGCCTGGCATGAAAAAACGCTGGGCCAGTTGTTCTGCGACGGGTCCGCGCGCCAGATCGTCGCCATGCTGCTGGCACAGTGCGCGGCCGGCGGCGCGCAGATCCGCTGCAACAGCCCGATAAAGCTGGTCCGCCATGCCGACGGTCAATTCCACGTCACGGCCGGGGAAGGGGTCTTTGCCGCGCCCTCGCTGGTCATCGCCACGGGTGGCCCGTCGATTCCGAAGATCGGGGCCACCGGCTTTGCCTATGATCTCGCCCGCCAGTTCGGGCTCAAGTTCGTCCAGCCGCGCCCGGCGCTCGTGCCGCTCACGCTACCGCCCGCTGCCGCGCTGTTTCGCGAGTTGTCGGGGGTCGCCGCCCCGGTCGAAGCCGCTTGCGGCAAGGCCCGCTTTGCCGAAGCGGCCTTGTTCACTCATCGCGGCCTGTCCGGCCCGGCGATTCTGCAGGTCTCGTCCTACTGGCAGCGGGGCGAGGCGGTCCGTATCGATTTCCTGCCTGGGCAAGCTCCTGATTGGCTGCTGGCCGCCAAGCGCCAGCGCCCCCGCGCGCAGTTGCGCAGCATCCTGGCCCAGGCCCTGCCGGAAAGGCTTGCCGCCGCGCTTGCCGATCAGATCGGCCTGCCGTCTGAACTGGGCAATCTGCCCGACAAAGCCCTGCGCGCGGCCGAGGCGCGCCTTCGCGGCTGGGAATTCCTCCCCGACGGCAGCGAAGGCTTTGCCAAGGCCGAAGTGACGGCCGGCGGCATCAGCACGGCCGAATTGTCCTCGCGCACGATGGAATCGCGCAAGCTGCCGGGCCTGTTCGCCATCGGCGAGGCGGTTGACGTAACCGGCTGGCTGGGCGGCTATAATTTCCAGTGGGCCTGGGCCAGTGGCCATGCTGCGGGATTGGCGGCGTGAGTCCAAGGCACGGGCTGTGCCCTGGCAAGTACCGGCAAATCTCTGCCGGATAACGGCAGAATAACGCCGCATGGTGGCCAATACGTGCCGCGGAGCATACCCGGCGTTGACAGTCGGTATGGCCTTCTCGTGCCCCTGGCCCGGACCGGGCGTTGCGCGATCAAGGACACCTCGCCCATGCCAAGCTTTACCGATGCGTCGGTCGTTTCCCGTTACAATCTGACCGGCAACACCTATGTCAATTCGCTGCTCTATGCGCAGTCGGCGTTCCGGTCGAAATGGTCCACGGTGGTCGACGGCAAGACCGCCATCACCTACAGCTTTCCCTGGCAGGACGGCGTCGCCAGCAAGTTTGCCAGCGGCTATGGCAGCGAGCCCGTCGCGGCCACGCGCGGCGCCATGCCGGCGGGCGAAACCGCCAATATCCAGGCGGCGTTCCAGGCCTGGGCCAACGTCGCCAATATCACGTTCACGCAAGTCACCGAAACCGAAAGCGGCACGGTGGGCGATATCCGCATCGCGCAGTCCTCCACGGTCGGCGGACGATACTGGGGCTATTGCAAGATCGTTTCCAACGGCGCGGCCAATGCCCACGGCGATATCTGGATCTCGCCCAGTTATGGCAGCGGATCGTTCGCTGTCGGCACGTACAACTACATGGCCATGATGCACGAGATCGGCCACGCCCTGGGCCTTGATCATCCGTTCGAGGGCAACAAGATCCCCGCCGGATACGATGCGCGCAATTACACCATCATGTCCTACACCGATCCCAAGAACGTGTGGTGGTACAACAGCGCCACTGGCCAGACCGAATACCTGATCAAGACGCCGATGGTCTATGACATCGCTGCAATCCAGGCGATCTATGGCGCCAATACCGGCTACCATGCGGGTAACGATACCTACAGCTACTCCGCCACCGCGCCCTTCTTCGCTTCGATCTGGGACGGTGGCGGCAACGACACTATCGACGTTCAGGGCTTTTCCAGGGGTTGCCGCATCAATCTCAACCCCGGCACGTATTCCACCTTGGTGTTCGACAACCTGCAGACGCTGACCAACAACCTGGGCATCGCGTTCAACTGCACGATCGAAAACGCCACCGGGGGCAGCGGCAACGACACGCTGACGGGCAATAGCGTGGCAAACACGCTCAACGGTGGCAGCGGCAACGACACGCTGGTCGGCAACGCCGGTGCCGATACACTGAACGGGGGTGTCGGCAACGATACGCTGTCGGGCGGGGCAGACGGCGATGTGCTGAACGGCGGTGACGGCATGGACAGGCTGACCGGCGGCGTGGGTGCTGATAAGTTCGTTTTTGCAGCCATTTCCGATTTTGGCGGGCTTGCTCTTGCCACGTGCGACACGATCAACGATTTCGCCAAGGTGCAGAAGGACGTGATCGATCTGAGCGGGATCGACGCGATCAGCGCCACTGCCGGCACCAACGATCCTTTCACGTTCATCGGTACGGCCGGTTTCCACAAGGTCGCGGGCGAACTGCGTTACATGTACAGCGGCACGTCCACCGTCATTCAGGGCGATGTCAACGGCGATGGGGTGGCCGATTTCTGGCTGCGGGTCGCCGGCAAGGTTGCCTTCGCGGCCAGCGATCTCGTGCTCTAGCATAGGCTTCCGGCGCGGCGAGGGCGGCGTCTCGCCTCCACTTTGAACCTGTCATGCCTGCCGTGATCTGCGCCGGGCGGCTATCCCGGCAGTCTACGCTTTCATGGGAACGCGCGCGTGGCTCTCTATAACCAGGCATCGCCGGTCAAGACTTATACCCTCACGTCCGATGCCCGGTTCAACGGGTTGCTTCAGGCCGATCCTTCCTATCGCCTGGCCTGGTCCGTCACGTCGGGCAGCAAGACGGTCGTTTCGTACAGCTTCGTCTGGGGCGGGGGCGTCGCATCCGCGTTCGCCGGCGGCTATGGCAGCGAGCCGACCGCGGCCACCGTGGGCGCGGTGCCCTCGGGCGAATACGCCAATGTCGCCCTGGCGTTTCAGCAATGGTCCAACGTGGCCAATATCACGTTCAAGCAGGTAAGCGAAACGGCCGGCGGCACTGTGGGCGATATCCGCCTGGGCCTCTCCTCGAGCGTGGGAGAATCCTGGGGCTATACCAGGGTCGCCGCGAATGGGGCGGCCAACAGCCACGGCGATATCTGGATCAGCCCGGTCTACGGCACCGGTTCCTATGCCGTGAACACTTACAATTTCACCGCCCTGATGCACGAGATCGGCCACGCCCTGGGGCTGACCCATCCGTCTGACGGCAACGGCATGCCGTCGGGTTATGACAGCCGCACCTATACGATCATGTCGTACAACGATCCTGCCGGGGTCTATGCCTATAACCCCGCCAAGGAAAACTTCGACTACATCATACAGACGCCGATGGTCTACGATATCGCCGCGATCCAGGCGATCTACGGCGCCAACATGAGCTATCGCACGGGTAACGACACTTACGTTTATTCGCCCGAAAAGCCGTTCTTCGCCACGATCTGGGATGCCGGCGGCAACGACCTGATCGATCTGCGGGCGTTCAAGCTCGATTGCTGGGTCGATCTGCACCCCGGCGCCTATTCGATGCTGGGCTTCACCAATGCCAGCGTGGCCGACAATCTCGGCATCGCCTATAACGTCACGATCGAAGACGCCTATGGCGGGGGCGGCAACGATACCCTGGTGGGCAACGAGGCGAACAACCGGCTCTATGGCTATGCGGGAAACGATCGCATCTATGGCTATGGCGGGAACGACAGGCTTTCGGGCGGCCGGGGAGACGACATTCTGTCGGGTGGCGATGGTGACGATACGTTCGTGGCGGGCGATGATGTCGGCAATGACCGTTACGTCGGCGGGCCGGGGCTCGATATGGTCAATTATGCCGGGGCCAAGGCGGGCGTCACGGTCAATCTCGCCACCGGTGTCGGCGATGGCAGCGCCGCCGGCCTGGGCCGCGATACCATTTCCGGGGTAGAGCAAGTTACGGGATCGGCCAATGGCGACGTATTGACCGGGGATGGCTATGACAACGTCCTCCTGGGTTACGGCGGCAACGATACGATTGTCGGCGGGGCGGGCAAGGATACCCTGCGCGGGGGTTCCGGCCAGGACAGGTTGACCGGCGGCAGTGGCGCCGACCGGTTCGTGTTCGAAAGCGTGTCGGAATTCAACGGCATCAACGCCGCCACCTGCGACGTGATTACCGATTTCCGCCGCGCCGATGGCGATCGGATCACGCTGTCGCGGATCGACGCCAACACGCTGACCCCGGGCAACGATGCCTTCAAGTTCATCGGCGCTGCCCCGTTTCATCGCGTGGCGGGCGAATTGCGCACGATGTCATCCGGCAGCGATACGCTGGTGCTGGGCGACGTAAACGGCGATGGCGTCGCCGATTTCGCGCTGCTGCTCCTGGGCAGAGTTCCCCTCGCCAACGGCGATTTCGTGCTCTAGGGCTGGATGTTCCGCAGCATGCCCGCGATCGTCAGCCGCGCTTCATCGCGGCTCGCGCGCCACAGCGGGCGCCCCGTGTTGCGGGCATAGAGTGCCCCGGCACGGGCCAGCGCCTGCGCATCCCGGTCATACCGCGCCGTCACCGCGCGCGCTTCGGGCACGATCACCACTTTGATCAGCGCCAGCGTGCCCAGCCACAGCGGCAGCGACAGTGCGATGGAGCCAGCCAGGCGGGCCAGCGCCTTGGCACGTGCGGCGCCGCGAAAGAGCGCTTGCGGGTTCCAGGCCATGATCCATCCTTTCGTCAGGCTGCGCTCGGTCCCCGCAAAGGCGGTTAGGCGCGCGTGCCTGACAGTATGATGAATGGGCGGGCGATGCACGGGCGGGCGATGCACGGGCCGGCGATGAACGGGGCGCGGGCAGTGGGTGTCGTCGCCCTCCGCCCGCGAACCGTCTCAGGCGGTGTAGTGCGCCGTGGTCTTGGCGGCCACGTCTTCCGCGCTCACGCCAGGGGCCAGTTCCACCAGGCGGAACGGGCTGTCGTGATCCGGGCGCTGGAATACGGCAAGGTCAGTGATCACCATGTCGACCACGTTCTTGCCGGTCAGCGGCAGCGTGCAGGCGGGGACGAACTTGGGGCTGCCGTCCTTGGCGCAGTGTTCCATCACCACGATGATGCGCTTCACGCCCGCCACCAGGTCCATGGCGCCGCCCATGCCCTTGATCATCTTGCCCGGCACCATCCAGTTGGCGATGTCCCCGTGTTCGGAAACTTCCATCGCGCCCAGCACGGTCAGGTCGATATGCCCGCCGCGGATCATGGCAAAGCTTTGCGCGCTGTCGAAATAGGCGGTCTGCGGAAGTTCGCTGATCGTCTGCTTGCCGGCATTGATCAGGTCGGGGTCCACTTCGTCGTCGAACGGGAAAGGGCCAATCCCCAGCATCCCGTTTTCCGATTGCAGCGTCACTTCCATGCCATCGGGAATGTGATTGGCCACCAGCGTCGGGATGCCGATGCCCAGGTTCACATAGAACCCGTCTTGCAGTTCGCGCGCGGCGCGCGCAGCCATTTCGTCACGAGTCCAGGGCATCAGGCGTTCTCCCGGGCGCGGGTTGTGCGGAATTCGATCTTCTTGTCATATGGCGCGCCCAGCACCAGCCGCTGGACATAGACGCCGGCCAGGTGGATGGCATCGGGATCGAGGCTGCCGGTCGGCACGATCTCTTCCACTTCCACCACGCAGACTTTGCCGCAGGTGGCCGCCGGCACGTTGAAATTGCGCGCGGTCTTGCGAAAGATCACGTTGCCGCTTTCGTCGGCCTTCCATGCTTTCACCAGCGAAAGATCGGCAAAGATCCCGCGTTCCAGGATGTAATCCTGCCCGTCGAAGCGCTTCACTTCCTTGCCTTCGGCCACCAGCGTGCCCACGCCCGTCTTGGTGTAGAATCCTGGAATGCCGGCGCCGCCGGCGCGCATGCGCTCGGCCAGCGTGCCCTGCGGGCAGAATTCCACTTCCAGCTCGCCGGCAAGATACTGTCGCTCGAATTCCTTGTTTTCGCCCACATAGGACGAGATCATCTTCTTCACCTGGCGCGTGCGCAGCAGCTTGCCGATGCCCTCGTTGTCGATGCCGGCGTTGTTGCTCGCAAAGGTCAGGCCTTTGACACCCGAATCGCGCACCGCATCGATCAGCCGCTCGGGAATGCCGCAAAGGCCAAAGCCCCCGCAGGCGATCAGCAGATCATCGCGCAGCAAACCGTCAAGCGCGGCCGCGGCGGAAGGATAGATCTTGTTGGCCATAGGCACCTCTCCATAGGATGCTTTCTGTCTACGCAAAATGATCGATCAAAACCAGCGATACATCGTTATCTTTTATGATAAGTAACAGCCATGAAACGTTTGGCCATCTATCACCTCGAAACGCTGCTGTGGATTGCACGCCTGGGCACGTTCCGCGCGGCGGCTGACCGGCTCAACACCACGCAGCCCGCCATTTCCGCCCGCGTGCGCGAGATCGAGGAGCAGCTGGGGGTGGAACTGTTCCGCCGCGAAGGGCGCAACATGGTGCTTACCGCGCGGGGCCGCGCGCTCGTCGCCGATTTCGAGCCGCTATGGGCCGGTTTCGAGCGCGCGCTGCTGCGGGCCAGCGATTTCGCCGGTGCCACGGGGGTGGTACGCATCGGCACGGGCGAGATCGCCGCCGCCAGCTGCCTGCCCGTCTTCGTCGCCGCGGTGGAGCGCGATCTGCCCGGCGTGATCCTAGAAGTGGAGTTGGACCTGACCGCCCGCATGCTCCAGCAACTGCTGGCGGGCACCACCGATATGGTGTTCCTTGCCGGCCCGGTCGCCAGCCCCGGCGTGCGCACCACGTCGCTCGGCAGCGTAAGCCTCGCGTGGGTCGCCAGCCGCGCCACGGCCGATGCGGGCGGCTTCAGGCAGCCGCTGCCCGTCTGGTCGATCCCGGAACATTCGCCGATCCACGGCATCATGCGCGAATCCCTGCGCGCTCACGGTATCAACCCGCCCGTCATCCGCACCTGCAACAACGTGCGCGCCCTGGTCGAATTCATCCGCCAGGGCACCGGCGCCGCCCTGCTGCCCGAAACCATGATCCGGGGTGAACTGGCCAGCGGAGACCTGGTCGCCGTGCTGCCGACGCCCAGGCGGCAGATCCGGTTCGAAGCCGCGATCCGCAACACCGAGCGCGACCCGCTGATTCTGGAGCTGTTCAAGCGCGTCGGCGGGTTGCGGGTGGGGTAAAAGAGAAAAGCGATCGTCAGGCCAAGGGGTTTCTCAAGCCGCCTTGCCAAAGTTGGGGCGGATGACCGTGTCATTCGATCGCGGAAGGTCAAATCGCGATACGAGCGCAGAGAGGGCCTTGGCTGATACCGACAAACTGCTTGCGGCCGCATTGCTCTGTTCCGCCATCGCGGCGTTCTGCTGCGTCATGCGATCCATGTCCATCACCGCTTTGGAGACCTCGTTGACGCTCATGTTCTGACGTTCGCTGGTTTCGGTGATCTTCTCGACCATCTGCATGCTGTCAGTCAGAGCCTTGGAGATTTCCTGAAGGCGCTCGCCGCTCCGCGTTACAAGAGACACCCCGGTGCTTACGTGCCTGGTGCTGGTGCCGATGAGTTCTGCGATCTCCTTGGCTGCGTCGGCCGAACGCTGCGCGAGGGCACGCACCTCGTTGGCAACAACGGCAAAGCCCCTGCCGCTCTCGCCGGCGCGTGCCGCTTCTACACCTGCATTGAGAGCAAGCAGGTTGGTCTGAAAGGCGATCCCGTCGATAAGACTGACGATCTGCGAGATCATCTTGGAGCTCTCTTCGATCTGGTGCATCGCCGTCATGGCTTCGCCAACGACCGCTTCGCCCTCGCGCGCGCTCTCCGCCACGCCCGAGATGGACTCATGCATGTGCCGAGCCTCGTGCGCCGAAGTGTCGACAGACTTGGCGACGACCTGCATCGCGCCGCTGGTTTCCTCGAGCGAAGCGGCCTGGGACATGTTCCGGTTCGCCAGATCCTGGCCCGCAGAAAGGATTTCGGTCGCGCCCATCTCAACTTGATCCGCCGTTTTCGCGACCATGGCCAGGCTCTCTCCAAGCCCCGCGACAGCTTGATTGAACGAGAGCCGAAGCGTCTCGTATTGCTTGTCGAACGGACTTTCGATCGAAAATGCGAGATTGCCTGCCGCCATCTTCTCAAGGCCTTCCGTCAAGGCCCGGACGACTTCGGCAAGCGCCGCCTGTTCCCGCATCTGTTCTTTGCTGGCAACGCGCGATGCATCCAGCGCCCGGGCCAGCTCTCCCACTTCATCGTGTTGGTCGGTGCGGGCAACGCTGGCGTCGATATCGCCATTCGTGACCGCCTTGACGGACTGGATGAGTTCGGCGATGGGCACGATCACCCGATTGCGGGCAACGATGCCAACCGCCGCCGCGCAGGCGACGAGCACGAGGCTTCCCACCACGCCTCCCGCGATGGCGATGTTGCGATAGAAGCTGCCGACTGCCGCACTTTCGGCGCCCATCATCGTGTTGTATTCCGTGATGCGCTTGAGCGCGTCGTTAAGCTTCGCATTGGCCGGCTGAAAGCTGTCGTTGAAAAGCGCCGTGGCAACGTTCGTGCGCAAAGCCAAAGACTCTGCGCGCAGCCGCGGCGTCATTGCGGTCATGGTTTTCCAGTCAGTGATTATTGCTTGGTAAAGCGCCTCTTCATGCTCGTCGCTTACCAAGGCACGATATGCGCCGATATCGCGGTCGATAGCCGCAATGGCGTCCTCGATCTGCGAGTCGACATCACGTTTCTGGTCCGGGGAGCTCGCCAAGATATGCGCGCCGATACGCCCTGACAATTTGCCCACGTTCGTCGAAATTTTGCCTAACGCATTCACACTTGGAATAGTATTCGAATAGGCGTCTTCGGCTTGATTTGCCGTTACGAGTATACCCCCGCACAAACCTACCCCTACAAGCAGCGAGATACACAGTGTTGCCCGGCTCAGGCGCATAAGTGCGGCTTGAAGAGAGGTTTTCCCAAACATATACATTCTCGCTATTATGTATTAACAGTATATAGCAGTATTTTTCTATTCAGAACTTCTGGAAAGATATAGGTATCTATCGTTATAACCTCATTAACTTGAGGTTCTGCATGGTGATGGCGGTGGTCGGGAGACTCGCTTGCCCAAACATCGCATAATTTCTTGATGGCCTTATAGCTGGTTTGGCAAAGGCTTGCAGGACGGCACCTGCCACAACGAATTCCCAATCCCCCCGTTCAAAGTCGGTGCGAAAGGCCCAGGCCAACTGCAACATCGGGCGAAGTGGCGTTGAGGCCAAGGCTCGCACCCACATCGATCTGCCATTCGGGCGTCACCTCATACCCGATACTGGCACTCACGATTGCGAGGTGGTTTTGCACGCCCGCATGCGAGTCCCTGATAAACTGCGCTTCCAGCGCAAGTCCTACGGTGTCTCCCAATGCGATGCCCAGACCGCCAGCAGCGCCATACGCGATGTGGTGGCTTGAACCGGCATCGTCGGTAACGAGGTCGACCTGGGGGGTCGCTTGCAAGGTCAGTCCTTGACCGATGTCATAGGATACCGCCAGAAGCGCGCCACCGCTCCACCCGCGGCTGCCGATATTGCCCCCGATACCCAAGGTGGCGTAAGGCATCACCGCTATCGAAAGTCCGCTCCCATCGGGGTTGAGCAGGTTATGACGCACACTGAACTGCACATCGCCTGTTCCCGTACCGCCGTCGATGTCGGGAGTATCGTGCTGGCGAGTCACTGCGCGGCCAAACGTCGTCCAATTCACGCGCACTTCCGTGGTGTGGGTCAGGCCATAGCGTAACATGACGTCGGCGACCGTCCACGAGGTCGCGCGGGCGACATCGTCCTGTTGGAATGCCCAGTCACCGACTCCCAGTTCAAGTTGCACCCGGCCTTTGTCGAGAACGCAGGGTGGCGTATCGAGGCCCGGCCGCTCCGCACAGAACTCCCGCTCGCTCGGCTCTGCCCTTACGGGGTGCTGCATGCAGATGCCCGCCGCTATAATGGCGCCTGTTGCGAGTCTGTTCATTGGCCTTCCTGCATAGGGCTGGATCGAGCCGATCCGTGATGCAGGACTGCCGTTAAAGGTCATGCCAAGCGTCGGTCCGTAGCTCTGCGGTCCGTAGAGATACGCCTGCTCGTTGAAGATCTGCGATGGACCCGCCTGGAGGAAACAGTCGGCAGATGGCGCGCTTCAACGATCGGCTTCGGCCAAACCCTCCCGCTCCCGGATAACCCCTTTCAGGCCCAGATGCGCCGCCAGGGCTTTCAAATCCCGTCCCACACTGTCGTTGATCAGCACAGTGTGGCGGTCTTCCACTTCCATTGCCAGCGCATCGGCTTCGCGGCGCAGGGCGCTGCCGTTGAGGGCGGCGGGGGCGGCGACGGTCAGGCGGCGACACAGGCGCGTGGCAAGGCCCCAGGTCTGCGCCTCGCGCAGGGCGGCGGGGGTGGCGAGCTGGGAAAGGTCGGCCGGCAGAGTGAGCTTGCCGGTATTGGCGATCATCGCGGCGGCAAGCATCGCGCGGTCGCGCGCGGTGGCGCCGATCCAGCGCTTGCGCAGCGCCCATTCGTGCGCCAGGTCACCGCGCAGGTTGGGCTCCACGGTGGCCGAGGCGAGGCATAGCAGCGTTGCGGCCAGGCGCAGGCGCTCGCGCCGGTCCGGCCCGTCGGTCGGGGCGATGCCGGCGGTCCAGCCGGCCACCATGCTGGCGGTGTTGGCGGCGATGCCATGATCCTGCGCAAAGGCAGAGGCGCCGGCCACCAGCGGGTCCTGTCCGCGCACGGCGGCCGGCATCGCTTCCCACAGCACCCCCTCGCGCAGGCCCCAGGCGGAAAAGACCAGCCGCGCCGGGCTGAGCCGCGCGATCAGAACCGCGAGCAATGCCGCCGTATCGGGCAGGCTGGCCAGGCGCCCGCCGGATACCCCGTCGATCGGCAAGATCGCTTCGCCCTTGCGCCGCGCCATGGCCTTGGCCAGTTTCAGCGCCACGGCCGGATCGGCCTCGTATCCATGCGGATCGTCGATCGGAAAGTGCGTTTCCACCATCACGTGGCGGGCAAAGGCGCGCAGCGATCCGCCCACCAGATAGAGCGTCTGCCCCGGCGTCGCTTTCCATTCCGCCTTGGCCAGCGCCTTGGCGATCTTCTGCCCGAACGCGCGCTGCCCCTGCGCGCGCAGGGCCGGCAGGCGCAGCGTGCCCAGCGGCAGGCTCACCCCATGGGTGCAGCGCTCGCCGTCCACGTCCACCAGTTCCAGGCTGCCGCCGCCCAGGTCTCCCACCACGCCCCGTGCACCCGGAAAGGCGCCCAGTACGCCATGCGCGCTGGTGACCGCTTCTTCCTCGCCGCTCAACAGGCGCGGGGTCAGCCCCAGGGCGGCGATCGCTTCCAGAAACGCCGGGCCGTTGCGCGCGTCGCGGCTGGCGGCAGTGGCCACCACGTCCACCTCGCTCACCCCCTGCAGCGCCAGGATCGCTTTGAACCGAGCGAGCGAGGCCAGCGCCAGGGCCATGGCCTTGGGCGAAAGGTCGCCGGTTTCGGCCACGCCTTTGCCCAGGCGGGCCGTCACTTTCTCGTTATGCAGCACTCTGGGCGCGCGCAGCGGCTGGCCATAGATGACCAGGCGCACGGTGTTGGAACCGATGTCGATGATCGCGCGGTTGCGCGTTTCCCTGCCGCGCGGCACTGCCCGATCAGCCCGCGGCCACGCCGCCGCGCCGCAGCGCCAGTTTGGGCACCTTGCGTCCCTTGGTAAGGGCCGCGCCCCGGCCCGACAGCGAAGGGTTGGTCATGAAATAGCGGTGCACGTTGAAAGGTTTCTCGCCGGCTTCGGATTGACAGGACACGCGCTGATAGGCGCCATCGGCGTTCAGTGTCCAGCTTTGCTCGGTATCGATCAGGTTGGCCAGCATCACCTGGGTCAGGATCTGGTCGTGCACCGTCCGGTTGCGGATCGGCACCAGCACTTCCACCCGCCGGTCAAGGTTGCGGCTCATCCCGTCGGCCGACGAGATGAAAACACGGGCACGGCGATTGGGCAGGGCGGCGCCGTTGCCAAAGGCCCAGATGCGGCTGTGTTCCAGGAAGCGGCCGATGATCGATTTGACCGTGATCCGTTCCGAAAGCTCCGGGACACCGGGCCGCAGGCAGCACACGCCGCGCACCACCAGGTTGATGATCACCCCTTCCTGCGCGGCGGCATAGAGCCGTTCGATCAGCCGGCTGTCGGTCAGCGAATTGAGCTTGGCCCAGATCATCCCCGGCCGGCCGGCGCGAGCCACGGCGATTTCCCGCTCGATGCAATCGTACAGCTTGCGGCGCAGCCCGTTGGGCGAGATCGAAAGGAACTCGGTGTTGCGTGGCTCGACATAGCCGGTGATGAAATTGAACAGCTGCCCCGCATCGCGCCCCGCCTTGGGATCGGCGGTGAAGAACGACAGATCGGTATAGATGCGCGCGGTGACCGGATGGTAGTTGCCCGTGCCGAAGTGGCAATAGGTGCGATAGCCGCCGCCTTCGCGGCGCACCACCATCGAAACCTTGGCGTGGGTTTTCCATTCCACGAAGCCATAGATTACCTGCACCCCGGCGCGTTCCAGCTGGTTGGCCCAGTGCAGGTTCTGCTCTTCGTCGAACCGGGCTTTCAGTTCGACCACCGCCGTCACCGATTTGCCCGCCTCGGCCGCGGCGATCAGCGCGGCGATCACCGCCGATTGCTTGCCCGCGCGATAGAGCGTCTGCTTGATCGCCACCACGTCGGGGTCTGCGGCCGCCTGTCGCAGAAAATCGACGACCACGTCGAAACTTTCGAACGGGTGGTGGATCACCAGGTCCTTTTCCCGGATCGCGGCGAAGCAATCGCCGTCGTGCTCGAGAACGCGTTCGGGATAACGGGGGTTGTAGGGTTCGAATTTCAGCTCGGGACGTGGCATGTCCACGATCTGGGAAAGGCCGTTCATGGCCAGAAGACCCGGCGATTTAACCACCAGCGCATAGTCCATGCGCAGCTTTTCGCGCAGCAGTTGTTCCGCCGCGGGATCGAAATCGTCCTGCAGTTGCAGCATGATGACTTTGCCGCGCCGCCGCCGCTGAATGGCCGTGCGAAAATAGCGTACCAGGTCCTCGGCGTCTTCCTCGATTTCCATGTCGCTGTCGCGCAGCACGCGGAACGTGCCCGAGCCCTGGATGCGGAATCCGGGAAAGACGCTGGCGGCGTTGCGGCGCACCAGTTCCTCGATCGCGATCCAGCCGCCATCGTCGGGCAGGGGCACGAACCGCGGCAGGGCCGGCGGGATCAGGATCATCGCGGTGACCGGGGCATTGTCGGCCACGCGCAGCATCGAAAACAGGATGCCGGTGCCCTGGTTGGCGATGAAGGGAAACGGATGCGCCGGATCGATCGCCTGTGGCGTCAATATCGGGATCACGTGTTCGCTGAAGTAACGCGCCAGCCAGTCGGTCTGCGCGCGGGGCAGCGGCCTGTCGCCCACCAGATGAATGCCCGCTTCAGCCAGCAAGCCCGAAAGCTCGCCCAGCACCGCATGCTGCGCTTTCACCAGGTCTTCCACCGGCCGGCGGATCTGCGCCAGTTGCTGGGCCGCGCTGAAACCGTCGATCGAAACCTCGTCGATCCCGCGCCGCACCTGGGCGGCGAGGCCGGCCACGCGCACCATCATGAACTCGTCGAGATTGGTGCCCGAGATCGAAAGGAAGCGTAGCCGCTCGAGCAGGGGATAATTGGCGTTCTGCGCTTCGGCCAGAACCCGGCGGTTGAACGTCAGCCAGCTCAATTCCCGGTTGAAATAGCGCTTTTCCGGTGCCCCGTCGGCCGCAGGGGTCTGGTTGTTTACCGTCAGCCGGTCGATCGGGGCTGCGCCTTGTTCCGCCGCTTTAACTGTCCTGCCTGCTGGTTTTGCTGTCCCGTGCGCCATTATTCCGCTTTGCTGCTGCTATGATGGCCCGTACCCTAGCACCCGGCGGGGGCGGCCTGGCAAGCGCAAAGCGGCGCAGTCAGGAAATGTTACGGATCAGCCAAAATACCGGCCAGCCGAAAATCTCTACTCGTTTTGTCGAGAATCGGATGCGTTCTGCCGCCCCCGGCTCGCCAGATCATGCCGCCACGTTATTTTCGGTGGCGGCCGACGTGACTCGCAATCCCCGCCTCACGCCTCCCCCCTCGGCCGATCCGCAGCGGGCTGGACGCGCATGCCCACGCCCGCTGCGGACTTCATTAACCAAGGTATATCATACGCTTGCGAGCGATATCGCCGGGTTTGCACGCGCTCGCGCGCCGATCTTTGCCACGAAAGTTTCACTTTGTGCCAGGCAACAAGTCGTTTAATGTCTATCGCATGAGTTGAGTATAAGACGGTCATCACCGGAAACGGACCGGGTGCCCTGGCGCCCGGCTGCGCTGCCCGGTTCGAAGTTCACGCGTTTGCAAGAGAAAGCCGATGCCCACCCCGCCTGTCACGCCCGATCCGGAAAGCGCGCGCCTGATCGAGCAATCGCTCGAAAGCGTGCGCGAGGCGCTGGGCAGCCTGCGTTACGGCCATATCGGCCTTACCGTGCACGAAGGGCGCGTGGTGCAGATCGACGTAACGGAAAAGCGCCGCTTCAAGAACGACTGACCGACCATCGAGCATTCCACATCGGCATCCGGCCCAAGGGGAGAGCCGCCGCATGTGGCAAGATCACAAGAAAAACCATGATCGCCGCCGCCACGGAACCCCTCCGCGCGCGCAGGCAGCATGGCGAAAAGGGGACAATACCATGCCTATTCGCGCCAACCTTTCTGCCTCCGCGGCTTTTGTCGGCCTTGCCGTTGCGTTTGCCGTGCCCGCCCGCGCTGCCGATGCCGCGCCGGCAGAACCGGCCGCTGCCGATGCCGCTGCCGCTGCCGATGCCGGTGCGGCGGTGCCCGACGACAGCATCGTCGTCACCGCCCGTCGCCGCGCGGAAACGGTGCAGACAGTGCCGCTCGCGGTCACCGTGGTGGGTGGCGCGCATATCGACAATACCGGCGCATTCAACGTCGGCCGCCTGACCCAGCTTACCCCCACGCTGCAGTTCTATTCCTCCAACCCGCGCAACACCTCGGTCAACATCCGCGGCCTGGGCGCGCCGCTCGGTCTCACCAACGACGGCATCGAACAGGGTGTGGGCATCTATATCGACGACGTGTTCTATGCCCGCGCGGCATCGTCCACGTTCGATTTCCTCGACGTCAGCCGCATCGAAGTGCTGCGCGGCCCGCAGGGTACGCTGTTCGGCAAGAACACCACGGCCGGCGCGCTCAACATCACCACCCGCGCGCCCACTTTCGATCCCGAGGCCCGGCTCGAGGCGAGCGCCGGCAATCTCGGTTTCGTGCAGGTGAAAGGCGCGGTGTCCGGCCCGCTGAGCGAAACGCTGGCCCTGCGACTTGCCGGCTCGTTCACGCACCGCGACGGCACGATCTACAACGTCAGGCAGCGCCTGTGGGTCAACTCGCAAGACAACACAGGCCTGCGCGGGCAACTGCTGTGGCGGCCATCGGCGGGGGTCGAAATCACGCTGGCCGGGGATTACAACCGGCAGAACCCCCAATGCTGCGCGCTGATCTACGTGCGCACCGGCGCCACCCAGCGCCCGTCCAACCGCCAGTATGCCGAGCTTGCCGCGGCGCAGAACTATGCCGTGCCCAGCACCAACCCGTTCGATCGGCTGACCGATCAGGACGTGGTCGCCCGCGCCAAGAACGAAACCGGCGGCATCTCGCTACGTGCCAAGGTCGAAACCGGGATCGGCACCGTCACCTCGATCACGGCATGGCGCTATTGGGATTGGGACCCGTCGAACGACCGCGATTTCCTGGGCCTGCCGATCACGGTCAAGTCCAACAACCCCTCGACCCAGAACCAGTATACCCAGGAACTGCGCCTGACCGGCCAGACCGGCCGCTTCGATTACACCGTGGGCGTTTTCGGCTTCTATCAGAAGATCCGCACCAGCGGCGTGCAGCAGCAGGGTTCGGCCGCCAGCAGGTTCCTGATCGCGCCAAGCAACGCGTTCTCCAACGATCCTTCGGTTCTGGACGGCCTGACCGCCAACAACGACATCTCGCTCAAGAACACCAGTGCCGCGATCTTCGGCAAGTTCGGCTATAAGTTCAGCGACACGCTCTCGCTACAGCCCGGCGTGCGCCTGAACTATGACAAGAAGGATGGCGTCTACAACTCGGTGGTCACCGACGGCAGCGGCAATCTCGTGACGTTCGCGGCCAATAACAGTGCGCGGCAACGGGCGCAGCTCGCCGTCCTCGCGCCGCAGTATTTCGTCGCCAATTTCAGCGACTGGAACCTGTCGGGCGACGTGACGCTGGCCTGGGACCCCACCAGCGACATCCATCTCTACGGCACTTATGCACGCAGTTTCAAATCGGGGGGCATCAACCTCAACGGCGTGCCGGCCAACACCGACGGCACCCCGCTGACGCAGTTCGCCACGGTCAAGCCCGAGCGCGTCAACCATTTTGAACTGGGCATCAAGACCCAGTTCTGGGGCCGCAAGGGCACGTTCAATGTCGCGGCCTTCCGCACCGACATCAACGATTATCAGGCCCAGGTCTCGAACTACACGGTCGGCGCGCTGCGCGGCTATCTCGCCAATGCCGAGAAAGTGCGCACCCAAGGCGTGGAAATCGATTTCGCCCTGCGCCCCAGCGAACGGTTCAGCGTCTATTCCAACGCCGCCTATACCGATGCCAAATACGTGCGCTTCAAGAACGCGCCATGCCCGCCCGAGCTTTCTGGCGGCACGACGCAATCGGTCGATGCCAACGGCAATCCGGTCGGAACGACGGCCGCCCCCGGAACCTCGGGCACCAGCCCGCTTTCGTGCGACATTTCGGGCCAGGTCCTGCCCGGCGTCTCGAAGTGGTCGTTCTCCTACGGCGGGGAAGTCAACCTGCCGATCCAGGCTTTCGGCGGGGAAGGGCAGGTCTATCTCGGCATAGACGGCAATTATCGCTCGCGTTTCTCGTCCAACCCCACGCCCTCGGCCTATACCTGGGTCGAAGGCTATGCGCTCACGAACCTGCGCTTCGGCCTGCGGCGCGACAGCAGTTTCGACATCTACGGCTGGGTGCGCAACGCTTTCGACGTCAAGTTCTTCGAACAGCTCTCGGTCGCTTCGGGCAACACCGGGCTGATCGTCGGCCAGGTGGGCGATCCGCGCACTTATGGCCTGACAGTGCGCACCCAGTTCTGATGCACCCGGTTCCGATGCGCCCCGTTCCGGGCGCATCAGACCGGGGCGGACGGAATGCCTCTCCCCCGTTTCGCCCCGGACCCGCCGTGCATGCGGGCCTGCGCACCGTTCCTTCGTTTGTCTGCCCCTGATCGAAAACATCGGTATAATCGGCGTTCTGGCAGTACCAAATCGTGACCCCGGCTGATACAGACAGCCCGGGATGTCGATAAGGACGCAGGAGCACGCGGGGATGAAGAACAGGTTGTCGCAGGGGCTTTCGCCGCGGCGCTATGCACTTGGCGCGATCGTGCTGCACTGGGCCATCGCCGCGTTGCTGCTGTTTCAGGTCTCGCTGGGTGTCGGTCTGGAAAGCCTGCCGCAAGGCACGCCCCGGTTTGCCGGATACCAGTTCCACAAGTCGGTCGGCTTCCTGATCCTTGCACTCAGCCTCGCCCGCCTGGGCGTGCGCCTGATCGCGCGGCGGCCCGCGCCGGCGGAAGGCCATCCGGCGGTAAAGCTGCTCGCCAAGGCCGTTCATGTCCTGCTTTACGTGATCATGATCGGCGGCCCCCTGTCGGGCTGGATCATGATATCGACATCGAAGATCCGCCTGCAGACGATGTGGTTCGGGCTGTTTCCGGTGCCCAACCTGCCGCTGGGCCAGGCCTGGCACATGCCCGCCGATGCCGTCCACAGCCTCCTGGCGCCGATCACCATGACTCTGTTCGCGCTGCATGTCGCGGGCGCGCTGCGGCATCATTTCCTGGGCGACGATCTGATGGCGCGCATGATTCCGGTCCGCTCGCGCCGGGCGCTGACGGTGGCAATGCTGGGCGCACTCGTGCTGGTGGTGGCCATGATACCCCTGGCGCGCAGCCTCCGCTTCGACGGCAGCACCGCTTCCGCTGTCGCACCCACCGCAACGGACAGCGGCGCGGCCAGCGCGGCGGCATTGCCCGGCAATGATGTGTCCGCTGCGGCCGCGCCGGATGACGGCGCCAGCGCTGCGCCTGCCGCCGATGCTTCGGCCGCGGCCACGCCGCAGGGCGCGGTGGCATGGCAGTTGATGCCGGGCGGCAAGCTGGGTTTCCATGCCACCTATTCCGGCGAAGCCGTCAACGGCAGCTTTGCCCGCTGGGACGCGCGCATTCGCTTTTCGCTCGATGATCTCGCCGGGTCCAGCCTGCGCGCCACGATCGATCTTTCGTCGGTGGCAACCGGCGATGCCCAGCGGGACGACATGCTGAAGGGCGACAGTTTCTTCGCCACGGCCGCGCATCCCCAGGCGGTCTATACGGCGTCACGCTTTCGCGCCCAGTCGCCGGGCCGTTACGTGGCCGAAGGCACGCTGTCGCTGGGCGGACGGATACGCCCAGTGCCCCTGGCGTTCGTTCTCACGATCGATGGCGATCGTGCCAGCGCACGCGGCACCGCCACGCTGTCACGCACCGCGTTCGGGGTGGGGACGGGGGAATGGGGCAGCACCGATACCCTGCTCGATGGCGTGACGGTGGATTTCGCGCTCAAGGCCAGACGCCAGCCCTGAAAGGTGCGGAGCGAACGGCGCGGGCTGCCGGGCATCAGCCGATCGGCGCGCCCGGCGATCCCTGCAGGCGCACGCCGGCCAGGAAGAACCCGACATAGCGATCGGCCCAGCGCAGGTGCTGGGCGCGGTCTTGCTGGCTTTCCGAACTGGCCATCTTGGCATGTCCGATGATGCCTTCCAGCCAGAACCGCGCGGCGCTTTCGCAATCGCCGATCACGATGTCGCCGCGCTGCTGGGCCTGCTCGAACGCCTGGCGGATCGAATCGACGGCCGTGCGATAGACCGTTGCGCGATAGCCGCCCCTAGGGCTGCCAGCCTCGGTATCGAGCCAGTCGATCAGCCGCTCCATCAGCTTGCCATCCGGCGACAGCAGCAGTTCCAGCGTCTCGACGGCGCGGATACGAAAATTTTCGACCGGAGAGGCCGCATTGCTCATCGCCGCGATGGTCTGCGTGCGGTTGGTCACGCAGTGATGGATCAAGGCCGCCAGCAGTTCGCGCTTGCCGGCAAACCGCGCATAGATCGTCGCCTTGCCGATGCGCGCATGGCGGGCCACCCGGTCGAACGTGAAGGCGTCCAGCCCGCTTTCCAGCAGAACATTCCAGCTGGCGTCCAGTATCCGGTTGTAAAGCTGTTCCGCGTCGGCCGTCGAAGGGCGGCCGCGTTTCACGGCCCCAGGCGCAGACGTATCTTCGGCAGAAAAATCCTGTGGCGCAGACGCGAAAGGGCCGTTGTCGTCGATCAGAGGATCAGTGCCGTCCGGCTGGCCCCGGCCCGGGGAAACAGGCGCCGTCATGGTTCGCGTCTCCGCCATGCCGCAATTCGGCGGCGCTTTGCGGCATGGCCGATGCGCTGTCGCGCGCCGCGATCTGCGTCGGGAATTTCACGCAATCGCGGTGCGCCGGGCAGGCGAGCACCAGCCCTTCCTGATACGCAAGCCACACGCGGCGGCCTATGCCCGAAAGCCAATCCATCCTTCCCGGCCCTCTTCAAGAGCGGATGGCGCTTTTGCAGCGCCTTGCCGAAACAAGGTGACATAAAGAGAGCCTGTCGCAAAGCCCCATAAACAGAACGCGAACGGTTCATTTTCAGCTGCCCTGTTGCGGGGCTTGCCAGCCCAGGCCAAGCGCCTTTTCCACGGCGATGAAATTGGTGGTCAGTTCTGCCGCCGCCGTGGCCGTTGCCTGCGCCGCCAGGATCTGCTGGCGCTGCGCCGTCAGCGCATCGGCCCGGCCCACGGTGCCCGCATCGGCGCGCTGCTGCTGCAGCGCCTGCGCGCGCGCCGCCTGCGCCTGGCTGTCCAGGGCGCGGCCATAGACCTGGCGCTGGCTGCCGAAACGGGCCAGCGCCCCTTCCGCATCCTGCAGCGCGTTAAGCACGGTATTGCGATAACCGGCCTCAGCCTCGGCATAGGCCTGGCGCCGGCTTTGCACCTGGGCGCGGTTGCGCCCGCCGTCGAACAGGTTCCAGCGGATCTGGGGCAGACCCAGTCCGATCAGCTTTTCCGGATCGATCACGTCGCCCACCTCCGTTCCGCCCAGGCCCAGCAGGCCGATGAAGCTGATCCTGGGCAGCCCCGCGGCAATCTGGGCACCGATGTCGGCATTGGCGGCGGCAAGCTGGCGTTCGGCCATGCGAATGTCGGGGCGGTTGCGGAGCAGCGTGGCCGGATCGCCCACGGCCACGCTGGCAGGGGGCAGGGGCAAGGGTGCGGGCGCGCCCAGCATGGCATCGAGCGCGCCCGGTTCCTGGCCGGTCAACACCGCAAGCTGGTCGGTCAGCACGACGATCTCGGCTCGGGTCCGCGCGCGGTCGCCCTCGGTCTGGGCCGCTTGGCCGCGCGCCTGGGCCAGCGGCTGTTCGGGCGCGGTGCCCCGGTCCAGGCGTTGCTGCGCCAGGCTTACCAGTTGCGCATCGACCGCCGCCTGTTGATCCAGCAGTGCCAGCACGGCCTGGCGCGCGCGGAGGGAGACATAGGCACGGGCGATTTCCGCCGAAAGCGTCACGCGCGCATCATCGGCGCTGGCCTGTTGCGCTTCGGCCCGGGCGCCGGCCGCGGCGATCTTGCTGCGCGTGCCGCCGAACAGGTCGAGCTCCCAGCTGGAATCGAACGCCGCGTTATAGATCGTAAGATCGGTGCGGCCCGGCGCGTCGCCGCCCAGAATGTCGGCCGGCACATTGACGTGCGGCACCGCGCCCGACACGTTGAGCGTGGGGGTCAGCGCCGTCCGGTTGGCGGCCAGTCCGGCGCGGGCCTGCGCGATGCGCGCGTTGGCAGCGGCGATGCCGGGCGAACCGGCCAGCCCCTTGTCGATCAGGGCGCTCAGCACGGGATCGTCGAGCGCATCCCACCAGCGCGCGGCCGGGGCGGCCGGGGTGGCGCTGCCATTGCCGCGCAGGAACGCGGATCGGGCGGCCGCAACCGGGGCGGCATCGGGCGCGCCCGTGTACTTCGGGCCGACGGTGGTGCAGCCGGCCAGCACGGCAGAAGCCAGCAGCGCCGTGGCAAGGGGGTGGAGGGATCGTTGCATCAATGCGTCGCCATGTTCTGATGCCCCTTGGGCAGGGGGCGGAGAAGAAAGATCAGCGGCAGAACCACGCTGATGCCAACCATCAGCGCGATGAATTCATCGGTATAGGCCATGACCATGGCCTGCCTGGTCACCGCGCCGTCGATCGCGTGCAGCGCCGCACCCAGGCCTTCGGGTCCGCCGCCGAACGAGGCCGCCTGGCTCGAAACCCAATCCTGCACCGCGGCGCTGTTGGCGGGCAAGGCCTCGTGAATGGTCCAGCGGTGATATTCCTCGCGCCGTTCCTGCAAGGTGGCGAGCAGCGCCAGGGCGATGGAGCCGCCCAGGTTGCGCGCGGCGTTGAACAGGCCCGAAGCATCGCTTGCCTCGTCGGGCCTGACGCTGGCGATCGCCGCCTGGTTAAGGAACAGCAGCGACAGCGCCTGGCCCACGCCGCGCAGCAGTTGCGAAATCACGAAATCCGACCCATCGGAATTGACGGTCAGTGTCGTATCCAGCCAGCAGGAGGTGGCCATGATCATCATGCCGGCCAGAACCACGTAGCGCACGTCGAACCGTTTCACCAGAATGGGGAAAAACGGCATGATCATGGCCGCGGGAATGCCCGAAAGGAACACGATCTGGCCCGATTGCAAGGCGTTGTAGCCGGCGATCGCGGCCAGGAACTGCGGAATGACATAGGCCGTGCCATAAAGCACCGCGCCGATCAGCAGCCCCAGCACGAAAACGGCCGCGAATGCGCGGTTGCGCAGCAGGGCCAGCTTGATAACCGGGCGCCGGGCAAACATCTGCCCCAATCCGATAAGCACGAAGCCCACGACGGTCATTGCCGAAAGCTGCCAGATCAGGGTGGACTCGAACCACTGCTCGCGGTTGCCTTCCTCCAGCACCACGGTCAGCCCGCCCAGGCCCAGCGCCATCCCGGCAATCCCCAGCCAGTCCGCACCGAACAGCTCTTCCGGGCGCATCCTGCTGTTGGGCAGGCCCACCAGCAGGAACACGATGAGGACGATGCAGATCGGAACATTGACGAAGAAGGCATAGTGCCAGGACAGGTTCTCGGTCAGCCAGCCGCCGGTCAACGGCCCCAGCACCGGGCCCATGATCAGAGTCGATCCGAACAGCGCCGTGCCCATCGGCTGCTGGTGCGGCGGCAGGCGCGTGGCAATGATGGTCATGGCGGTGGGGATCATCGCTCCCCCGGTAAAGCCCTGGCCGACGCGGCCCACGATCATCATCGTCAGCGTGGTGGAAAGCCCGCAGACGATCGAGAATGCCGTGAACAGGACCGCCGCGATCAGCAGAAAGCGCTTGAGCCCGAATACGCGCTCGAACCACCCGGTCAGCGGAATAATGACGATTTCGGCAACCAGATAGCTGGTGGCGATCCACGTGCCCTCGGTCGAAGACGCGCCGATTTCACCCTGGATCGTGGGCAGGGCCGAATTGACGATCGAGATATCGAGCGTGGCCATCAAGGCGCCAATGGCCCCTGCCACCACCGCGAGCCAGGCCGTGAGATCGGCTTTGGCGGGCGCCGCCGCGCTCTGGCCGTCCGCCAGGTCTGCGGAGAGGGTTGCGGCCGCCATTATCTGGCTCCCTGGTCCTGCTCGGCGCGGATCTGCCTGATGGCGCCCTTGGCCCCCCGGGTATCGACATCGACTGTCAGCGAAAGGCCCGGCACCAGAACCTTGCGCGATTCCTCGCCGGCGTTGATGCGGATGCGCACGGGCACGCGCTGCACGATCTTGGTAAAGTTGCCCGTGGCGTTCTGCGGCGGGATCAACGAAAAATTGGCGCCCGTGCCCGGCGTGATCGATTCCACCACGCCGTGGAAATCCACGCCCGGCAGTGCGTCGACATGCATGGTCACTGGCTGGCCGGGGCGCATCAGGCCGATCTGGGTTTCCTTGAAATTGGCTTCGACATAAAGCGCCTGGGTCGGAACGATCGTCAGCAGACGCTGGCCGGGCTGCACGAACTGCCCCAGCCGCACCGCCGAAGACCCGACCTTGCCGGCGATCGGTGCAACGATGCGCGTCGTGTTGACGTCGTTGCGCGCCGCCTGCCGCGCCGCTTGCGCCGAAGCGATCTGCGCGCCAGCCTGATTTACCTGCGCCTTGATCGTGGCGATGCGGGAACGCGCGGCTGCCACCATGGCCTGTTTTGCCCGCACATCGGCGGCGGCCTTGTCGCGCGCGCTGGCCAGCTGGTCCAGCTGGGTCCGCGGCTCGGCGCCGCTGGCCGCGAGCGGCGCATAGCGTGCCGCTTCGGCGCCGTAATAGGCCAGATCGCGCTGTGCCGCCGCCAGGGCCGCGCGCGCCTGGTCGAGGCTGGCCTGCGCTTCGGCAATCCCGGCCGCGGTGGCTTCCCGGGTGGCCTGCGCGACATCGACCTGCGCTTCGGCCTGGCTCAGCCTGGTGCTGTAATCGGTAGGATCGACCTGGACGAGGAACGCGCCCGCGCGCACGTCCTGGTTGTCGACAACCCCGATCTGCCGGACATAGCCAGCCAGCTTGGAACTGACGGTCACGCCGTCGGCGCGCACGTAGGCGTCTTCCGTCGATTGGAAATACTGGCCGTTGTTGCGGTAATCGACAAAGGCATAGATGCCGTAAAGCAGGCCCACCAAGGCAACGCCGATCGCAATGCGGCCGATCGTCTTCCGGCGGCTGCTCCCGCCCGCCGTGCCATGCTCGGCCAGGGTACCGGAAGCGGACTGATCGGGGTTTTCGACGGACGTGTCGGGGGCGGGCATCGCAATATCCTGTCTGACCAAAAAATGAAACGAAACGGTTCAGTTCTATAATTGCACATGGTTTGACGACATTGCCCGCGCAAGTGCAAGTTTCCCAAATGGAAGTGCGGAAATTGCAAGCCAGGGGCGCGCGTCGCATCGAAACCCGCGCCGGCGTGACGGGCCCAAAAACGGTGCAAACGCCCATCCGGCTGGATGGTTCCACGCCAGAATAACGCAAGGGTGGGACGCGCTCTTATCGAAATGATCAATCAATCTGGCCGGAATTGATCATTGGCAATCACGCTTTGTGGCGCCTAACTGCATGCTTGCAACAAGCCAGGCATGTGCCAGCGTGCCATGCCAGCGTTGCCCGCATGCCTTTTCAACGACCAACCACAAGGAAGTCGAACTCATGTCGATCGTCGGAACCAAGCTCAAGCCGTTCCAGGCCACCGCCTTTGTCCAGGGCAAGTTTGTCGATGTCAGCGATGCTGACGTGCTGGGCAAGTGGGCCGTGTTCTTTTTCTATCCGGCCGATTTCACGTTCGTGTGCCCGACCGAGCTGGAAGACCTTGCCGACAAGTACGAAGAGCTCAAGAGCCTGGGCGTCGAAGTCTATTCGGTGTCGACCGACACGCATTTCAGCCACAAGGCCTGGCACGATTCCTCGCCCGCCATCGGCAAGATCAACTATTACATGCTTGGTGACCAGAACCACAGCATTTCCAACAACTTCGGCATTCTGCGCGAAGGCGTCGGCCTGGCCGACCGCGGTACCTTCGTGGTCGATCCCGATGGCGTGATCCAGCTCGTCGAAATCACCCCCGAGGGTGTGGGCCGCAATGCCACCGAACTGCTGCGCAAGATCAAGGCGGCCAAGTACTGGCGCGAAAACCCCGGCCAGGTCTGCCCGGCCAAGTGGGAAGAAGGCGCCCAGACGCTTGCCCCCTCGATCGATCTTGTCGGCAAGATCTGACGTCTGCCCGACCGTTTACCGGGGTGGGCGCCAAGCCCGCCCCGGACCCGGCGGATGGCCGGCCGGCCGCGACCGCGAATTCGAACGCACCGCTTTTCCGCCGTCCGTACCGCCCTATATCGAAATTCATCGCCCATCCCAGGCGTGAGGCCGTCCATGGCCCCACGCGGCACGCACCCTCCTGCCTGAGAGATTTGTCCCATGCCTGTTCTCGATGTCCCCACCACCGCCCAGCTCAAAGGTCTGCTCGGCAACCTGCGCCGGCCGATCGAACTGATCGCCAGCCTGGACGAAAGCCCCAAATCGCAGGACACGCGCAGCCTGGTCGAAGAGATCGCGGCGTTGAGCGACAAGGTGTCGTTCCGCCTCGACGGGCAGGACGTGCGCCGGCCCAGCTTTGCCATCCGCGGCGACGAAGGTCGTGCCGAGGCGATATTTGCCGGCCTGCCGCTGGGCCATGAATTCACCTCGCTGATCCTGGCGCTGCTGCATGTCGGCGGCCATCCGCCCAAGGAAGATGCAGACCTGCTCGACACGGTACGCGCCCTGGAAGGGCCGCTGCATTTCGAAACGTTCTTCTCGCTGTCGTGCCAGAACTGCCCCGATGTGGTGCAGGCGCTCAACATCATGGCCGCGCTCAACCCGGCCGTGACGCATGTCGCCATCGACGGCGCGCTGTTCCAGGACGAGGTCGAGCGGCGCAAGGTCATGGCCGTGCCCACCGTCTATCTCAACGGCGAAATCTTTGCCCAGGGGCGCATGGACCTGGCCCAGATCGTGGCCAGGCTCGACACCGGCGCCGTGGCCCGCGCGGCGGAAAAGATCGCCGCCAAGGACCCGTTCGACGTTCTGGTGGTCGGCGGCGGCCCGGCCGGTGCGGCGGCCGCGATCTATGCGGCGCGCAAGGGCATCCGCACCGGCGTCGTGGCCGAACGCTTTGGCGGCCAGGTGCTTGACACCATGGGCATCGAGAATTTCATTTCGGTGCCGCATACCGAAGGCCCGAAGCTGGTTGCCCAGCTTGAGCAGCACGTGAAGGATTATGAAGTCGACGTGATGAACGTGCAGGCGGCGATCAAGCTCAAGCCCGCGAATGGCGACGGTTTGCATCACATCGAACTGGCGAGCGGGGCAAGCCTCAAGGCCAGGACGGTGATCCTGTCCACCGGCGCGCGCTGGCGCCAGATCGGCGTGCCGGGCGAAGAGGAATACCGCAACAAGGGTGTCGCCTATTGCCCGCACTGCGACGGTCCGTTGTTCAAGGGCAAGCGCACGGCGGTGATCGGCGGCGGCAATTCTGGCGTCGAAGCCGCGATCGACCTTGCCGGGATCGTGGCCCATGTGACGCTGATCGAATTCGACAACCAGCTGCGGGCCGATGCCGTCCTGCAGAAAAAGCTGCGCAGCCTGCCGAACGTGACGATCGTGACCTCGGCCATGACCACGCAGGTGCTGGGCGACGGCGCCAAGGTGACCGGCCTTGCCTACAAGAACCGCGAAACCGGCGAAGAGCATACGGTGGAACTGGAAGGCATTTTCGTGCAGATCGGCCTGGTGCCCAATACCGAATGGCTCAATGGCAGCATCGCCTTGACCAACCGGGGCGAGATCGAGGTGGACGCACACAATGCCACGAGCCTTGATGGCGTTTTCGCCGCCGGGGATTGCACCACGGTGCCCTACAAGCAGATCGTCATTGCCATGGGCGAAGGCGCCAAGGCCTCGCTTTCCGCGTTCGACTATCTGATCAGGCATTGAAGCCGTTGAAAAGCCCCCTCCTCTTCAGAGGAGGGGGTTTGGGGGTGGTGGAAACCTTGCGCCGGGCATCGCACCACCCCCCGGCCCCCTCCTCTGAAGAGGAGGGGGAGAATGCGGCCAAGCCCACCGCGCAATCGACAGCCTTTTCCGAGCATCCCCTTGCCGCCATCGCCCCGCGCGCTAAGAGCCGGGGGGTGAGCGCATCCATCGTCATCGGCGCCGACGAACGGTCGGGCGCTGCCGTCCGCATCGACGTCGAAGAACTGCTGGCCACGCGCCTTCTGGTGCAGGGCAACAGCGGTTCGGGCAAATCGCACCTGTTGCGCCGGATTCTCGAACAGAGCGCCAGCCTGGTCCAGCAGGTGGTGATCGATCCCGAAGGCGATTTCGTCAGCCTGGCGGCGCCGTTCGGCCATGTGGTGGTGGATGGATCGGCCTATGACGGGGCGGAGATCGTCAAGCTGGCCGCACGCATCCGCCGGCACCGCGCCTCGGTCGTCCTGGCGCTCGACGGGCTGGAACTGGAAGCGCAGATGCGCTGTGCGGCGGTGTTCCTGAACACCCTGTTCGATGCCCCGCGCGAACAATGGTATCCCGCGCTGGTCGTGGTGGACGAGGCGCAAGTGTTTGCGCCAGCCGCCGCGGGCGACGTGGCCGACGACGTGCGGCGCCTGTCGCTGGCGGCGATGACCAACCTGATGTGCCGGGGGCGCAAGCGCGGCCTGGCCGGCATCATCGCCACGCAGCGGCTGGCGAAGCTGGCCAAGAACGTGGCGGCGGAAGCATCGAACTTTCTGATGGGGCGCACGTTCCTGGATATCGATATGGCGCGCGCCGCCGATCTTCTGGGCATGGAACGGCGCCAGGCCGAACAGATCCGCGATCTCGAGCGCGGCCATTTCCTGGCGCTCGGCCCGGCAATCTGCCGGCGCCCGGTGGGCGTGAAAATCGCCGATGTGCAGACCCGCGCCCGCAACGTGGTACACGGCTTGATGCCGATGCCGCATGCCGCCGGCGAGGCGATGGAAGCGTTGCTGATGGCCGAGCCGCTGAGCTTCGAGGCGCTGCCGGCGATGCCGCAGCCCGAGGAAGCCGTGCCCGACAGCGGCGCGCTGATCGAGCGGATCGAAAACAGCGTGCCGGCGGCCGAAGCCGTTGAGCCGCCGGCCGAGCCGCAATTGTTCGCGGCAGAGGAAACCGCGTCTGCCATTGCGGCGATCCTGGCCGAGATGGTGGCCGAGCCCGATTGCACGTTTCAGGCCGCTTCGCAGCTATACCAGGATTTCACCGTGCGGTGCCGGATGCAGCGGCTGGGCCGCGTGGACCTGGATCTGGCGCAGTTCCGCCGCCGTTTCGCCCTGGCCGTGGCCGGCATTCCCGACGATCGCGCCCCACGCTGGCAGAGCGTGCTCAAGCTGGCAGCCAGCGTTGCCGACGATGTGCTGGCGCCGTTCCTGGTGCTGGCCGTGGCCGCTGTGGAGGGGCAGCCGTGCCCGGATGACGAGCGACTGGCCGATATCTATGGCACGCGCAGCCCAGGGCGCATCCGCCGCCTGCTCGATCATCTGGAAAAGAGCGGCCTCATCGTGGTGCGCACCGATTACGGCGGGCGCCGGTCGATCGGCATTCCGGGCCTTGGCATGACAACGGCACCGGTGGATGGCTGACGTTGCATGATGGCCGCGGCGCGAGCGTTTTCGCCCGGCGCATGGCAAAACGATTGCACGCGTTCGGTTCGTATGCCTAATGAACCCGTTACGATAACGGGGCATCGTCTCACGCGCCGGGAAGGGCCTGGTTTTGTCATCCGCAGTCCTCACGCAGCTGTCAACCGGGCCGGCACTGGCGCTGGACGGGCTGGATTCGGTGCTGAGCTTTCAGGTGGGCACCACTAACGCGCTGTGCGTATCGTGGCTGGAACGCCAGTTCGAACCGATGCGGGTTACGCCCAAGCAGATTGCCATTCTCTGGGTCATCAATGCCAACCCCGGCGTCAAGCAAAGCGACCTGTCGCGCTTTTTCAAGATCGAACGCCCGACCGTGCATCAGTTCGTGCGGCAATTGCTGAGCAACGGCTACGTTATCAACGAACCGTGCAAACTCGATCGGCGGGCCGGCGGCCTGTGGGTCACACCGCAAGGACAGATCGTGCTGGCCGAGGCGCGGCGCCTGGTTGCGGCGCAGGACGACGCGCTAACCGCATGCCTTTCCGCCCGGGAACGGTCCGAACTGTTCCGCATCCTGGCCAAGGTCTGCCTGTCGGCGCCATCGCGGGACGGATGAACGGGGCATGCAGCCGCGCGACCCAGGCCGTTCAGCGCCATGTCAGCCGCGTTTACTATATGATCGCGTAAGGGGCGCCGTGTCGGTCGCCTGTCGGAGACCGTCATGAAGCTTGCTTTTCTGGGAATGGCCGTGGGTATCGCTGGCTGGGCCGTGACCGCTGCAGCGGCCGATGGCGATCCGGCGCGGGGCCGCACGGTGGCCGCCCGCTGCCTTGCCTGTCACGATCTCAACACCGGGATGACGCGCGTTGGCCCGTCGTTGAAAGGCGTGTTCGGGCGCCCGGCCGGCAGCATCCCCCGCTATGCCTATTCCGAGGCGATGAAAACGCGGGGCGTGACATGGACGCCCGAAACGCTCGACGCCTATCTCAAAAGCCCGACGACTTATGTCAAAGGCACCAGGATGGCGTTCGTCGGCCTGCCCGATGCGAGGGACCGTGCCGACGTGATCGCCTATCTGCAGCAAGCCACGAAGTAAGCGTCGGGCGCGCGATGGCACTGGCAAAGGGCCGCCGCTGGTGCGCATGGGTGCTGGCAAGCCCGTTCGCCGGGCTGGCCGGCGCCGCCTTGGCAGAGCCCGTGCAACCGATGGCATCGCCCGTCACGCCGTCGGCGCAGGGCGGCACTGCGGTGCCGCTGGAACTGCGGTTCGGTAATCCGCCGGCCTCGGCGCGGCCGCGCGTCCTGTGGCCGTGGCTCGACGGCAACGTCACGACGGATGGCATCGCCAAAGATATCGACTGGATGAGCCGGATGGGGATCGGCGGCCTTCAGGTCTTCGATATCGGGACACCGGTTCCGCCGGTGGTTGATCGCCGCCTGGTGTTCATGACCCCGGAGTGGAAAGCGGCGATCCGCTTTGCTGCCCATCGCGCCGATGCGCGCGGGCTGGAACTGGCGATTGCGTCATCGCCCGGGCTCTCGTCGACCGGTGGGCCCTGGGTCTCGCCGGCCGATGCCTTGAAGAAGCTGGTGTGGAGCGAAACCCTGATAGCCGATGGCGCCGCTCTCGCCGGGCCACTGCCCATGCCGCAAGCGACGCTGCCAACGATGCCGTCAACGACACCGCAGCCGGCGTTTCATGCCGATGTCGCGGTCGTGGCGGTGCCGGTCGATCCGGCCGGGTCCGCGCCGATGGTCAGCGGGCCAGATGCGGCGCGCGTTGTCATCCTGACGGACAGGCTGCGCGCCGACGGCACGCTGGACTGGACACCGCCCCCAGGCGGCGCCTGGCGCATCCTGCGCTTTGGTGCCGGCCTTGTCGGCACTACCAACCGCCTTGCGATGCCCGCGGCGACGGGTCTTGAAGTGGACATGCTCGATGGCGCGGCGGTGCGGCGCTATATGATGCGTTACCTCGCGCTCTATCGCGATGCGGCGGGCGCCGATCTTTTCGGACGGCGCGGAGTTACGGCCTTTTCCGTCGGCCCGATCGCGGTGGATGGAGCCAACTGGACGCCCCGGATGATCGACCAGTTCATCCGGCTGCGCGGTTACGATCCCCGGCCGTGGCTGCCGGTCCTGGCCGGAGTGCCGATCGGCGCGCGCGGGGATGCCGACCGCTTTCGGGATGATTGGCGGCGGACCCTGGCAGACCTGCTCGCCTCGGAACACGATGGCATGATCGCGCAGATTGCGCACGAAAACGGCCTGAAAGTCTATGCCCAGGCATTGGCGCGCGCTCGCCCGACGCCGGGCGACGAAATGGCGATGCGGGTACGCATCGACGTGCCGATGGCCGCCCTGTCAAGGTTCGACCGCAAGGCCGGACCCGATCCCGCCGATCTGGCCGATATCAGGGGAGCCGCCTCGGTCGCGCATATCTATGGCCAGAATCTGGCGGCGGCCGCTCTGCCGCGCTCGACGCTGGCGCCCTGGGCCGAGGCGCCGGCAGACCTGCGCCGCATTGTCGATCTGGCTTTCGTGAACGGGGTCAACCGGCCGGTGATCGATGCTTCTGTCCACCAGCCGGCGGACGGCAGGCTGCCAGGTCTGGCGGTGGACGGCGCGGGGCAGTTCTTCAACCGGCACGAAACCTGGGCGGACATGGCGCGGCCTTGGGTCGATTACCTGGCGCGTAGTGCCCTGCTGTTGCAACAGGGGCGCAATGTGGCCGATGTCGCCTATTTCTATGGCGAGGATCAGTCGCTGGCCGGGCTTTACGGCAAGGCATGGGTTGCGGACGCGCCACGGGCCAACGGGTATGATTTCATCAACGCCGATGTGCTGGCCGGGGTGTTGCTCAACCAGGGTAACGCGCTCGTCAGCCAGGGCGGGGCGCGCTATCGCGCGGTCTACCTGGGAGGCACTTCGCGGATGATGACGCTCAGGACGTTGCGCCGGCTGGCGGAACTGGTCGATGGCGGGGCAAGCATCATCGGGCCGGCGCCGCGAGGTTCGCCCTCGCTGGATGACGGGCAAGGCACCAGGGCGGCCGAATGGCGCCAACTGGTGGCGCGCCTGTGGCCGGGCGGCGACGATGCCCTGGTCGGCAAAGGGCGCGTGATCGCATTGGCCGATGTCGATGCCGGCCTGGTGCGCCTGGGCGTGGCGCCCGATTTCCGCCTGCGCGGGGCGGGCGATGCGCAGGTGCCGTTTGTTCACCGCCAACTGGCAGATGGAGAAATATGGTTTCTGGTCAATCGCTTGAACCGTGAGGAGGTGTTCGAAGGCCACTTCCGCGTGACGGGCAGGCAACCAGAATTGTGGCATGCCGACAGCGGCAGGATGGAGCCCGTCAGCTATCGCAGCGAGAATGGTGAAACGATCGTGCCGCTGCGTCTGGCGCCGGAATCGTCGGTCTTCGTCGTTTTCCGCAAGGCTGGCACGGCCAGCCATGCCGAGGTGCCGGCCGCCCGCGACGTTCCGCTGGGAGAGATCGCCGGCGCGCCGCGTTCGGGTGGCTGGAGCGTGACATTCGAAGCGGGGCGGGGGGCGCCGGCCAGCCTGACGCTGCCGGCGCTGACGCGTTTCGATCGGCATGAAAATCCCGGGGTGCGCTATTTTTCGGGCATCGCGACTTATAGCCGCACGTTCCGCGTTCCCAGGGGATGGCAACCACGGGGCAGGCAGGTCCGGCCGCTATGGCTTGATCTCGGGGAAGTGCACGATATCGCGCAGGTGACGGTCAATGGCCATGACCTTGGCACGCAATGGCATGCGCCCTATCGCTTCGATCTAGGTGCCGCGGTGCGGAACGGCACCAACACCATCACGGTGCGCGTGGCCAACGGGTGGGCCAACCGGCTGATTGGGGATGCCCAGCCGGGCGCTGCACAAGTGACCTGGACCGCCGTTCCCGCCTATGGTGCCGATGCCCCGCTGCGCCCTGCGGGCCTGGTCGGCCCGGTCGTGCTGGGCACGACGCGCTGAATCCTTGCGGCGTTGCCCGGCCGGGCAGGCGGCCTGGCAATGCCCACCGGATATTCAAGTTGCTGCGTTGACATTCGGCTGCAACGGGCTTTTTGTAGGATCATGCTTTCGCAAAAAACGCGATATACGATCCGCGCGCTGCAGCATTTGGCCGATACGTTCGGCCATGGTCCGGTGCGGCTTGACGCGATTGCCGAGGCGCAGAATATCCCGCGCAAGTTCCTGACCGTGATCCTTTCGGAAATGGCGCGCGAAGGCGTGGTCGTTTCGCAGCGCGGGCGCGACGGCGGCTATGAACTGGCATTGCCGCCGGTGGACATCCGCTATGGCGATATCATCCGGCTGACTCGCGGCAGCCTGGCGCTGGTGCCCTGCGCCAGCCGCAACGCGCACGAACATTGCGCCAATTGCCTGCCCGAGGCCGAATGCCGCCTGCGCGGGCTGATGATCCGCCTGCGTGACGAGATGGCGGATATGCTCGACAAGGTGACGCTGGCCGACGCGATCGACCTGGTGCCCCCGTTCGACGAGGCTGTCGGCGCCTGATCCCCCCGCGCGACGCCCCTTGCCGCGGGTGCTTCGCCACATCCGTGCAATCGACAGCAACTTTCGCGCGACGGTTCAACCTTCGCTTGGCGAGTGCCGAGGCGCTGGTTATAGGACGGCGCATGACCCTTCCTGTTTCCGGCCGCAGCACGCTGCGCATCGCCATCCTTGCCGCCGCCACCGTTGCCCTGGGCCTGACCGCGGGCTGTGGCGGTGGCAGCAAGGCCAAGAAGGACGTGGCCTATGTGGCCCGCGATGTGGACACGCTGTACATGACGGCCAAGGACCGGCTGGACAAAGGCGATGCCAAGCAGGCCGCCGCGCTGTTCGACGAAGTGGAGCGTCAGCACCCCTATTCGCCGTGGGCACGCCGTGCGCAGCTGATGGGTGCGTTCAGCTATTACGTGGCGCGCGACTATGCCAAGTCGGTCCAGACCGCGCAGCGCTTCCTGTCGATCCACCCCGGCAACAAGGACGCGCCCTACGCCTATTATCTGGTAGCGCTGTGTTATTACGAGCAGATCAGCGACGTGACGCGCGACCAGAAGATCACCCAGCAGGCCTTGACCGCGCTGACCGAAGTGATCCGCCGCTATCCCAATACCGATTACGCCACCGATGCCCGCCTCAAGCTTGACCTGGTGAACGACCACCTGGCCGGCAAGGAAATGGAAGTGGGCCGTTTCTATGAAAGAAGCGGCAAATGGCTGGCCGGCACCCTGCGCTTTCGCGTGGTGATCGACAAGTACCAGACCACAAGCCACACGGCCGAGGCGCTGTTCCGCCTGGTCGAATGCTATCTGGCCCTGGGCATTCGCGACGAGGCGCAGAAAGCCGCCGCCGTTCTGGGCAGCAACTATCCCGGCAGCGAATGGTACAAGCGCGCGTTCAAGCTGATGAACGCTAAGGGCGACGATATCACCGCGGCTTGATTTAAGGTCGTTGCGGACGGAGAAGAGAGCCCGCGCGCCAGGCGGATCGGTAGACGTGAATTTGCCGGCATGGCCGACCTGCATTGATCCGGACGGACGAGCAGCGATATTTCCCTGAACGCGCGTCCCGATCTTGCCGCCCCGGCATAATCCTGAGTCAGTCGGAGCAGCGGGACACCGACGCGATCGTTGGCCAAGATTCTGTACAAGCGCGCCTTTATCGAGACCGGGGTGGCATACGGTTATGCCGCGCCACCGGCAGCGACGTGCCCGCGGTTGAAATGGCGCTTGCGGCCGGCGCGTACGCCAAGAATCGCGATATCAATATTGCGAGTAGTTTGCATTTGCGTTAGACGCGGCCTCCCAACCAGAGGATACCATGCGTCAGATCGTGAAATGTGGGTTGCTTGCCTCCACCCTGTTCATTGGCCCGGCCGCCTTTGCCGAAACCACTTCCCCCCTTCCCGGAAGCATGGAAGGCGAAGAGATCGTGATTACCGCGACGCGTTCGGGCGCCTCGATCGAGCAGTTGCCCATTTCGGTTTCGGTGGTGGACGAAAAAGCGGTGGGCGACCAGTTGCGGCAGAACCGCAACATCCTCTCCGGGCTGGAATTCATCGTTCCGGGTCTCAGCGTTCAGGACAGCGAGAGCCGTAGCAGTTGCAGCAGCGCCATTCGCGGCCGCACCGCCTCGTTCCAGATCAATGGGGTGCCCGTCAACGAGGACCTGCGGCCCGGATCGTGCACCGGTCCGTTCACTATCTCGCCCTTTTCGGTGGAGCGCGTGGAAGTGGTGCGGGGCGGCACGGCGCTTTATGGCGCGGGCGCGCCGGGCGGCATCATCAATCTGATCACGCGCCGCGCCAAAAGCGATCGCCTGGAAGTGGACGCGACGGCGCAGACAAGTTTCAATACGGCAAAGGCCCGGGATACGTTCACGACAGATCTCTACGCCGGGATCGGGCAAAAGCGCGGCAGGTTCGATTATTATCTGGGCGCGGCCTATACCGACGGTGGGCGGGTGCGCAGCGCCAGCGGCGCGCCGGTCTATTCCGGGGCTTACAAGTCGTTAGATCTGCTGGGCTCGTTCGGGCTGGACCTCGGCGCCGGGCAGGAATTGCGCTTTACCGGCACGTTTCACAACGAGGATGTCGGTCCGCAGTTCTATCCCGATGGCACGATAAACCCCGCCAACGGCCTGTCCAGCGTCGTCGAAGTCGCACCGCATCCCCAGGTCGATCAGGGGCGGGATCGCAATGTGACGATGTCGCTCGGTTATCGCCATCCCCACCTGCTGGGGCATGATGTATCGCTCAGCCTGTTCTGGCAGGACCAGTCGATCAAGCAGCGCGACAATTTCTATTCGGCCGCCGACGGCAACGATTTCTTCGCATCGAACCGCAAGAACAGCCGCCTGGGCTTTCGCTCCGCGCTGACGCGCAGCTATGCCGTTGCCGGCGCAAGCCTCAAGACCACGTACGGCTTCGACTTCACCCGCAACGACTTCCTTCGCTTTATCGTCGATGCGGCCAATGGCGAAAAGGTCACCGGCTACATAACACCGTCCTTCTATCTCAACACGTATGCGCCCTTTGCCCAGTTGGAATTCGTTGCAGGCCGGTTCACCGTAACGGGCGGGGTGCGGGGCGAATGGTATCGCGGCGCGATAAAGCGGGAGGGCTACGACCCCGCAATTTCGCGCGCGGCAACGCCCGGTGCCTTTGGCAAATCCGATCTGGCGCTGTGGAATGCCGGCGCAGTCTATGCGCTGACCCCGGCAATCCAGCTTTACGCCAGCTTCAGCCAGGGCGCCGAGTTGACCCAACTGGGCCGCGCGGCCCGGGGCGCGACCAATCCGGCGCTGGTGTCCGTCGAACCGGCAACATCCGATCAATATGAAGCCGGCCTGCGCGGCCGCGCCGGGCCTGTCACGTTCGGGCTGGCCGGATACTATTCGCGTTCGAGTTCGTCTTCGCAGGTTCAGCCCGATCCCAGCTGCGCGGGCGAAAGTTTCTGCCCGCTGATCCCCCTGCGCGTGCCGCAGCGTTTCCACGGAATCGAAGCCAACGCCAGTTGGAAAGCCGCCCAGAACCTTACCCTGGCAGGCGTGTTTACGCTGCAGCGGGGCAAGGTCTTCGACGAGGATCTTGGCCGCTTCGTTGCCTATGGCACGGATGTGGCCGTGCCGTTGCGCGTCACCGGGCGGGCGGAGTGGCAGCCGGTCAAGCCGCTGTCCGTCAATTTCCAGCTCACCCACTATGGCGCTTCGTCGTTCTTCAGTCCCGGCGAGGAGGCGGTCGGTTTTGTCGATACCGCGGCCGTCACGCTGGCGAGCGGCAGCATCCGCTATCGCCTGGGGCCGGTCGATCTCTATGTGGCCGCCGACAATCTGTTCAACAAGAGCTATGTCAGCGTTGCCAACCAGGTTCAGGGGCAGGGCGGTTTCACCTATATGGAAGCCGCAGGCCGTAGAGTGACGCTGGGTGTCGGCGGCCGCTTCTGACACCGCGGCGCGCAGCGGGAAGGCCCAGCGCCGCAAGCCGGCGCCGCTGGCCTTCTGGCTGCATTCGCTGATTGGGCTGAAACTGAGCCTGTTGCTGGGCTTCGTCTGCCTGACCGGCACGATCGCCACGGTCAGCCACGAGATCGAATGGCTGTACAAGCCCGCCGTCCGTGCCACGATCGTGGACCGCGCGCCGGACTGGGGCCGGATGTGGGATGCGGCCCGGCGTGCCTATCCGGCCGCCGCGCTCCACGGCATCGGATCCTATGACCGCAACGATGCGCCCTATTTCGTCAAATCCGTAGCGGCGACCGATGCGATGGGCAGGGACTTTACCATCTATGTCGATCCCGGCACGGCCCGGGTGACCGGGCACGAATATGGTCGCAGCTTCCAGGACGCCATGCGGGCGCTGCACTATTACCTGTTCCTGCCCGGGCGCCTGCCGGTCTATTTCGTCACGTCGCTGGGCTTCGTGCTGATGCTCTCGCTGGCGACGGGTCTGATCGTCTATCGCAAATTCTGGCGCGGATTCTTTCGCAGGCCGCGCTGGAACAGAAACGCGCGCACGTGGGTGGGCGATCTGCACCGGCTGGCGGGGCTGTGGGCCGCGTGGTTCGTTGCGATCATCGGGTTGACCGCGATCTGGTACTTCGCGGAACATGCCGGGGTGGAGTGGAATACCCCCCCGCCCGTGGCGACGCGCATGGCCGGGCAGATCGTCACGGGTGATCAGGTTCGTCGTTGGACCGGGCTGGCGCGGCGTGCGATGCCCGGCTTGGCGATCACCGCCGTCACCCTGCCATACGCGCCCGGCGATCCGGTCATCGTGCAGGGGCAATGGCAGGCCGTGCTGGTGCGCGAGCGGACCAACGCGGTGTTCATCGATCCGGTGACGAACGCGGTGCTGGGACAGCGCGTGGCCCATGCGCTGGGCGCGGGCGAGCGTATCGTCCACACCGCCGATCCCCTGCATTTCGGTACGTTCGGCGGACTTGCCACCAAACTGGTGTGGTTCCTGTTCGGCCTGCTGCTGGTGGGCATGTGCGCCAGCGGCGCCTATATCCACGTCAGGCGGATGCGCCAGGCGCTGGGCAGGGGCCATGCCGCGTTCGGCTATCTGGGCGCCTGGAAATGGCCAAGCCTGGCGATCGTGACTCTGGTTCCGGCCATCGCCTTTCTGTTCTGGTAGAGCGATGGCGTGATCCGCCCGTGGCCGGGCGGGGCGCTCGATCAGGCGGCGCGCGGAATCCTTCCGCCGGCAGCGGTGGCCAGCGCCATCTCGAACTGGTCGGTCGCCGCTTCCCACGAATAGCTGGCGCCATAGGCGGCGGCATCGGCGCGGCTGCAGGCCAGAGCCTGGCTGATGGCCTGGGCCAGGTCCTGGTGGCAGGCGCCGACCGGGCGGGGCAGGGTTCCCTGCGCACCCAGGCCATCAAGGCCGACAACGTCGAGCGGCCCGTCCACGGGAAAGGCTGCCACGGGCACGCCGCAAGCCATGGCCTCGATCATGACGAGGCCGAACGTATCGGTGCGGCTGGGAAAGACGAAGCAATCGGCGGCGTTATAGGCCTGGGCCAGCGCCACGCCGGAAAGTGCCCCGGTGAAACGGGCACCGGGATAGCGGGCTTTGAGCATGGCCAGATCCGGCCCGTCGCCCACCACCACTTTGCTGCCGGCCACCGGGCAATCGAGAAACGCGCCCAGATTCTTCTCCACTGCCACGCGGCCGACATAAAGCAGCACCGGGCCGGGCAGGGCGGCAAGCTGCGGCAGCGGCTGATGGCCGGGATGGAACAATTCGGCATCGATCCCGCGCGACCACAGCCGGGTCTGCCGGATGCCATGTCCGGCCAGTTCGCGCGCCAGGCTGGGCGTGGAAACCAGCACCGCGGCGCTGCGCGCATGAAAGCGGCGCATCAGCGGCCAGAACGTATCGGCGCTCAACCCCGTGCGCATGGCGGCGTAATCGGGAAAACGGGTGTGGAAAGCGCTGGTGAAGGGCGTGCCGGTGGATTTGCACCAACTGCGCGCCGCCCAGCCGATCGGCCCTTCCGTAGCGATATGAACGATGTCAGGCGCGAAATCGTGCAGCGTGCGCCGCGTGCCGAAGCGCGGTGCCATCGCCAGGCGTATTTCACCATAGCCGGGCAGCGCGCAGGTGCGAAACTGCTGGGGGGTAAGCAGTTCGACCACGTGTCCGCGGGCGCGCAGATGGGTGACCGTGGTGGTCAGCGTGCGGACCACGCCGTTGACCTGCGGGGTCCAGGCATCGGTCGCCAGGGCAATGCGCATCAAACGGCTTCCACCGGCGCCGGGCCGGTCAGTTCCGGCAGGGCGGTGGGGACGAACGCTGCGTGCTTCTTCTGTTCTTCCACCCAGTCCACAATGCTCATCGCGCCATTGAGATCTTCGACCAGCGCGGTGCAGCTTTCCACCCAGTCGCCATCGTTGTAATAGGTGACATCGCCGATCTGGCGGATTTCGGCGCAGTGGATGTGGCCGCAAACCACGCCATCCACGCCCATGTCGCGCGCGGCGTGGGCCACGGCTTCCTCGAAATCGCAGATGAACTGCACCGCGTTCTTCACGCGTTTCTTCATGTAGGCCGAAAGCGACCAGTAGGGCATGTTGAATTGCCGGCGCACCAGGTTGACCCAGCGATTGGCGCGCAGCAGCACCGCATAGGCCGTGTCGCCAAGGAACGCGAGCCAGCGGGCATAGAGCACGACGCCGTCGAACCCGTCGCCATGGGTGACGAGCAGGCGGCGGCCGTCTGCCGTTTCGTGGATAGTGTCGAGGGCCAGCTCCACCCCGCCGAAGGTCATGCCGGCATAGGGGCGCAGCATTTCGTCATGGTTGCCCGCGATCAGCACCACGCGCGTGCCGCGATGGGCCATCTTGAGTACCCGGCGCACCACTTCGTTGTGGGCATCGGGCCAGTACCACCCGCGCGAAAGTCGCCAGCCATCGACGATATCGCCGACGAGGTAGAGCGTCTCGCATTCGATCGAGGCCAGGAAATCGAGCAGCATGTCGGCATTGCAGCCGCGCGTGCCCAGGTGAAGATCGGAAATCCATACCGTGCGTACCCGCCGCTTGGGCCGGAAACCGCGCGGTTCGGGCAGATCAAGCCAGTCCGGGGCGCCCTTGATCCATTCACTGACGGGGGCAAAGCTGCGTTCGCTTGGGCGGTCCATGACCCGATCCCTTCCTGTGCTGCCATTGTCTTGCGACTCTCATGCCATCGTCACATTGCGACGAAACGACACAGTGTCATCGATGTGAAACAAGACGTGAACGAGGCCGGTGACGGGGCAGGTGACGGCCGCGCTGCAAAGCGCTAGGAAACGGTGATGCTGACCGGGCTTTCCATCCGCAATGTCGTTCTGATCGAGGCGCTGGACCTGGCGTTTCCCGGCGGTCTCGGGGTTTTGACCGGCGAAACCGGGGCCGGCAAATCGATCCTGCTGGATTCGCTGGGGCTGGTTCTGGGCGACCGGGCCGACAGCGGCCTGGTGCGCGCGGGGGAAGACCTGGCGAGCGTGACCGCCACGTTCGAGTTCGGGCAGCGTCCCGATGGCATCGAGGCCATGCTGGCAGAGGCCGCGATCGACTGGGAACCGGGCGAACCGCTGCTGGTGCGCCGCCGCCTGCGCGCCGATGGCGGCAGCCGGGCCTATGTCAACGATCAGCCTGTTGGCGTGGCGCTGCTGCGCGAACTGGCACGGTTCCTGGTGGAATTGCACGGGCAGCACGACGATCGCGGGCTGGTCAATGCGCGCGGGCACCGCGCACTGCTCGATCGCTATGCGCGCGCCGATGCGGCCGCCGTGGCGCGGGCCTGGGACGTCTGGCGCCACGCCGAACAGGCGCTGGCCGAGGCGCGCGCCCGCGTTGCCAGCGCGGCGGCCGAGCAGGATCTGATCGCGGCGCATCTTGCCGAGCTTGATGCGCTGAGGCCGGTTGCGGGGGAGGAAGAGGAACTCGCCCTGCAGCGCGCGGCCATGCAGAAGGGCGAGAAGCTTTCGGGCGATCTGGGCGAATTGCAGCATTTGTGGACCGGGTCGGACGCCCCCCTGGCGCAGTTGCGGGGCGCCGCGCGGCGGCTGGATCGCATTGCCGGCGAACACCCCCTCCTGGCCGAGGCGCTCGACGCGCTGGACCGCGCGGTGATCGAGGCGGGTGAGGCCGAAGACAAGCTGGCGGCGGCGGCCGAAGCGCTGGCGCACGATCCGCAGATGCTCGACCGGATCGAGACGCGGCTGTTCGATCTGCGCGCCGCCGCGCGCAAGCATGGCTGCGCGGTCGATGATCTGCCGGCCCGGCAGGAGGCTTTGCGGGCCGCGTTGCAATCGATCGAGGGTGGCGAGGCACAGATTGCCGGCCAGGCCCGCGCGGCGATGGAGGCCGGCCTGGATTACCGGGCCAAGGCCGAAGCGCTTTCGGTGCAGCGGGCCGAGGCGGCGCGCCGGCTGGACAAGGCCGTGGCAGCCGAACTGGCTCCGTTGCGGCTGGATGCGGCGCGGTTTCACACCGCCGTGGTGCGCCTGCCCGAGGACCGCTGGAGCGGGCAGGGGATGGATGCGGTGGAATTCCTGATTTCCACCAACCCCGGCAGCGATTTCGCACCACTGGGCAAGATCGCTTCGGGCGGGGAGCTTTCGCGCTTCATCCTGGCGTTGAAAGTGGCGCTGGCCGAGGAAGGGGGCGCGGCCACGGTCATTTTCGACGAGATCGACCGCGGCGTTGGCGGCGCCGTGGCGAGCGCCATCGGCGAACGGCTGGCGCGGCTGGCGCGGGGCGGGCAACTGCTGGCCGTGACGCACAGCCCCCAGGTGGCGGCGCGCGGCGACGTGCATTACCTGATCGCCAAATCGAGCGAGGGCACGGTGACACGCACATCGGTGACGATGCTCGATGCAGCCGGTCGCCGCGAGGAAATCGCCCGGATGCTGTCGGGTGCGGAAGTCACCAGGGAAGCCCGCGCACAGGCCAGGCGTTTGTTGGAACAGGCGTGACCGAGCCGCTCGATCGGCCGGTCTGGCATGCCTTGAACGGGCCGCAACGGGCGCTTGCGCGCTGGGCCGGAAGCGGCGCCTGCCGGATCGATCCCGGTTATGGCCCTTTCGCGGCTGCCGCGCCGGGCATGGAGGACAGGCTTGCTACATTGCTGAGCGGGCCCGATGACGCGCTCTGGATGGTGGAACCGCAGGCCGTGTCTGCGCCCCCGGGGCTCGTGGTGCGCCGTGCCGCGCCGCTCGTCCAGATGGTGGCAGAGCGTATCGTGCGCCGGCACGGGCATGCGGGCGGCGCCGACGAACCGGTGATCGTCCCGCTGCGCAAGGCCGACGTGCCGGCGATGACGGCCCTGGCGCTCGCGACGCGACCTGGGCCGTGGGGGCCGGACACCTGGCGATACGGTCGGTTCTACGGCATTTTCGCGGACGGGCGGCTGGCCGCAATGGCGGGCGAGCGAATGCGCCCCGCGCCCGGCCTGGCCGAAGTGAGCGGCGTTGCCACCTGGCCCGAATTTCGCGGGCGTGGCTGGGCCGCGCGGCTGATCGTGCGGGTGATGGAGGGACTGCTGGAACGGGGGGACATGCCGTTCCTGCACAGCTATGTGGAGAATGCGGCAGCGATCCAGCTTTACGAAACGCTGGGATTTCGTATCCGCCGCCAGGTCTGTGCAACGGTGATCGGAAAGTAGCCCGGGATGAGCGATCGAGCGGAGATGGACGAAGCGGCCGCAGCCAACGAAATGATGCGGCTGGCAAAGCAGATCGCCTATCACAACCGGCGCTATCATGCTGAAGACGCGCCGGAAATATCCGATGCGGCGTACGATGCGCTGGTGCGGCGCAACGCCGAGCTGGAAGCTGCATTTCCCCATCTGATCCGCGCCGACAGCCCGTCGCGGGCAGTGGGCCATGACGTATCGTCCTCGCCTTTGCGCAAAGTGACGCACGAGGTTCGGATGATGAGCCTCGACAATGCGTTCACAGCCGAAGAGGTGGCGGAATTCTTGGCGCGGGTGCGACGCTTTCTGGCCCTGCCGTCGGACGCGCAAGTGGTAATGACAGCGGAAGACAAGATCGACGGGCTATCCTGCTCCTTGCGTTACGAGGACGGAAAACTCGTGCGTGCGGCCACCCGCGGCGACGGTCAAGTGGGCGAGGACGTGACAGCTAATGTCCTTTACATCAGGGACATACCGCAGGAACTTGACACCGGTTCGGGAATGGTGCCGCCCGCCGTGTTCGAAATCCGGGGCGAGGTCTACATGGCGAAGGCCGATTTTCTGGCATTGAATGCGGCACAGGCGGAAAAGGGCGAGAAGATCTTTGCCAACCCTCGCAACGCCGCCGCCGGTTCGTTGCGCCAGAAGGATGCCAGCGTCACGGCCAGCCGGCCCTTGCGCTTTCTGGCGCATGGCTGGGGGGCCGCCAGCGCGGTGCCGGCGCAAACCCAGTGGGACATGATGCGGCAGATCGCGGTCTGGGGCCTGCCGGTCTCCCCGTTGCTGGTACGCTGCGAAAGCGCGGCCGAGATGCTGCGGCATTATGCCAGCATTCAAGCGCAACGCGCTGAAATGCCTTATGACATAGATGGCGTCGTCTACAAGGTAGACAGTCTGGAATGGCAACGGCGGCTGGGATTCGTGGCCAAGGCGCCGCGCTGGGGCATGGCCCACAAGTTTCCGGCGGAGCGCGCCGAAACGACCGTGGAGGCAATCGACGTTCAGGTGGGTCGCACCGGCAAGCTGACGCCCGTGGGCCGGCTGCGCCCGGTGCTGGTGGGCGGCGTCACGGTTACCAACGTCACTTTGCACAACCGCGACGAGATCGGCCGGCTCGGCATGCGGGTGGGCGATCGCGTGGTCTTGCAGCGGGCGGGCGACGTTATTCCCCAGGTGGTCGAAAACCTGACGCGGGACGAAGCGCGCCCGGCCTTTGCCTTTCCCGATCACTGCCCCCAGTGCGGCAGCGAGGCGGTGGCCGAAGAAGGCGAGGTAGACGTTCGCTGCACCGGTGGCCTGATCTGCCCGGCCCAGCGCACCGAGCGGCTGCGGCATTTCGTCAGCCGCGGCGCGCTCGATATCGAAGGCCTGGGGGAAAAGACCATTGCCGAATTCTTTGCCCTGGGCTGGCTGGAAAGCCCGGCCGACATCTTTCGCCTGCGCGGGCGCCGCAACCAGATCCTGGAGCGCGAGGGATGGAAGGACAGATCGGTCGACAATCTGCTGGCGGCGATCGAGGCCAAGCGGCGGCCGGACGCGGCCCGCCTGCTGTTCGGCCTGGGCATCCGCCACGTTGGCGCGGTGACCGCGCGTGACCTGATGAAGCGCTTCGTCACGCTGCCGGCCCTGCGTGCCGCGGCCGAAAAGGCGCACGGCGGCGACGCGGACGCCCGGGCCGATTTGCTGGCCATCGACGGCGTGGGCCCGGTGGTGATCGAAGCTTTGGGCAGCTTTTTTCATGAAGCCCACAACGTTGCCGTCTGGGACGATCTGCTGGGCGAAGTGAGCCCGCCCGATTTCATCGTGGAAACGCGCGCCAGCGCCGTGGCCGGCAAGACGGTGGTGTTCACCGGCAAGCTGGAGACCATGAGCCGCGATGAAGCGAAAGCCCAGGCCGAGGCGCTGGGCGCGCGCGCGGCCGGCAGCGTCTCGCCCAAGACCGATCTGGTCGTGGCGGGGCCAGGCGCGGGCAGCAAGTTGAAAAAAGCTGCGGAATTGGGCATAGAGGTGATCGACGAGGCCGCCTGGGCCGCGATTTTCAAAACAGCGGGATAGCCGACAATGGCATTGCACACCTGGTGGCTGTTTGTGGCCACCGTGTTTTTCATCTCGATCTCGCCTGGCCCGAACATGCTGCACGTGATGACTCGCAGCGTCACCGTCGGCTTTGGTCGCGCCGTTTTTGCCATGGCCGGCTGCTTTCTGGCCGTGCTCACGCTGCTGAGCCTTTCGGCTGCCGGTCTTTCCGCCGTGCTGGTGGCAATGCCCGAGGTTTTCACGACGCTCAGGATCGCGGGCGCGGCCTATCTGCTCTATCTGGGGTACAAGGCCTGGACGGCCGAAAGCGCCGCGATCACGGTGGAAGGCGGCGTGCCGGCCGCGGCCCCATCCGCGCTCGCGCTGTTCCGCACTGGATTCCTGGTGGGTATCAGCAATCCCAAGGCCCTGCTGTTTGCCGGGGCCTTCTTCCCGCAGTTCATCGATCCGGCCCGGCCCGAGCTTACCCAGTTTGCGGTGATGGTGGCGACATTCGGGGTAATCGAGATCACCTCGTACATGATTTATGCGCTGGGCGGGCGATCGATGGCGCGCTGGCTGGACAAGCCTTCGCCGCGCAAGCTGTTCAACCGCGTGACCGGGGGCATTTTCGTGGCATTCGGCCTGGCGATGGTGGGCAGCCGGGCGTGATGGCCGGCGGGCGTCACCACTTTTGCGACCAGGCCGGCAGTGCTCCGGGCCTGCTGGCGCGGATGCGCGGGGTGGCGCGGCGCCGCAGCCAGAGGATCGACCAGTCGCCGCGCACCTGGCGCGCGGCCAGGCGCAGCCCGGCGCGGGCATAGGCGGCGCGCACGGCCGCTTCCTGGGTCGCGAGCAGGCCGGCAAGCAGGACATGGCCGCCGGGCTTGACGGCGGCGGCAAATTCGGGCGCCAGTTCGATCAGCGGCCCGGCGAGGATGTTGGCGATCAGCAGGTCATACGGCGCCGAGAGGCACAGCAGCGGGTGATCCATCCCCGGCGCGATCACCATGGCCAGCCTGCCCGGCCCGTCGCCCAGCTGCACGCCGTTGGCATCGGCATTGGTGGCGACCACCGGGCCGCACACGGCATCGATGTCGCTGGCGATGGCGCGCGCGCCGGGCCAGAGATGCAGCGCGGCAAAGGCCAGCAGGCCCGTGCCGGTGCCGATATCGGCCAGGTTGCGCACGGCCGCGCCATTGGCTTTCATGTGCGCCAGCATGGCCAGGCACCCGGCGGTGGTGGCATGCTGGCCGGTGCCGAACGCCTGGCTGGCGGGAATCAGGAAATTGCGGATACCGGGCGTGCCCGATGCCGGATGTTCGGGCGTATGGACGTGGAACGGGCCTTCGCGGATCGGCTCCACCCCGTTCTGGCTGAGCGTGACCCAATCCTGATCGGGCAGCTTTTCCACTTGCATAAGGGGTACGCCGTCAGCGAACAGCGCGGCGATGGCCGCGCGCGCGGCCTTGCCCGGCTTGTCGGCCAGCCAGGCTTCGAGCTGCCAGTCGTCGGGCCGGTCTTCGGCGATCTCGCTGCCGGCGATGACGATGCCGGGGTCCCAATCGATAACGTCTTCGTGCGCGACGAGCGCTGCCTGAACCACGTCGCGCGGGGCAAGGATAGTGATTTTCCAGCTCATGGCGCGCTTTGCGGGGCGGCGGCTTCCTTGGCAAGCGTTTCGTCGAGCAGCCTGCCGCCGCGTTCGGCATAGGCGCGGCAGGCATCGGGCGCGGGCGCGGGCGGGCCGGCCGCGACCCGCGCGAAAAGGTCGCTCGCCCCCGGGTGAGGCGTAATCAACAGCGTGCAAGGCAGCCGCGCGATCCGGCCGAGCGAGGCACGGAACATGGCAACGTAGGCGGGGTGCTCGCCAAAGCGCCACCCCGGCGCGGCAATCGCGGTGACGCTGTCCACATAGGCCACGGCGCGGCAATCGCGGCGCACGCAGCTTGTCCAGGTCCAGCTGGTGGAGCCCGGCGAGTGGCCGGGCGTGGCATGGGCCGTCAGGCGCAGCGGACCGAGCGCCAGCACGTCAGCATTGCGCAGCAGGCGATCGACGGCGACTTTGGGAAAGGGCTTGAGTTGCAACGATTGCGGATCGTCGCGTGGCACCTGGCCGCTTTCCAGCACGCGCGCGGCGGCCGGCCTGGCGGCGAGGCGTGCGCCGGTCATCCGCTTGAGCCTGGCCAGGGCGCCGGCGTGGTCGAAATGTTCGTGGCTGGAAACGATCCAGCGCACGTCGGCCAGGCGAAAGCCGGCTGCCTCGATATTGCGAGCCACGATTCCGGCCGCCTCCGGCAGGCCGCCGTCGATCAGGATATGGCCTTGGGGAGACGTGATGAGAACGGCGCTGATCCCGCACGTGCCGACATACCAGGTGTTGGCGAACAGGCGTTGCGGCGGGGCCGGATCGGCCCAGCCATCGCGCCCCGCACAAACCGTCTGCAATGTCGGCGCAGGCAGCGCAGTTTTTCGGACAGGCCGCGCATGCGTGGCCGCAGGGGCGAAGAGCAGTGCCGCCAGTGCGGCTGCGAACGGAACTTTGAACCACATGCGCACGGGTTTGCGCGCCAATTTGCCGCATGACAACATACGAATTCACCTTCCCCGTTTCGCCGGCTTGCGCCCCGGGGCATTTCGACTAATAGCGACTCGTCCCGGCCGGAAACCTGATACCGGCCGGCCTTGCGAAAAGAAGGGGAAGTTTCATGGCGCTGGCGCGCGGCAACCGGCCACTTTCGCCGCACCTTCAAATCTGGCGTTGGGGCCCGGGCATGCTGGTCTCGATCCTCCATCGCGTGACGGGCAACGGCCTGGCCTTTCTGGGAACGGCGCTGCTGATCTGGTGGCTGGGCGCGATCGCCAGCGGCCCGGAAGCCTATGACACGTTCATGACCTATGTGTGGACGGGTGCTGCCGGCGGGCTTTCGGCGCTGACCGCGATCCTCGGCAGGATCGTGCTGGTGGGCCTTTCCTGGGCGTTCTTTCAGCATGCCTGCTCGGGCATTCGCCACCTGGTGCTGGATATCGGCGTCGGATACGAGATTTCGGGCAATGCCCGTTGGTCGGTCTTCACGCTGATCGCTTCTGTCGGTCTTACGGCCCTGTTCTGGGGTTTCGTGCTGCTGCGCTGAGCGCCGGCACGCCCACTGATTTTCGGAGGTACCATGGGTAACGGAACTTCGATCGGTCGCGTCCGGGGGCTGGGCTCCAGCCACGCCGGCACGCACCACTGGCTGGCCCAGCGCCTGACGGCCGTGGGCAACCTGATCCTCATCCCCTTCCTCGGTGTGAGCCTGGCTCTGCTGCCCGCGCACGATTTCATCACCGTGCATGGCTGGCTGGCCCGTCCGCTTCCGGCCACGATGCTCGTTCTGCTGATCATCAACACCCTCTATCACGCGAGGCTGGGCGTGCAGGTGATGCTCGAAGACTATGTCCATGGCGAAGGGGGCAAGGTCGCTTCCTGGCTTCTGATCAACATCGTGCCCGCCGCCGCTGCCGTGTTCGGCATCGTCTCGATCATCCGCATCGCACTCGGGGGCGCTTGAGCCATGTCTGCTGCCTACAAGATCATCGACCATACCTACGACACCGTGGTCGTCGGCGCCGGCGGTTCGGGCCTGCGCGCCACGATGGGTTCGGCCCAGGCCGGCCTGCGCACCGCCTGCATCACCAAGGTTTTTCCCACGCGCTCCCACACCGTGGCGGCGCAGGGGGGCATTGCCGCCTCTCTGCAGAACAACACGCCCGATCACTGGACGTGGCACATGTACGACACCGTCAAGGGGTCAGACTGGCTGGGTGACCAGGACGCCATCGAATACATGGTGCGCGAGGCGCCGGCCGCGGTCTATGAGCTGGAACACGCCGGCGTGCCGTTCAGCCGCAATGCCGATGGCACGATCTATCAGCGTCCGTTCGGTGGCCACATGCAGAACATGGGCGAAGGCCCGCCGGTACAGCGGACGTGCGCCGCGGCCGACCGTACCGGCCATGCCATGCTTCACGCGCTCTATCAGCAGAGCCTGAAGTACGACGCCGACTTCTTCATCGAATATTTCGCCATCGACCTGATCATGGAAAACGGTCAGTGCCGCGGGGTGATCGCGCTGTGCATGGACGATGGCTCGATCCATCGCTTTCGTGCCCATGCGGTAGTGCTGGCGACCGGCGGCTATGGCCGCTGCTATTTCACCGCCACGTCGGCCCATACCTGCACCGGCGATGGCGGCGGCATGGTGCTGCGGGCCGGTCTGCCGTTGCAGGACATGGAATTCGTCCAATTCCATCCGACCGGCATCTATGGCGCCGGTGTGCTGATCACAGAAGGCGCCCGCGGGGAAGGCGGCTATCTCACCAATTCCGAAGGGGAGCGCTTCATGGAGCGCTATGCCCCTTCGGCCAAGGACCTGGCGAGCCGCGACGTGGTTTCGCGCTCCATGGCGCTGGAAATCCGCGAAGGGCGCGGGGTGGGGCCGCACAAGGACCACATCTATCTGCACCTTGACCACATCGATGCCAAGGTCCTGGCCGAACGCCTGCCCGGCATTACCGAAAGCGGCAAGATCTTTGCCGGGGTGGACCTGACGCGCCAGCCTCTGCCGGTGGTGCCGACGGTGCATTACAACATGGGCGGCATTCCCACCAATTATCACGGCGAAGTGGTGACCATCGGGCCGGACGGCAATCCGGAAACCGTGGTGCCGGGGCTGTTCGCAGTGGGCGAGGCGGCCTGCGTTTCGGTACACGGCGCCAACCGCCTGGGGTCCAATTCGCTGATCGACCTGGTGGTGTTCGGCCGCGCGGCCGGGCTGCGTCTCAAGGAACTGATCAAACCGGGCACGGCGCACAACTCGCTGCCCAAGGACAGCGCGGACCTGGCGCTGACCCGCCTCGATCATTTCCGCCACGCCAAGGGCGGATCGCCCACCGCCGGCATCCGCACCGAAATGCAGCGCGCGATGAGCCAGCATGCCGCCGTGTTCCGCACCGACGACCTGATGGCCGAGGGCAAGCAGAAACTGAGCACGATCTACGCGTCGATGCAGGACATCGGCATTTCGGATCGCTCGCTGGTCTGGAACACCGATCTTGTCGAAACGCTGGAACTGGACAACCTGATCAGCCAGGCCGCCGTGACCATGCATTCGGCCTTCAACCGCAAGGAAAGCCGCGGTGCCCATGCGCACGAGGATTTCCCCAACCGTGACGATGCCACCTGGATGAAGCACACCGTGGCATGGTTCGATGGCTGGGGCGGCACGGACGGCGGCATCAGGCTGGATTACCGTCCGGTCCACGAATACACGCTGACCGACGACGTGCAGTACATCAAGCCCAAGGCGCGCGTGTACTGATCCACGCCTGACAGCCACGCGTGCCGTAATCGGCAAGATGGCCGGGGTTGGCAAAGCCCCGGCCATTTCTGTTTGTCCAAACCGGGGATTGTTGCACTGTCGCGGACCGATGCACTGCCATAGGCCTGGCCGGTGCGCTCTGACGATCGGAGCAACCGGGAGGCTGAACATGACGTATTATCGGGACGGGGCGGAAGTGGCATTAGACCAGGCACCGGCTCAACGGCGTATCCCGTCCTCCACGTTCCTGGCCAACGGAAAAGTGCTGGTCATGAACGAGGGCCAGCAGAATTCGGGAAACTATGTTTACGCCGTGTTCGGCACCGACGGCGCCGCCACCGGCGTGGACGTCACGGCACGCGCCTATAACGTCTTCGCCCTGGCAGATGGCAATGCCATTACGGCAACCGATCCATCGACCGGGGGCGAGGGCATCACGCTGTCTTTTCTCGATACGGACCCGACCGACGGCGTGACCACCGGCAGCATCACCGTTTCCGCGCCCACCGGCAACAGCCTCTATACCGGAACTTCCGTGCTTGCCCTTACCGGCGCCAATCTGGGCAAGGCCGCCGTCGTGAGCAACATCGGTTTTGGTGGCAGTACGGCGAACGTAATGGTCAATATCGTTGATCTGGCGACCGGCACCGTCAGTGCGCGGTTCGTCAGCGCCAATTCCAACCGAGACGTTTCGCCGGTCGCGACGCAACTGGCCGACGGCACGCTGCTGACATTGGCGCGGGACGATCACGACGGCTATGTCTATGCGATCAACGCCATAGACGGCGCCACGATCCGGAGCGGCACGCCGCTTTCGCTTTCCACCAGATGGGGCAACGCCGTGGACGTGCAGGTTGTCGGCCTTGCCGACGGCGGCTTTGTCGTCGTTTGGGCGGAGAACCATGGCAGTGGCGGCTTCACCTCTCCGGGGACGTTGCACGCGCAGGTCTATGATAGCGCCGGCGTGGTGACGCAGCCGGATATGATCGTCAGCGAGGCCGGCCCTCGCTTCGTCGGCTCCACCGATGTCGTCGCGCTTGCCGATGGGGGTTTCGCAATTGCCTGGGCCAGCGTCAACGCCACGACCGACGCCAACGGGGCAAGCGAGATCGCGCTGCGGACCTATGACGCCGCAGGCATCGAAACAGGCCGGGAGCAGATCGTCAACACCACGACAGCAGGAAGCCAGGATTCCACGCGATTGACAGTGCTGTCCGATGGCGGCCTTGCCGTGTTATGGCGCGATCAAGACGGCCAAGTGCATACCCAGACGTTCCACACCCGCCCGGGCGAAACTCTCGAGGGCACCGACGGCGCAGACAGGCTGGTCGGCACCGACAAGGACGATCTGTTCCTGGGTCACGGCGGCGACGATACGTTCTTGGGTGGGGCCGGGAACGACACCGTGAGCTTTGCCGATGCAGACCAGGGCATCTTTGTAACGCTGGCAACGGTCAGGCCGGTCGACACGCTCGGGGCGGGCACGGTCAGGATCAAGGGCATCGAAAACGTCATCGGCTCCGGGTTCGACGATACGCTTTATGGCAACCGGGAGGCCAACCGCCTGGAAGGGGGCGCGGGCAACGACCGGTTGAACGGCGGCTTGGGGGACGATCATCTGCTGGGCGCCGAGGGTAGCGACAGGCTCTATGGCCAGGGCGGGGCCGATCTGATGGAGGGCGGATCGGGCAGCGACACATACTATGTGGACAATGCCGGCGACAAGGTGATCGAGCGCGGCGACGATGCAGGGATCGATCAGGTCTTTGCCACGGTCAGCTATGCGCTGGGTGCTCATGCGGAACGGCTGAGGCTGGTAAACGGGGCCGGCAACATCGATGGAGCCGGCAACAATGCCGCCAACGTCATCGTGGGGAACGATGGCGACAACGTTCTGAGCGGCGGGGGCGGGGTGGATTCGCTGCGCGGCGGGGCCGGTCATGACACGTTCCTGTTCGATGCCGGCCCCTATGCCGTCGGGCGTATGGTGATCGGTGACTTCGTTAGCGGGGAGGACAAGATCGCCCTTTCCCTCGGCGCCTTCGGTGCAGGTTTCTATGGGCAGTCCACGGGCGCTCTTTCGGCGGCGGAATTCGGCTACGGCACCAGGGCGCTGACCGCCGAACAGAGCCTGATCTATGACAGAGCAAGCGGCAATCTCTTTTACGACAGCGATGGCAACGGCGCGGAAAAGGCTGTGCGGATCGGCGTCCTGAAGGGGGCACCCGATCTGGACCTGGCGGACATCATCCTGATCTGACGTGGTTCCAATCCGTTCGGCCAGACCCATGCGCCGGTCGCATGCCCTAGCGTAACCGGCACCGGGACGTAACGGTCAGGGATTATCCCTCTGCTGTTCTTTCTGCTTCTCTTTCGCTGCCTTGGGGGCCGCCTCCTGGCGCGCGCGGCTGGCGGCGATCGCCTTTGCGTCTTTCGCGCTGGCGGCTCGGGCAGGATAGGGGCAGCCGCGCGACTGGCCCACGCCTTTGAGAAACGAACGACGCGCGGTGCCGGCGAACAGCGCCACCTGCCATTGCCGCTGCGCCGCATTGGCGCCCGAGATTTCGCGGATGATGCCGCCGAACGGAATCAGCGAGCCGACGATGGATTTTGCCGTGTTGCCGACCATGATCCCGCCCTTGGTCTGGGCGGCAAGATCGATATCGTCGCCCAGAGCCGCATCGAGCCGGCGGATTTCAGCCGCGAGCGCGGAGCATCCTTTAAGCCCGGCCAGGGCATAAGGCGATTCGCGCGCCCGTTCGAGGATAGGCGGAATATCTTCCTTCTTGAGGTTGACCGTTTCCAGCGGCGCGGCAACGACATCGCCGACCTTGGCATCCTTGGGCGCGACGACCGTTTGCGCGCGGGCGGGAAAGGGCGAGAGGGCGAGCGACGCCATTGCGCCGATCAGCGCGGCGCGGGCGGCAAGGCGGCGTGGTGACATGATTGGCAAACTCCCCGGTGTGCCGGCATTACGCGGGAAACCGGGCAAGGTTCCTGATTGGTTATACCGCGCCCTGGGCAAACGTGTTGCACGCGCCGGGATCGCCGCTATCAAGCCCCCTGCGCAGCCAGGCCATGCGCTGCGCGGCGCTGCCATGCGTGAAAGCCGCTTCCACCGGAGCGCGGCCCGCCGCTTTCATCAATGTGTCATCGCCGATCTGATGCGCGGCACGCAGCCCTTCTTCCACATCGCCGGTTTCGATCCGCCCGCGGTTCTGGGCGGCCCAGACCCCGGCATAGCAATCGGCCTGCAGTTCGAGCCGCACGGAGAGGGCATTGGCCGCGTCGGGATTGGCCCGCTGCGCGCGCGAAACGCTTGCCGACGTGCCGGCAAGGCTTTGGACGTGATGGCCATATTCATGGGCCATGACGTAGATCCGGGCGAAATCACCGCCGGCGCCCATCTTGCGATCGAGCTCGGTGTAGAAATCGGTATCGATGTAGATGCCCCGGTCGGACGGGCAATAGAACGGGCCCATCGCGCTTTGCGCCGCGCCGCAGCCCGAGGTGCCCTGGCTGGAATAGAATACGAGCTTGGGGGCCCGGAATGCGACGTTCCCGGCCTTGAGCAGCGGTTGCCATGTCTTGTTGAGCGACGATAGCGCGTTGCAGCTTTCGCGGCTGAACGCATTGGCGTTGCAGACATCGGCCAGTGTTTCACCGTCGGGACGGCCGATCTGCTGCGATGGCGTTTCCCCGACGGGACCGGCCAGCTGCTGCGGCAGCCCGCCGAACAGGAACGAGGCGCCAACAACCACGATGATGCCGACAATGCCGAAGCGCGAGCCGACCAGGCTGAGGATCAGGCCAAGCGGAAAGCCGCCCCCACCCCCGCCGAACGAAAAGCCGCCGCCCCGGCCGCGCTGGTCTTCCACATCGATGTCGTTGTCGTAATCGTCGAGCCGCATGGCCTGCCTGTCTTTGCGTTGCGGCCGCGTACGGCCTGACCCTGGGTGGCTTGTAGCCGAACTGGCAAGCCACGGCATGCGACAATGTTCCGGAAGAGAGGCAGGAAAAATGCGACGTTCTGTCGGTTCATCGCGCTTTGTAACATTGGGAACTTGCGTGCGGACGCGGCTTTTGTCAGCAGAAGGCCTGCGCTGAAGCGTTTGGGGACTTCGATGAGTCGTGGCGCATGGCCGATGGGGGCACCGGCCCTGATCCTGCTGGCAACCGTGTTGCTGGCAGCCGCACCGCGCCTTGCCGCGGCGCCTGCGCCCGCTGCCCCCACGCTGGAGCAACGGCTGCATGCGCATGTCGAAATCCTGGCCAGTCCGGCCCTGGGCGGCCGCCGTCCCGGCACCGAGGGCGAGTCGCAAACCCTGCGTTATCTGGCCAGGCAGTGGTTCGAGATCGGCCTGGAATCGGGCACCAATATTCCCGGCAGCCCGTGGTTTGCGCCGGTCGATCTGGTGGCGCGCGAGCCGGTGCTGTCGCGCGCGACGTTCATGCGCGGCCGCCGCCGCCTGATGGCCGACGAACGCGACGTGTTCGTCATCACGTCCGGCGTGCGCAATCTGGTGGAAAGCGCGCCGGTGCTGTTCGTCGGGCATGGCATCGTTCCCTCGCGTACCGAACTGGCAGGGCGGGTGGCCCTGCTGCTTGACAGCAAAGCCCCGCCGGTTGCCAACACGATGCGCGGCGCCGGCGCCAACGGGCGCGGCGCGGCGGAACGTCTGCTGGATGGCGGGGCCATGGCGGTGGTGACGGTGCTTGACGGCGTGCGCAGCCTGGAAGACGTGGTGACGCGGCGGCGCAAGGCCGAAATGGCCCTGGCCGGAGAGCGGACGGACAACGAGATCGAGGCTTTCATTACCCCGGAGATGGCCGACCGCTTGCTGGGCGGCACGCCCGCGGCCCCTGGACAGGCGTTCGTCGCCGCCCGGCATGAGGCCGATCAGCCCGATTTCAGCCCGCGGCTCATCGGCGCAACCGCCAGCCTGGAAGCAACGAGCAGGGAAACGCGGGTGCGCACCCACAATCTGCTGGGCCGCATATCCGGCCGCTCGCCACAGACCGGCGCGGTCCTGCTGGTAGCGCATTGGGATCATTTCGGCATCTGCACCGATACGGGCACCATTTGCCCGGGCGCCGTGGACAATGCCAGCGGTGTGGCGGTGATTACCGAAGTGGCGCGCCAGATCATGGCCGCGGGGCCGGCGCGCGCACCCGAACGCGATATCTATCTGCTGGCCACCACGGCCGAGGAAATGGGCTTGCTTGGCGCGCTGGCCTTTGCCGAAAACCCGCCTTTGCCGCTGGGCCGCGTTGTGGCGGCGTTCAACGTGGACAGTACCGGCCTGGTGCCGCCGGGCGGCCCGGTGGCCATCGTGGGGCGGGGGATGACCGGGCTGGACGACGGGGTGGCACGCGTGCTGGCGCGGATGAAGCGCAAGCTCTCGCCCGGTCTGGCTGCCAATGCCTTTGTCCGCCGGCAGGACAGCTGGGCGCTGCTGCAGCATGACGTGCCCGCGATCATGGTCAGCAGCAGCTATGCCGACGAGGCGCGGCTGGGCCGCTTCATGGACAGCGCCTATCACAGCCCGGCCGATACGGCCGACAAGGTGAATTATGCCGGGCTGGCCGATGAAGTGCAGATCATGGCCGAACTGGTGCGCGATTTCGCCGATCCGCGGCGCTATCCCGGCGCCGCCCCGGCCGCCCCGCCCGCGATTGCCGCAAGGCCGGTTCCCGGCCCGGCAAATAGCCCGGGAACCCCCTAGCCAATTGTTCCCGGCTTGATTACATGGGCCGCCACGATTCCCCTCCCGACAGGAAGTGGCAGCTCTCATGGATATTCCCCTCGGCCTTACTTTTGACGACGTCTTGCTGCGTCCGGCCGAGTCAGACATCCTGCCTTCCCAGGCCGACACCCGCACGCGCCTGACCAAGGCGATCGCTCTCAACATTCCCGTGCTGTCTTCGGCGATGGACACGGTGACCGAGGCCGACATGGCCATCGTCATGGCACAGCTGGGCGGGATCGGCGTGCTGCATCGCAATCTCACTATCGAGGAACAGGCAGCCGCCGTGCGGGCGGTCAAGCGTTATGAAAGCGGAATGGTCGTCAACCCGATCACCATTTCGCCCGACGCCACGCTGGGCGATGCGCAAGCGTTGATGAGCACCCACCGCATCAGCGGCATTCCCGTGGTGGAAGCGGGCGGCCGGCTGGTCGGCATCCTGACCAACCGCGACGTGCGCTTTGCCGACAATCTTTCGCAGCCGGTGCGCGAGTTGATGACGCACGATAACCTGGCGACCGTCAAGCTGGGCACCAGCGGCGAGGAAGCGCGGCGCCTGCTGCACCAGCGCCGCATCGAAAAGCTGCTGGTGGTGGATGACGCCTATCGCTGCATCGGCCTTATCACCGTGAAGGACATCGAAAAGTCGGTGACCTATCCCAATGCCACCAAGGATGCCGCCGGACGGCTGCGCGTGGCGGCGGCCACCACCGTGGGCGAAAAGGGCATGGCCCGCACAATGGCCCTGATCGAAGCGGAATGCGACGTGGTGATCATCGACACGGCCCACGGCCACAACCGCGACGTGGCCAGGGCCGTGGAAGCGGTGAAGACTCTGTCCAACGCGGTGCAGGTGATTGCCGGCAATGTCGCCACGGCCGAGGCGACCCGCGCGCTGATCGATGCCGGTGCCGATGCGATCAAGGTGGGTATCGGGCCAGGCTCGATCTGTACCACCCGCATCGTTGCCGGCGTCGGCGTGCCGCAGCTGACCGCGATCATGGAATGCGCGGCAGAGGCTGAGAAATCGGGCGTTCCGGTGATCGGCGACGGCGGCCTGCGTACCTCGGGCGATGCGGCCAAGGCGCTGGCGGCAGGCGCCAGTTCGATCATGGTCGGCTCGATGCTGGCCGGAACCGAGGAAGCGCCAGGCGAAACGTTCATCTATCAGGGCCGCGCCTACAAGGCCTATCGCGGGATGGGTTCGGTAGGGGCCATGGCGCGCGGATCGGCCGACCGCTATTTCCAGCAGGACATCAAGGATTCGATGAAACTGGTGCCCGAAGGCATCGAGGGGCAGGTGCCCTACAAAGGCCCCGCCAAGGACGTGGTCCACCAGCTTGTCGGCGGCATCAAGGCCGCCATGGGCTATACCGGCAGCAGCACGATCGAGCACTTGCGCAAGAACGCCCGGTTCGTGCGCATCACCAATGCGGGCCTCAAGGAAAGCCACGTTCACGACGTAACGATCACGCGCGAGGCGCCGAACTATCCCACGCGGTGACGCCGGCTGCGCGCGTTCAGGCCGCAATCGACATCCTTGACGGGGTGATTGCCGCCGCGCGCGGGCAGGGCGCCTCGGCCGACCGGCTGATCGCGGAGTGGTTTCGCCACCGCCGTTTCGTGGGATCGAAAGACCGCCGCGCCATTCGCGAGCTGACATGGGCAGCGATCCGCGCCTGTGGCGAGGTGCCCGAAAGCGGCCGCGCCGCCGTGTTGCGCCTGGCGCAAGACGATTCCGGCCTGGCCGCGCTGTTCGACGGATCGCCCTATGGCCCGGCGCCGGTTCGCGCGGGAGAGCCGGTAGCGACCGGCGGCGCCATGCCGGCGTGGCTGGCGCAGCGCATGAACGCTTCTGGCCTCGATGCGGCCGAGCAGGCCGCACTGCTGGGCCGCGCGCCGCTGGACCTGCGCGCCAATGCACTCAAGATCGATCGTGACGGCCTGGCCGCACGCCTGCCGGTGGCGGCCACGCCCACGGCCGCGCCCGATGGCCTGCGGTTGCCGCCCGGCACGCCGGCGGAAAGCTGGCCGGAATTTGCCGAGGGCCTGTTCGAAGTGCAGGACACCGGCAGCCAGATCGCCTGCCAGGCACTGGACGCGCAACCGGGCGAATCCGTGGTGGACCTGTGCGCCGGCGCGGGCGGCAAGACCCTGGCTCTGGCCGCTGCGATGGGCAATACCGGCCGGCTGCTGGCTTGCGACATCGACCGCGCCCGCCTTTCGCGGCTGGCCCCTCGCGCCGGGCGGGCCGGCGCGCTGGTGGAAACCCGGCTGCTCGACCCCGGCCGGGAAATGGCCATGCTGGCCGATTGGCAGGGCCTTGCCGATGCCGTGCTGGTGGATGCGCCCTGTTCGGGCACAGGCACCTGGCGGCGCAATCCCGAGGCGCGCTGGCGGCTGGATCCGGCGGCGATTGCCCGTTACGGCAAGATGCAGGCCCATGTTCTGGATGTGGCGGCCGGGCTGGTGCGGCCGGGCGGGCGCCTGGTCTTCGTCACCTGCTCGCTGATCGATGCCGAAGGTGCCGATGGGCTGGAAGCCTTTCTGGCCGCTCATCGCGGGTTCAGGGTCGATTCGCTGAACTGTCTGCCTGGCGGTCGCCCGCATCGGGGTGGCTGGCGTTTGTCTCCGTATCATGACGGCACGGACGGCTTTTTCTTCGCGCGGCTGGTGCGTCTGTGATAGACCATCTGCCATGAGGGTGGTCTATCGCCGTGGGGAACAGTCCCGGCTGAAGGAGTTCTTGATGCGCTATTCGCCGGCGGCCGTTGCGCTGTCCCTGGTTGTGGCCGTGACGGGCAGCATGGGTTCGGCGCGCACCAGCGATCCGCTCGATCCCCGCGCCCAGGCGCTGTTGTACGATGGCCGCGCGTTGCTCGCCAAGGGCGAGGTGAACGCCGCGACCGACAGTTTCGAGGCGGCGCTGGCGCTCGATCCGGCCAATGCGGCGATTCTGGTGGCCCTGGGCGATGCCTCGCGCCAGGCGGGCCTGCAAGGCAAGGCCATCCATTACTATCGCAATGTGCTGGACCGCGAACCCAACAACCTTTCGGCCATCGCCGGCGAGGGGGCGGCGCTGGCGGAAAAGGGCGCGGTGGACAAGGCGAAAGCCACGCTGGCCCGGCTGGAAAACCTGTGCGGGCGCAATTGTCCGGAAACGGCCGTCGTCAGCCGGGCTTTGATCGCCGGCCCCAAACCGCAAGTGGCGGCTGCCGAAACGGTTAAGCCCAAGCCCGAAGTCCAGGCGAACTGACGCCGGCGTCCTTCGGGTCGGCGGCGGCCTGGTCCGGTCAGATCAGAGCCCGGAATTCGTCGACCACCTGGCGATAGACGCGCCGCTTGAACGGGACGATCAGATCGGGCAGCTGGTCGGGATCGACCCATTTCCATTCGCAGAATTCGGGCGGATCGTGGGCATCGAGCACCACGTCGCTGTCCTGGCCGTTGAAACGCAGCAGCAACCAGGCCTGGCGCTGGCCCCGATAGCGCCCACCCCACAGCTTGCCCACCAGCTCGGGCGGCAGATCATAGAAATGCTCGTCGCGGCTTTGCGCCAGCACCGTAACATGCTCTGCAGCCAGACCGGTTTCCTCGAACAGCTCGCGCATGGCGGCGGGTACCAGTTCCTCGCCATCGTCGATGCCGCCCTGGGGCATCTGCCAGGCATCGCCTTCCTTGTTGTCGATGCGCTTGCCGACGAACACGCGGCCTTGCGCGTTCACGATCATGAGGCCCACGCACGGGCGATAGGGCAAAGCGACAAAAGGGTCCGCGCTCATCGCTGGAGGATCCTTGTTCGCAAGCGGAAATTTGCCGTGGGTAGGGTGTGGATGCCCACAGCGGCATTGAGCGATTCGGCCAAAGCCAGTTCTCCAGACAAAGACGCACGGGGCGCCGGCAAGGGCAGACCCTGTACCAAGGGGCAGGGCGGCGGCCATGGCCAAGTGCGCCAATACCATTCACATAGCAAGCCATGACGAGCCCAACAATTGTCTGGCTGCGCCGGGACTTGCGGTTGCAAGACCAAGCGGCATTCGCTGCGGCGGCCGCCACCGGCGGCCCGGTCATTCCGGTCTACGTGCTGGACGACGAGACGCCCCGGCACCGCCGCATGGGCAGCGCATCGCGCTGGTGGTTGCACCATAGCCTCAAAAGCCTCGATGCGCAGTTGCGGGCGATGGGATCACGCCTGATCCTGCGGCGCGGCAGATGCGATGCGGTGCTGGCGGCACTCCGCCGGGACACCGGCGCGCGCGTGGTTCATGCGCTGCATCACTACGAACCGTGGTGGCGCATGGCCGAGCGGGCCGTGGCCAAGGCGTTCGACCTGCGCTTGCACCATGGCAACTTTCTGCTTCCGCCCGGCAGCGTTACCACCGGCGGCGGACAACCCTACAAGATCTATACGCCGTTCTGGCGCGCCAGTCTGCAGCAGTTGCCACCCCCCCGCCCGCAAGAGGCCCCCGCCAGCCTGGCCCCTCCGCAATTCTGGCCGGACAGCGACCGGCTTGACGATTGGCGCCTGCTGCCGACGCAGCCCGACTGGGCTGGCGGGCTGCGCGAGACCTGGACCCCGGGGGAGGCCGGCGCCCATGCCCGGCTGGATGCATTCGTGGCGCAGGCCCCGCGCTATGAAGCACAGCGTAATCTGCCTTCGTGCGCGGGAACTTCGATGCTTTCCCCGCATCTGCATTTCGGCGAGATATCGCCAGCCGCGGTATGGCACGGAGTGGCCCATGCCGGCGGCAGTGTGAGCGTGTTCCTGGGCGAACTGGGCTGGCGCGATTATGCCCAGAACCTGATTTTGCAATGTCCCGAATATGGCGCCCGCAATGGCCGGGCGGCCTTCGACGCCCTCCCCTGGCGAGAGCAGCCGGCGGAACTGGCGGCCTGGCAGCAGGGCCGCACCGGCTATCCGATCGTCGATGCCGGGATGCGCCAGTTGTGGCATACCGGGTGGATGCACAACCGGGTGCGGATGATCGCCGCCAGTTTCCTGATCAAGCACCTGCTGATCGATTGGCGGCTGGGGGAGCAATGGTTCTGGGACACCCTGGTCGACGCGGATTACGGCGCCAATGCCACCAACTGGCAATGGGTGGCGGGCAGTGGCCTCGATGCCAACATGTTCGTACGGATCATGGCGCCGCTGTCACAATCGGCGAAGTTCGATGCCGCGGGTTACATCCGCCTATGGGTGCCGGAACTGCGCGATCTCGACGATACCGAGATACACGATCCGCAACGCCCGCCCCCGGGCTATCCGGCCAAGATCGTGGACCATGCGGCCGCGCGGGCGCGGGCATTGGCAGCCCATGCGCAGATGAAGACATTCGCCTGATCGCGGAAGCTGGGTATCAGCCGGCGTTGCGATCCGCTTCGCCGCCATAGCGGATCAGCAGGCTGTCATGCTCGCGCTGGGTCAGGAGGTTGGAAAAGGCGCAGCCCACCAGGCCGGCCTGCCACCACACCACTTGCGCCTCGCGCGGTTCGAACCCGGGCAGCGTCAGATAAATCTTGCTGCCCGGCTCCAGCCGCGCCGAAGCCAGCGCGGAGAATCCCGCAAGCGACAGATCGAGCACCAGCGTCTGCACCGCGCGGGTGCCGTTGCGGCGCAGCTTGGAAGGGATGACCAGGCGCGAGCGCGGGGCACAGCGATCGTCGCTGGCGGCTGCCTCGTAACTATCCTGCCAGTTGACCGTGGGCATATGGCGTGACCCGCTGAAACAACGCGTTACGGGCAGTGCAAACCCTGCCCTTGTGGAAGAATGAGGAAATTGGCTTACCACCAGGTTAACGCGCGGCGTGAACAGTTAAGTTTTTATGCGGGGTCAGCGAAAACCTTGCTGCAATATCAGTAGGGTTGCTCAACCCGTTCACGGTGAGGGCTCTCGAACGGCCCCGTCGCCAATGCGACGATCCGTGCCGCAACCGCTTCGGGCGGTTTCACGCTGGCCGGGTTTTCGCCCGGATAGGCCTTGGCCCGCATTTTGGTGCGCGTGGCGCCGGGATCGACAATGGCCACCCGGATGGCGGACACCGCAGCGACTTCCTGCGCATAACTGCCCAGCAGGTTGTCGAACGCCGCCTTGGTCGCACCATAGGCGCCCCAATAGGCGCGCGGCGCGGCGCCCACGCTGCTGGTCAGGCCGATCACGCGAGCATCCTGGCTGCCTTTCAGCAACGGATGAAACGCGCTGATGAGCGAATGCGTGGCCAGCACGTTGAGCGTGATCGCGCGGCTGAAATCGCGTGGTTCGATCTGCCACACTGGCGTGAGCGCCGGCAGGACGGCGGCATTGATCACCAGGATATCGAGCGCGACCCAGCGTTCGGCAATGGCCGCGGCCAGGCGTGCCACGCCGTCGGGCTCTGCCAGATCGACCGGCGCGATCGTGGCATGGCCGCCGGCCTGGAAGATCGCGTCTTCCACCTGTTCGAGTTCCGGCGCGGTGCGGGCCACCAGCACCACGTGCGCGCCCTGTGCAGCCAGGGCCTTGGCGGTGGCTGCGCCGATGCCCCGGCTGGCCCCGGTGACCAGCGCGACGCGCCCGGCCAGCGGGCCGGGCACCGGCGTCGCGGCGTCCGTCGATGCCATGTCAGGCAACCTTGGCCGGCTTGGCCTTGATGCTGACCGGCGAACACCCCGGCGTCCGATCGCCGAAATCGGTCAGCCGGGTGGGATAATCGCCGGTGAAGCAGGCATCGCAATATTGCGGGCAGGCGTTGTTGCGCTGCGTTTCGTCAACCGCGCGATAAAGGCCGTCGATCGAAACGAACGCCAGGCTATCGGCCTGGATGAATTCGGCCATAGCCGCGACGTCCATCCGGGCGGCCAGCAGCTTCGATCGCTCGGGCGTATCGACGCCATAAAAGCATGAATGCTCTGTCGGCGGGCTGGCGACGCGGAAGTGCACTTCGCGGGCACCGGCTTCACGCATCATCTGCACGATCTTGAGGCTGGTGGTGCCGCGCACGATCGAATCGTCGATCAACACGATCCGCTTGCCGGCCACCAGCGCACGGTTGGCGTTGTGCTTGCGCTTGACATCGGCATGGCGCGCGCCGTCGGACGGCTGGATGAAGGTGCGGCCGACATAGTGCGAACGAATGATGCCAAGCTCGAACGGCAGGCCCGATTGCTGGGCATAACCCAGGGCAGCGGGAACCCCGCTATCGGGCACGGGGATCACCAGATCGGCATCGGCAGGGCTTTCGATCGCCAGTTGCACGCCGATCGCCTTGCGCACTTCATAAACCGAGCGGCCGCCCAGGATCGAGTCCGGGCGGCTGAAATAGACATGCTCGAAAATGCAGGGGCGTTGCGGGGTTTCGCCGAACGGGCGGTGCGACCGGATCGAACCGTCGAGCGCGACGTGGATCAGTTCGCCCGGAGCCACTTCCCGCACCATGTCGGCCCCGACGACGTCGAGCGCCACGCTTTCGCTGGCAAAGACCACCGCATCGCCCAGCTTGCCCATGACCAGCGGGCGGATGCCCAGCGGATCGCGGCACGCGATCATGCCTTCGGGCGTCATGCAGATCAACGAGTAAGCCCCTTCGACCAGGCGCAGCGCATCGACGAAGCGATCGAGCAGCGTGGGATAGCGGCTGGTGGCGACAAGGTGGATGATCACCTCGGTATCCGACGTGGACTGGAAGATCGATCCACGTTGCACGAGGTCGCGCTTGAGGAACATCGCATTCGAGATGTTGCCGTTGTGCGCGATGGCAAAGCCACCCGAAGCCAGATCGGCGAAAAGCGGCTGGACATTGCGCAGGCCCGATCCGCCCGTGGTGGAATAGCGGACGTGGCCGGCAGCCATCATGCCCGGCAGCTCGGCGATCGCCTGGCCGCTGGAAAAGTTCTGCGCCACATGGCCGATACCGCGGCGCGAATAGAATTCCTGGCCATCGAAGCTGGTGATGCCGACTGCTTCCTGCCCGCGATGCTGCAAGGCATGGAGGCCCAGCGCGGTCATCGCCGCGGCATCGCGCGCGCCCAGCACGCCAAAGATGCCGCACTCCTCGCGCAGCTTGTCGCCGTCGCGCTCCTCGAAGGGGTTGGTGGTGATCATGTGTCCCGCAAGCGCTCGCGCCAAAGACTCGCACCGGTGCCAAGCGCGCCGGCCAAGGATTGCCGCCCATGTGGCGAGATTTGTCGGCAAAGGCAAGGGCGTGCGCGCGTGGACCTTCAGGCCTGTCTTCGTTCTGTAAAATTTATCCTGCGCCGCCATATGGTTGATGCGCAGTGTCCGACACGGAGCTCTGGTTAGAGAATTTTTACTACCGGAATAGAGCATTCGCGCGCTTCTTAGAGTGGAATTAACCATTTTGACGCTAATGTTTCAGTCATGCAGATGACCGCTTCCCCCCGGCCTCGCCGCGCGATTACCTCAGGCGCTTCGGTGCGCGCCGCCATCGTCACCGGACTTCTCTTCTTCATCAGTGCTTTCCTTGCGGTGCATTACAGCCGGCTGAGCGGGGGCGTGGCTCTGGTATGGATCGCCAACGCGATTCTTGCCGCGCGCCTTTATGTTCTGCCGGTCAGGGTGTGGCGCACCACGGTTTTCGCCGCGGCCCTGGCCAGCCTGCTCGTCACCGGATCGTTCGGGTTGGGGTGGCGGGCGGCGCCGTTCATCATGGCGGTCAACATGTTCGAAGGCGTGGCCGCGGCAACGATCCTGCGGCGGATCAACCAGACGCTCTGGCCCGAGGACATCGTCGGATGGATGATCGGCTATAGCTTGGGCATCGGCCTTGCCGTGCCGACGGTCGGCGCGGTCCTTGCCGCCATGGTCGGCATGCTGTCGCAGGGGCAGCCGCTCAATGCCAATTTCGGCGACTGGCTGCTGGGCCATTCGCTGGGGCTGCTGATTTTCCTGCCGGGCGCCAGCCTGTTGTGCCAGGCGATCGAGACCCGCGAACGCTTGCTGCCAGCGGGCACCGTCCTGCGGGCCGCGCTGCTGGCGAGCACGATGGCCCTGCTGACCGTTCTGGTATTTTCGCAGAATGCGCGCCCGCTCCTGCTGTTTCCGCTGCTGCTGGTGCTGTTCGGCGCGATCTGGGCCAATGCCTTCGTCGCGCTTACCTTGCCGATGATCCTGGCCACGGTGGGCGGCTGGCTGACGCTGCAGGGGCATGGTCCCATCGCCACCATGACGGTCGCGGCCACCGATCTGCACGTGCTGGCCGGGCGTCTGCAATTCTTTCAGGTCTATCTGGGCGTCACCGTGCTGTGCGCCCTGCCGATCGTGGCCGAGCAGGAACGCCGCCGCCGCCGGATGCAGGATCTGACGCACAGCGAGGCGCGCTATCGCCTGCTGTCAGACCATGCCAGCGACGTGATCATCCACATGGGATGCAGTGGCACGATCCGCTATGCCTCGCCGGCTATCGCGAATCTCACCGGCCATGTGCCCGAACAGCTTGTCGGCGTGGATTTTCGCGAAATCGCATCGGAAAGCCATCGTGCTGCCGTGGCCGCCGCATGGGACGCGGCCGTGGCCGCCCCCGGCGAACCGGTGGGCGTGGAATATCTCTGCCTGCCGCTGACCGGGCAGAGCCGCTGGTTCGAAACCCATTTCCGCGCCGTCACCAACGAAAAGGGCGAGGTGGACGGGTTGGTCTGCGTGACGCGCGACATCGCGCAGCGCAAGCGGATCGAAGAGGATCTGGCCCGCGCCGCGCTGACCGATCCGCTGACCGGCATTCCGAACCGCCGCGCGTTCTTCGAAATGGCGGAGCAGATGGGGACGGGCGATCTGCCATGCTCTCTCGCCGTGATCGATATCGATCATTTCAAGCAGGTCAACGATCGCTATGGCCACCCGGTGGGGGACGAGGTCCTGCGGGCCTTTGCCGAAGCGGCGCTGGCCGCCTTGCGTTCGACAGACGTGGTTGCCCGCATCGGCGGGGAAGAATTTGCCGTGCTGCTGCCCGATACCGGGCTGGCCGATGCCGAAAAGGTGTGCCGCCGCCTGGCCCGGGCGGTCAGCGCCATGGCGGTTGAAACGCCGAAGGGGGCAGTGAAGATAACGGTCAGCGCGGGCATTGCCCGCCTCGACGCACAGCCCGATGCGGCGCTGGCGGCGGCCGATGCCGCGCTTTACCAAGCCAAGGCCGAAGGCCGCGCCCGCCTGCGCGTGGCCGCCTAACCGCCCCGGAACGGAAGGCATCGGCGCCGGCAGGGCGATGGGGCACGGCGCCTTGCCGTAGGGCGCGCGCCGCCCTAAAGCGTGCGCCCGACAGTCCGTTCCGCTCCAGCGCGAAAGTGCCGCCTTTGATCCTCACGCCATTCGAATGGACCATTGCCAAGCGCTACATGCTGCCTGGGCGCGGCGAAGCGTTCATTGCCATGGTCGCCGGTATCAGCCTGGTGGCCGTGACGCTGGGCGTGGCTGCGCTTGTCATCGTCATGAGCGTGATGAACGGGTTTCGCGCGGAACTGCTCGACAAGATCGTGGGGCTTAACGGCCATGCGGTAATCCAGGCCTATGGCGGGCGGCTCGACGATTGGCAGGCCATCCTTACGAAACTCGAAAAGACGCCCGGCGTCACGCGCGCATCGCCGTTGATCGAACAACCGCTGCTGGCCAGCTTCAACGGCCGGGTGGAAGCGATCGTGGTGCGCGGCAATACGGCCAGGGACATCGCGCGCCTGTCCGACAAGCGCAAGGCCGGCAGCCTTGCCGCGCTGCAACCGGGCAGCAACAACGTGGCGATCGGATCGCGCCTGGCGGAAAGCCTGGGCGCCCAGGTGGGCGATACGATCACGATCATCAATCCCGCCGGGCGCTCCACGCCGTTCGGCACGGTGCCGCGCCAGGTGGGCTATCAGGTTGCCGCGATTTTCGAAATCGGCGTGTATGACTATGACAATGCCTTCGTCGTCATGCCCATTCCCGATGCGCAGACGCTGCTGCTGGCGGGCGATTCCATCGGCATGATCGAGGTGACCACCACCGATCCCGACACGGTGACGACCACGCTGGGTCCGCTCAAGCAGCAACTGGCCGGCCGTGCCCAGGTGACCGACTGGAAAAGCATCAACGCCAGCCTGTTCGAGGCTCTGGCCGTAGAGCGGGTGGCCATGTTCGTGGTGCTTTCGATCATCGTGCTGGTGGCGGTGTTCAACATCCTGTCCTCGTTGATCATGCTGGTGCGCGCCAAGACGCGCGACATTGCCATCCTGCGCACCATGGGCGCCTCGCGTCGCAGCCTTCTGACAATCTTCATGGCCATCGGTTTCGTGATCGGCGCGCTGGGCACGGCTGTCGGCCTCGCGCTGGGGTTCGTGTTTCTCTATTTCCGTCAGTCGATGGTACACCTGGTGGAAATGCTGACCGGGCAGAACCTGTGGGATCCTTCGATCCGTTTCCTGACCGAATTGCCCAGCCGCAGCGATCCGGTGGAGATCGTCGCGATCGCGCTCATGGCCCTGATCCTCAGCTTTCTTGCCACGCTCTATCCCGCCTTTAAGGCGGCGAGCACCGATCCCGTGCAGGTGTTGCGCTATGAATGATGCGGTCGTCAGCCTGCGCGACCTGCGCCGCAGCTTCGAACAGGGCGGAGTGCGCATCGACGTGTTGCGCGGCGTGAACCTCGACATTCGTCCGGGCGAGATCGTGGCCCTGCTGGGTCCGTCGGGATCGGGCAAATCCACCATGCTCCAGGCTGTGGGCCTGCTCGAAGGCGGTTTTCAGGGCACGATCGAGATCGCCGGCACGGATGCCGCGCGGCTCGATGGCGATGCCCGTACCGTGCTGCGCCGCGATCACCTGGGCTTTGTCTATCAATTTCATCATCTGCTGCCCGATTTCAACGCCATCGAGAACGTGATCCTGCCGCAGCTTGTCTCGGGCGTGGCCGAACCGGCGGCGCGCGCGCGGGCGACCGAACTGCTCACGGCGCTGGGGCTGGCACATCGTCTCGATCATCGGCCCAGCCAGCTTTCCGGCGGGGAGCAGCAGCGCGTGGCCGTGGCGCGCGCGCTGGCCAATCGGCCGGCGCTGGTGCTGGCCGACGAACCCACCGGCAATCTGGACGAGAGCACCGCCAACCGCGTGCTGGACGAATTCCTGAAGCTGGTGCGGGGCGAAGGGAGCGCGGCGCTGGTGGCCACCCACAACGAGCGGCTGGCCTTTCGCATGGACCGGGTCCTCCGCCTGCACGAGGGCATTCTGCAATAATCGCAGGTTAAGATCGGACGTGCTTCCTATAGGAACCCCGCAAGCAAGACGCCGGCGGAGGCCCATAAGAAAAGAGGATGTCCGATGAACACCACGATTCGCGCTGAATCCCGCGGCAAGACTCGCAGTTTCTGGAACGATCATGCCACGATCGTCCCGCGCAGCGCCGCGGGCAGCTTGCTCCATGGCTTTGCCGTGCTGCATTCAGGGTCTTTTGCCGAGATGGTGCGGCTGATGAGCCAAATGCCCGAGGCCGACCGCGCCGAACTGATCATCGAAAAGTCGGGCGATCGCCACTATGGTCCTTCCGAAGCGCTGCAGATGTTGCAGCGGCCCGATTTCCCGCGGTAAGATCAGCGTGCCGGACGCTGCGTCGATTTCCGGCAGCGGTCCATGGCATCGTGCCATGGACACGGAAGCCCATGGAAAGCGATGCGATGACCCGGACCGGAACCAGCCCGAAGACGATCGCCGATTTCGATGCCCGCTTGCCCGATGGTAAGCGGATCAGCCTGGCCGATCGGTTGGGCAAGGTTGTACTGGTGGTGAACACCGCATCGAGATGCGGGTTCACCCCGCAATACGAAGGGCTGGAAGCGCTGTGGCGCCGGCACGGCGGGGCGGGATTCGAAATCCTAGCCTTTCCCTGCAACCAGTTCGGCGGGCAGGAGCCGGGCAATGCGGACGAGATCGAAAGCTTCTGCAAAGTGAATTTCGGCCTGAGCTTTCCATTGATGGCCAAGATCGACGTGAACGGCAGGGATGCCGAGCCGCTGTTCGCATGGCTCAAGGCAGAGGCGCCCGGCGTGCTGGGCACCACGGCGATCAAGTGGAATTTCACCAAGTTCCTGATCGACCGCCAGGGCCGCGTCGTTCGCCGCTATGCCCCGACGGACAAGCCCGAGGCGATCGAGGCGGATATCGTCGCCTTGCTGTGAGGGAGCATGCCGGCGCGAACCTGTTGATGAGCGCGCCAGGCCACTAAAAAAGCGGTCCGGGCCATGCTATCTGCCCACCATGGCCTTCGCATCTTTCGTTCCGTTGCGCGTCTTTTCATCCTATACGATGCTGGACGGGGCAATCGATCCCAAGGCGATTGCCAAGACGGCGGAAAAACGCGGCTTTCCGGCCATCGCGATTACCGACCGCAACGGTCTTTACGGCAGTGCCGCCTTTGCCAAGGCCTGTATGGACGCGGGTGTGCAGCCGGTGATCGGCACGATGCTCGCCGTGGCAAGGCCCGAACGCGATGGTGCGTCCGGCTTCGGCCCCGGCTCCGGCTTCGGCTTCGGTTCTCAGGCGCCCACGATCGACTGGCTGGCGCTCTATGCCCAGGACGCGCGCGGTTACGACAACATCTGCCACCTCGTCAGCCGCGCGCATCTCGATCGGCCGCTGGAGCATCCGCCGCATGTGCTGCTCTCGGATCTGGAAGGGCATACCGAAAGCCTGCTGTGCCTGACGGCGGCCGGGGAAGGGGCGCTGGTGCGCCTGCTGGCGGGCGATCAGCACAGCGCGGCGGAACGCTATCTCGATCGGCTCGAGACGCTGTTTCCCGGTTCGCTTTATCTCGAAGTGGCGCGCCGCAACGACGCGGGCGAGGAAGCGGCCGAAGACGCGCTGATCGCCCTTGCTTATGCCCGCGATCTGCCACTCGTGGCCACCAACCCGGCCTGCTTTGCCGAGGCTTCGTTCCATGATGCGCACGATGCCATGCTGTGCATCGCCAGCGCCACGCATGTCGACAGCGCCGACCGGCCGCGATCCTCTGCCCATTGGTGGATCAAGCCGGCCGAGGCGATGCAGGACCTGTTCGCCGATCTGCCCGAAGCGCTGGCCAATACGCTGGTCGTGGCGCAGCGCACCGCCTGCGTGCCACCCAGGCGCAAGCCGATCCTGCCGAGCCTCGCCGGCGACAAGGAAGGGGAAGCGCAGGCCTGTGCCCGGGACAGCCGCACCGGCCTTGTCGCCCGGCTCAAGCCCTATTACCCGGACGCCTGCCATGGCGAACTGGCGCAGGTGCTGTGCCTGGGCCCGGACGTGGAGCCGGATGCCGCGGCCTATCCCGAACTGGCGGCGGCGGGCGCATGGGACGAAGTGCTCGATTACCGCAAGCGGCTCGAATTCGAAATCGCGATCATCAACCGCATGGGTTTCGGCGGCTATTTCCTGATCGTCGCCGATTTCATCAAATGGGCCAAGGACAATGACATTCCGGTCGGCCCGGGCCGCGGCTCGGGCGCCGGTTCGCTGGTGGCCTGGGCGCTGACCATCACCGATCTCGATCCGATCAAATTGGGCCTGCTGTTCGAACGTTTCCTCAATCCCGAACGCGTGTCGATGCCCGATTTCGATATCGATTTCTGCGAAACGCGGCGTGGCGAAGTGATCCGCTATGTCCAGGCGAAATATGGCACCGATCACGTGGCGCAGATCATCACTTTCGGCAAATTGAAAGCACGCGCCGTGCTGCGCGATACCGGCCGCATCCTGCAGATGAGCTATGGCCAGACGGACCGGCTGTGCAAGATGGTGCCCAACCATCCCACCGACCCCTGGACACTGGAGCGCGCGCTGAACGGCGTGGCAGAACTCAAACGTGAATATGACCGCGATCCCGAGGTCAAGCGGCTCATCGACCTGGCACGCCAGCTCGAGGGGCTGCCGCGCAACAGCTCCACCCACGCGGCGGGCGTAGTCATTGGCGACCGGCCGCTGGCGCAGCTCGTGCCGCTTTATCGCGATCCCCGGTCAGACATGCCGGTGACGCAGTTCGACATGAAGTATGTCGAGGATGCGGGCCTGGTGAAATTCGACTTCCTGGGGCTCAAAACGCTGTCGGTGCTCCGCAAGGCGGTCGATCTTCTGGGCAGACGCGGGATCGCGATCGATCTTTCGCGGCTCGCCCTCGATGACGGCGATGTCTATCGCCTGCTGCAGACGGGCGACACGGTGGGCGTGTTCCAGCTGGAATCGGAAGGGATGCGGCGCACGCTGGCGGCGGTGAAGCCCACCAATTTCGGTGACATCATCGCACTCGTCTCGCTTTATCGCCCTGGCCCCATGGACAATATCCCCCTGTTCGGGCGGCGCAAGAACGGGCTGGAAAAGATCGAGTTTCCGCACGAGAAGCTTTCCGGCATCCTGGCCGAAACCTATGGCATTTTCGTCTATCAGGAGCAGGTCATGCAGGCCGCGCAGATCCTGGCCGGCTATTCGCTGGGCGACGCGGACCTGCTGCGCCGGGCAATGGGCAAGAAGATCCAGGCCGAAATGGACCAGCAGCGCGCCCGTTTCGTGGCCGGCTGCGCGGAAAATTCGCAGATCGGGTCCGACAAGGCCAACGAACTTTTCGACCTTATCGACAAGTTCGCCGGCTATGGCTTCAACAAGAGCCACGCTGCTGCCTATGCCCTGCTGGCCTATCAGACCGCCTGGTTCAAAGCGCACTACCCCCACGAATTCTATGCCGCGTCGATGTGCTTCGACATGCATCAATCGGAAAAGCTAAACGTGTTCGTCGACGACATGCGGCGCAACGGGGTGGCACTGGCCGGGCCGGACATCAACCGGTCGGAAGCCGAGTTCACGGTGGAACGCACCGAAGAAGGGCACGCCGTGCGTTACGCCCTGGCGGGCCTGCGCAACGTGGGCGAAAAGGCGATGGAGGCGATCGTGGCCGAGCGGGAAGCCAACGGGCCTTTCGCGTCGCTCGACGATCTCTTCCGCCGCATTCCCGCCGGATCGATGAACCGCCGGCAGCTGGAAGCGCTGGCAGCGGCGGGCGCGCTCGACAGACTGGAGCCTAACCGCGCCAGGATCATCGCCAATGCCGAGCTGCTGATGGCGGTGGCGGAAGAAGCGGCACGCAGCCGCACGTCGGGGCAGGGCGGGCTGTTCGGCGGCGACGGGCACGACCAGCCCGCCACCCGCCTCGCTGAAACCGCGCCGTGGAGCCGCGCCGACCAGATGGCGGCCGAACGCGAGAATTTCGGCTTTTATTTCGCGGCCCATCCGGTGGAGGAGTACCGCACGGTGGCGACCGCCAACGGCGCGCGCACCTATGGCAGCCTGATGGCCGGATCGGGCGATGGCGGCCCGGGCGGGGCGGCGGCGGCACGTTCGGGCGCGGTGATGGCGGCGCTGGTGGAAAACGTCCAGAAGCGCAAGACCAAGCGCGGCAAGGACTTCATCATGGCCGATTTTTCCGACAGCAGCGGGCAATTTTCGGCATCGTGCTTTGAAGAAGGGCTGGTCGACGATTTCGTCACCTGGGCGCGGGAAGGCACATGCGTGCTGCTCCACGTCGAACTGGACCGCCCCAATGCCGACGAGCCGCCCCGGGTGACCGTGCGCGGCGCGCGGCCGCTGTCGAGCGTGACCAGCGCGGCGCGCATGCACCTGACGCTGGATGTCACCCGGGAAGAGGCGATCCGCGAACTGGCCTTGCTCTTGCCGCGTGCCGCCGATGCCAAGGGCGAAGTGATCGCGCGCCTGCGCACGGCATCGGGCGTGGCGCCGCGCCTGTGCCTGGGTCGCAATTTCAGGCTCGACAGCGACCTGGTCGAACGGCTCATGCCGATCGAGGGCGTGGCCAACCTGGCGCTGACGGCCAAGGCCGATCTGCGGCTGGTGAAATAGCGACGGGCGCGCACAAGCCGCATGGAAAGGGCAAAGCGATGATGCTGGGCGGAATGCAGGACTGGCCGCTGCGCGTTGGCCGGCTGATCGACCATGCCGCGCGACAGCACGGGCAACGGGCCATTATCAGCCGCTGGGCCGATGGCAGCGAAACGGAAACCACCTGGCAGGGCGTGCATCACGATGCGCGCCGTCTGGCCGCCGCGTTGTCTCGCATTGGGGTCAACCCCGGCGATCGCGTGGCCACGCTGGCGATGAACCATGCGCGTCATCTGGTGGCCTGGTACGGGGCGTGCGGCGCGGGAGCGGTGCTGCATACGATAAACCCCCGCCTGTTCGACGATCAACTGGCGTTCATCGTCAACCATGCGCAGGACCGCGTCTTGCTGTTCGACGCGGTCTTCGCGCCTCTGGTGGAGCGCATGAAGCCGCAATGGCCATCGATCGAACACTACATCTGCTTTGACAGCGGCGTGCCCGCGCCCGCGTTCGAGAACTGGATCGGCAGCGAAGTGGCCGACTGGCTGGAAGGTGACGAGCGCGAAGCCTGCATGTTGAGCTATACCAGCGGCACGACGGGCAACCCCAAAGGCGTGCTCTATTCGCACCGGTCCACCGTGCTGCATGCGATGGCCGTGTTGCAGCCCGAGGTTTTCGGCATGGAAAGCCGCACCGTGGCCCTGCCGGTGGTGCCGATGTTCCATGCCGCATGCTGGGGCCTGCCCTGGGCGGCGGCAAGCGTGGGGGCCAAGCTGGTGCTTTCCGCCGTGGCCGACCCTGCCGTGCTGTGCGATCTGATCGACCGCCACGGCGTAACCGCGATGGCTGGGGTGCCGACCGTGTGGCTGGCCGTGGCGCAGCATGTCGACATCACGGCCGATGGCGCTTTCCCGCCTTCGCTCAAGGACGTGCTGTGCGGCGGATCGGCCCTGCCGCGCGTGCTGGTGGAGCGCTTCATGACCGCCGGCCTGCGCGTCAACCACGCCTGGGGCATGACCGAGACATCGCCGGTGGGCACGGCCGGGGGCGAGCCGTGGAACTGGAACGATCTGGATTTTCTTGCCCGGGTCGATCTCAAGGTCAAGCAGGGGCGCCCACCCTTTGGCGTGGACATGCGCTGCGTCGATCTGGCCGACCCTGCGCGCGTGCTGCCCACCGATGGCACGACGGCAGGTGCCTTGCAGGTGCGCGGGCCCTGGGTCATCCAGCGCTATTACCGGGCCGACGCCGACACGGTGGACGCGCAGGGCTGGTTCGACACCGGCGATGTGGCAATCCTTCACCCCGACGGCACCATGCAGATCACCGATCGGACCAAGGACGTCATCAAATCCGGTGGCGAATGGATCAGCTCGGTGGAACTGGAAAACGCCGCCATGGGCCATCCCGCCGTGGCCGAAGCGGCGGCAATCGGCGTTGCCCACCCCAAGTGGGGAGAACGCCCGCTGCTCGCCATCGTTCTGAAGCCCGGGCAGGCCGCCGGCGTGCAGGACCTGCGCGATCATCTTGCCGCGCATGTCGCCCGCTGGTGGTTGCCCGATGCGGTGATTTTCCTCGAAAAGCTGCCGCACACGGCCACGGGCAAAGTTTCGAAGAAGGATTTGCGGCAACAATTTCATGGATTTTCGTGGGATCAGGCGTAAACTTTGCCCATCGAAAAAGGGGGGAGATGCGCGATGATCGTTACGACCACGGAGAACATCGCCGGCCACGAGGTGGTCGAAAGCCTGGGGCAGGTCTTTGGTGTCGTCGTGCGCAGCCGGGGCCTTGCCGGCAATATCGTGGCCGGCTTGCGCACGATCATCGGCGGGGAAATCAAGGAATATTCGGCGCTGGTGGAAGACACGCGGCGCCATGCGATCGACCGGCTGGTGATGAATGCCCGGCTGATGGGGGCGGATGCGGTGGTGATGATGCGCTTCGATTCGGGCGCCATCGGCCAGACCATGAACGAAGTGGTCGCCTATGGCACGGCCGTAAAGCTGGCCCGGCCATGAGTGGCGCGGCCCGTGGTGCCGCGCTGATCGTTGCCGGCCTGATCGCCGCCGCGGGGCTGGCCCTGCATTACCATTCCGAAAGCGGGTGGGGGCTGATCGGCCTCGGCGCGGTAATCGCGCTCGCCACGCTGTTCGACACCCGCTATCGGGCGCGCCAGCCCGAAGGGGACGTACGATGGCAACGCACCGGCGAATGCGAGGTGGACGTGGAGACCGGCGCTGTCGTGGAAGTCTGGTACGATCCGGTCACCGGCGCGCGCAAGTACGAACCCGTGGCCGATTGAGCGGCGGGTGAAGCGCGGACGGCCACCGGCCTGGCCCCGTGCTTATAACAGGTGCATCTGGCCATCGCGCGATGGGGGGCGGAACTGGCTGCAATCAAGGTCTGGCTTGTCCTGCGGGATGCCGGCACGGCGCAGCGCGATGCGGAAGCGGTTGCGCACCAGGTCTGCCCACACGCCGTCGGGCTTCATCCGCGTGTGGAAACTGGCCTCGTAATCCTTGCCGCCCCGCATCGATTGCACCGTATGCATCACTTTGGCCGCGCGATCGGGGAAATGGACATCAAGCCATTCACGGAACAGCGGCGCCACCTCGTGTGGCAGGCGCAGCATGACCCAGCTTGCCGAGCAGACCCCACGCGCGCCGGCTTCCATCAGGATCTCTTCGAGACAGGCATCGGTGACCGCCGGAATGATGGGTGATACCCCGACATGTGCGGGAATGCCCGCCTCTGCCAGCCTGCCCAGTGCCGCCAGGCGCTTGGCCGGGCTTGAGGCGCGCGGTTCGAGCAGGCCCGACAGGCGCGGATCGAGGCTGGTGATCGAGATGCCCACCGCCACCAGCCGGCGCGCGGCCAACTGGCGCAGCAGATCGAGATCGTCGAGCACGCGGGCAGACTTGGTCGTGACCGTCACCGGATGGCCCACTTCGAGGCACAGTTCCAGCACCTGGCGCGTGATGCGATAGTCCCGCTCGATCGGCTGATAGGGATCGGTGTTGGTGCCCAGCGCCAGCGGCCGGGGGCTGTAGCCGCGCCTGGCAAACGCGGCGCGCAGGAGCGCGGCGGCTTGCGGCTTTGCAAACAGCTTCGTCTCGAAATCCAGACCTGGCGACAGATCGTGATAGGCGTGCGTCGGCCGCGCATAGCAATAGATGCAGCCATGCTCGCAACCGCGATAGGCGTTGAGCGAACGGTCGAAGGGAATGTCGGGCGAGGCGTTGAACGTAAGGATGGTTTTGGGGAATTCCTGTGTCACCGTGGTGCGCAGGCGCGCAGGCTCCCCATTGATGCTGACAGCCATGTCACGCCAATCGCCATCGGCCTCGCGCTGCGCCAGCCCGAAACGCGTTGGCACTGCGCCGGATTGCGCGCCCCTGCCTTTGATCGGTTCCATGGCCGGAACATATCAAGAACATGATTGCTTGGGAAGCAGATCGTCGTCTTGTTGGAGAGGAAGCGCTACCGTTCCAGCAGTCTCGGCATCAGCTCCACGAAATTGCACGGGCGGTTGCGGCTGTCGAGCTGTTCGGCAAGGATTCCATCCCAGCCGTCTTTCACCGCGCCGTTTGAGCCGGGAAGGGCGAAGATATAGGTGCCACGGGCCACCACGGCGCAGGCGCGGGACTGGATCGTGCTGGTGCCGATAGTCTTGTAGCTAAGCCAGCGGAACAGCTCGCCAAATCCCGGAATATCGCGCGTCTTGACGCGGTCCAGCGCTTCGGGCGTGACATCGCGGCCGGTAAGGCCCGTGCCGCCGGTGATCACCACGGCATCGATAGCGGTATCGTCGATCCAGCCATTCAGCCGCGCGGCGATGCGGTCGGCATCGTCCTTGTCGATCGCACGGGCCGCCAGCGTGTGGCCGGCATCGCGGATGCGCTGGGCAAGGATGTCGCCAGAGGTGTCGTCTTCCGGCCCGCGCGTGTCGGAAACGGTCAGCAGAGCGATCGCGATCGGCTTGAAAGCGCGGGATGGGTCGATCGCCATGATCAGTTGCCGTTTATGGCCACGCGCACGTTATCCGCCCCGGAAAGGCCGGGAAACCTGGGCCACAGGCCCTGGACCAGCCCGACGCGGCTGTCCGAAGTGCCGCCGGCCTGGCGTTCGTACATCCAGTAATTGCGCATGACGGCCGCCACATAGCCCCGGGTTTCCCAGTAGGGGATCGATTCCATCCACAGCAGCGGGTCGCCCTGGTCCTTCACCTCGGTGTTCCACCGCGCCACCGGCATCGGCCCGGCGTTGTAGGCGGCAATGACTTTGGGCAGCAGGCCGCCCGTCGCCCCATTGTCGCGCAGACGGGTGAGGTAGGTCTGCCCGAAGGCAAGGTTCACGTCGGGCAGATCGAGCTGGCTGTCGCGCCCCTGCATCACCGGGTCCACGCGCGCCATGTCGCGCGCCGTGCCGGGCAGAACCTGCATCAGGCCCCTGGCGCCGGCCGGGCTGGTGACAGCCGTGCGAAAATTCGATTCCTGCAGCGAGTGGGCAAACAGCAGCGCCGGATCGACTTTCCAGCCATTGGCCGGAACCCACTTGGGCGCCGGAAACCGTGCGGCTTCGTCGGCCCGGGCGCCGGGCGGGGCGTTGTAGGCCATCCACAACTGCGTTGTCGGCAGGCCCAGATCGCGGGCCAGGCGGGAAAGCGGAGCATACTGGCCGGGCGAGCCGATCCGCGCCTGATAGCGCAGCATATCGTCGGCCAGGCCATCGGCGCCGATTTCCGCCAGTTGCACGGCGACGCGCACATTGTTGAGATCGCGCAGGGCCTGCCAGTCGCTGGTCGAAAAATCGGGCGTGGCGGGGGGCGTCGCGCTGCGCAGACCGAGCGCCTCTGCCGCCATCATGCCATAAAGCGTATCGCCGTTGCGCGCGGCGGAACGAAGCAGGCCAGCCACCTTTTCCGGCTGTCGGCAGCGCACCGCGGCACGGCTGGCCCAGTAATATCCCGCCGAAACGAGTTCGGGGTTGGTGCCCTGCCTTGCCGCCTGGGCAAAGGCATCGGCGGCGGCCATGCAATCATCCATCCGCCAGGCTGCAAGGCCTGCCGTCCACAGGGCTTCGGCCACCCACGGGCCTGATCCGCTCTGCGCAGCGGACAAGGCGACGAGCCGCGCATTGGCATCGTCGTTTTCGATGTAGAAGCCCCAGCCGACCTTCTGCCGCCATTCGGCGCGGGCTTCGGGCGAAAGGGCCGCATCGATGCCGTCGAGCAGCACGCGGGCGCCCAACGGATCATCCGCCTTGATGCGATCCTGAATCGCCTGGGCCACCGTATCGGGCATCGTGCCATCGGCAATGCTGCGTGGCCGGGTGCGGCGCGGGGTTGCAGGCAAGGCGGCCAACGATTGCGCGCTGGGAGCGACCGGCAGGGCGACCGCGCCGCGCTTGAGCGCGAGGCGGCCGAGCTGATCGGCCCAAGGCAGATCGGGCGCCCGCGACAGGAGATCGGTAAGAGAGGCAAGATCGGCTTTGGGGGAGGTGGCGGCAAGATAGAATTGTGCACGGGCCACGGCATGGAGCGGGCCATCGCTGCGCTGGGACAGCATGGCCTGGACATTGACCCAGTCCTGCCGTTCGATCGCGGCGAAAAGCCGCGTGTAATAAGTGCGGTCTTCCTGGTTGAGCAGGGTAGGCACGGCCGTGCGATCGGCCCGCGTGCGGAAGTATTCCACTGCCGCGCTGCTGGCATGAGCCGGCGTGGCGAGGCTCGCCACAGTCATGCCATAGACGCAGGCGGTTGCCAGCACCGGCCGGCAAGCGCGATAGAAGCGCCGGATTATCACGTCTGATCTGTTCCCGTCCATTCGAGCAAGCGGTTCCACAACGCGGCCTTGTGCGCCGGACGAGCCATAAGCGCGGCAAGATCGTATGCGAAAACCGCCGGTACGCTTCCAGCGTCATGGTAAAGCTCTCGTAAATCGGCAGCGTTTTTCGGCGAATCGTGGCTGATAAGCGTTGAAACGCCGTTCTGGCCCAGCACCAGCACGCGTTGCGGCGCAGCCAGCGCCACATGGTGCGCCAAGAGCGCGCCCATGCCCTCGTTCCGCAATTGCGTCCAATCGGGCAAGGGCACGTGCATCGGCAGGGCTGCCGCCAGATAGACGGCGCCGCGATCCAGGCCGAGCGCGGCCAGAATACCGTCGACCAGCCGGCCGCCGCGCCCGGTCAGCAATCCTTGCCCGTCGTCGTCCTCGGGCATGGGCAGCAGGACCATCAGCGGCGCGGCAGCCGGGCCGGACGGCGCGATGCGGCGCGGCGCGGGGAACGGCAGCGTGGGCGTTTCCATCCACCAGTGCGCGAAAGCGTCGAGCGTTTGCGGCCAGTCTTGCGCCGGGCCGCCCATGGCTGGCGGCGGAAGCCGTTGGGCAGCGGGCGATGCGGTGGCCCTGGCCTTGGCATGGGTATCGCCGGCAACCTGGCGCCCGCGATCGCGCCATGGCTGTGGCGCATCGGCAAAGACACCGTCCACTCCCGCGTCGCTCCACCAGTCGAACGCGGCTTCCACCAGCGCGGCAAGAGAGGGACCTGGCGACGGGCTCATGCGCCTGCCCGGTGAAAAGCGTCTTTTTCGATCGGCGGCGCGTTGTTCATGTGCACCCTATTGACCTTGGGCGCCGCAGCTTTCAAGGCTGCGCGGCATAATCGCGTGATTAACAGCCCCGCCGCGGCAGGGGCGATGGAGCCGGACGATGAGCGAACGGGAATCGATGCCTTATGATGTGGTGATCGTCGGCGGCGGGCCGGCGGGCCTTGCCGCGTCGATCAGGGTGAAGCAGCTCGATCCCGGTCTTTCGGTCTGCATCCTGGAAAAGGGATCGGAAATCGGTGCCCACATCCTGTCCGGCGCGGTGGTCGATCCCAAGGCGCTGGACGAGCTGCTGCCCGAATGGCGCACGATGGATTGCCCGATGGCGCAAGTGCCGGTGACCGACAACTGGCACTGGGTGCTGAGCAAGACCCGGAAATATGCGCTGCCGCACTGGCCGATGCCGCCGTTCATGTCGAACAAGGGCAATTATACCGGCAGCCTGGGCAACCTGTGTCGCTGGCTGGCCGATCAGGCCGTCGAACTGGGCGTGGAAATCTTTCCCGGCTTCCCCGCCGCGGAAATCCTGTTCAACGAGGCCGGGGCCGTCATCGGCGTCGCCACGGGCGACATGGGCGTGGCAAGGGATGGCAGCCGCAAGCCCGATTACCAGCCCGGCATGGAACTTCATGCCAAGTATACCCTTTTTGCCGAAGGCGCGCGCGGGCACCTGACCAAGCGCCTGAAGCAGCATTACGATCTCGAGCGGGATTGCCAGCCCCAGGTCTATGGCCTGGGCATCAAGGAACTGTGGGAGATCGCGCCCGAAAAGCACGTGCCGGGCCGGGTGATCCACACCCAGGGCTGGCCGCTTTCGGAAAGCGATTCCTGGGGCGGCGGGTTTCTCTATCACCAGGCCGACAACCAGGTTGCCCTGGGCTTCGTCACGGCGCTCGATTACGCCAACCCTTACGTTTATCCGTTCGAGGAATTCCAGCGGTGGAAGCAACACCCGGAAATCCGTGCCATTCTGGAAGGCGGGCGCCGCGTGGCCTATGGCGCGCGGGCGATCAACGAAGGCGGCTGGCAATCGGTGCCGCGCCTGTCGTTCCCGGGCGGAGCGCTGATCGGCTGTTCGGCCGGCTTCGTCAACGTGCCGCGCATCAAGGGCAGTCACACCGCGATGAAAAGCGGGATGCTGGCCGCCGAGGCGATCGTGGCGGCGGCCGCGGCCGGGCGCGAGCATGACGACATGGTGGAATACGATGCCGCCGTGCGCCAAAGCTGGATCGCCAGGGAATTGAAGCTGGTGCAGAACGCGCAGCCGCTCGTTTCGAAATTCGGCGGATCTTGGGGCACGATCTTTGCCGGGGCCGACATGTGGGCACGGGTGCTCAGGATCAATCCGATCAAGGGCCTGGCCCATCACTCCGATGCCGAGGCGACCCAGCGCGCCGATCTTTACCGGCCGATCGCCTATCCCAAGCCCGATGGCGTGATCAGTTTCGACCGGCTGACCAGCGTGTCCTTCTCGTATACCAATCACGAGGAAGACCAGCCGTGCCATCTGGTGTTGAAAGATCCCGAAGTGCCGACGCGCGTCAACCTGCCGCTCTATGCCGGGCCCGAGGCACGCTATTGCCCGGCCGGGGTCTATGAGTTCGTGGGTCTCGAGGAAGGCACGCCGCGCCTGCAGATCAACGCGCAGAACTGTGTGCATTGCAAGACATGCGACATCAAGGACAAGACCCAGAATATCGACTGGGTTACGCCCGAAGGCGGCGGCGGGCCCAATTATCCCAATATGTAACGGCGGTTTGTTCGCATCATGCGCGAAACGGCCTATGCCAAGATCAACCTGGCACTGCACGTGCGCACGCGGCGGCCGGACGGCTACCACACGCTTGAAACCGCGTTCGCTTTCGTCGACGTGGGGGACGAACTGGCGGTAAGGCCGGCGCCGCAGGACAGCCTGCGGATAACGGGTGCGTTCGGTAACGATCTGGCCGATCCGCCTGGAAATATCGTGTCTCGCGCGCTGACCGCGCTGCCGCGCAGCCGGGGCTGGGCCGTCACGCTCGAAAAGCGCTTGCCGGTGGCCGCGGGCCTGGGCGGGGGCTCGGCCGACGCGGGGGCCGTGTTCCGGCTGGTGGATCGGGCGCAGGGTCTGCCCGAAGACTGGCACGCCCGCGCCGCCGCGCTGGGTGCCGATGTTCCGGCCTGCGTGGCGAGCCGCGCCTGCATCGGGCGCGGCACGGGAACGGAGCTTGACGCGGTGGGCAACGATCTGGCGGGCTGCCCGGTGTTGCTGGTCAATCCACGCATTGCCTTGTCCACCGGACCCGTGTTCACGGGATGGGACGGTGTGGATCGCGGGCCTCTGCCAGCCGGAAACCTGCGGGCGATTGCCGGCGAAGGGCGCAATGACCTGGAAGCGCCGGCACGGTGCCTGGTGCCGCAGATTGGCGACGTGCTGGCGGCATTGCGCCAGACGGGCGCGTGGCTGGTGCGCATGTCCGGCTCGGGCGCGACCTGCTTTGCGCTTTATGACGATGCCACGCTGCGCGATCGCGCGCTGGCGGCCATGCCCCGCGACTGGTGGACGCTGGCCGGGGCTTTGCGATGAGCGAGGAGGCCTGGATGGTGCTGGGCACACCCGTTGCCGGCGGGGTGCTGATCGTGTCCGATCATGCTTCTGCCCACGTGCCGGCCGATATCGATCTGGGCATCGATCCGGCCTTGCTCGCACAGCACGTGGCCATCGACATCGGTGTGGCGGCAATCGGCGCCCTCTTGGCCCGCAAGCCCGGCGTGGCTGCCTTTCTGGGCGGCGTGAGCCGCCTGGTATGCGATTTCAACCGTAGCGAAGAGGCCCCGGGGGTCGTCCCCGTGGCGAGCGATGGCCATGCCATTCCGGGCAATGACCTTGACGAGGCCGGGCGGGAAGCGCGGCTGGCGCGGTTCTTTCGCCCCTATCATGCTGCGCTGGATCGGCTTCTGGCCGCTTATGAACCAGCACTTATTCTTTCACTGCACAGCTTTACGCCCCGTCTTTCGAGTGATCCCGCACAAGCCCGCCCCTGGCATGTTGGCGTTCTGTACAACGAAGATGCCCGTGCGGCCCGTCTGGCGCTGGATTGGCTCCATGCCGAGCCCGATCTGTGCGTGGGCGATCAGCAACCTTATTCGGGGCGCCTGCTCAATGCGACGATGAACCGTCATGCCGAAGCGCGGGGCCGGCCCTATCTGGGCCTGGAATTGCGCCAGGATCTGATCGCCGATGCCGCCGGGCAGGCGCAGTGGGCCGATCGGCTCGCGCATCTTTTGCCCGTATTGCTGGCCGGCCTCGCGCAAAAGTCGCAAACGTAACCTTGGACGCGTGCCGCGTGGTGGAGTAGTGGGATCGCCTCGTGCTTTGCGCGTGCCCGCGCGGCGCCCGAACTTCGCACCCCTGGAGACCCGCAAATGCCCGCCTATCGTTCCCGCACTTCAACCCACGGCCGCAACATGGCTGGCGCGCGTGCGCTGTGGCGCGCGACGGGCATGAAGGACGGCGATTTCGGCAAGCCGATCGTCGCGGTGGTCAATTCCTTCACGCAGTTCGTGCCAGGGCACGTTCACCTCAAGGACCTTGGCCAGATGGTCGCGCGCGAGATCGAGGCCGCCGGGGGTGTAGCCAAGGAATTCAATACTATAGCTGTGGATGATGGTATCGCCATGGGCCATGACGGCATGCTTTATTCGCTGCCCAGCCGCGATTTGATCGCCGACAGCGTCGAATACATGGTCAACGCCCATTGCGCCGATGCCATGGTCTGCATTTCCAACTGCGACAAGATCACCCCCGGCATGCTGATGGCCGCGATGCGGATCAACATTCCGGTCGTGTTCGTTTCGGGCGGCCCGATGGAGGCCGGCAAAGTGGTGCTGCGCGGCAAGGAGCATGCGCTCGATCTGGTCGATGCCATGGTCGTGGCCGCCGACGACAATTACAGCGACGAGGAAGTGGCCGATATCGAACGCTCGGCCTGCCCGACCTGCGGTTCGTGCTCGGGCATGTTCACGGCCAATTCGATGAACTGCCTGACCGAGGCGCTGGGCCTGTCGCTGCCGGGCAATGGATCGACTCTCGCCACGCATGCCGACCGGCAGCGGCTTTTCCTGGAGGCCGGACGCCTGGTGATGGACCTGTGCAAGCGCTATTACGAAGAGGGCGACGAGAGCGCCCTGCCGCGCTCCATCGCCAACTTCCGCGCGTTCGAAAACGCCATGAGCCTGGATATCGCCATGGGCGGTTCGACCAACACCGTGCTGCACCTGCTTGCCGCCGCGCAGGAAGCGGGCGTGGATTTCACCATGGCCGATATCGACCGCCTGTCCCGCCGCGTGCCGGTGCTTTCCAAAGTGGCGCCTGCCAAGAACGACGTGCACATGGAAGACGTTCACCGCGCCGGCGGCATCATGGCGATCCTGGGCGAGCTGGATCGGGCCGGCCTGCTGCACACCGATACGCCTACCGTGCACAGCCGCACGCTGGGCGAGGCTCTGGCCCATTGGGACATCGCGCAGAGCGACGCGCCTTCGGTTCGCGAATTCTATCGCGCCGCGCCTGGTGGCGTGCCCACGCAGACCGCGTTCAGCCAGAGCCGCCGCTGGGCGGAACTGGATCTCGATCGCGAAAAGGGCGTGATCCGGAGCGCTGCCCACGCGTTCAGCCAGGATGGCGGCCTTGCCGTTCTGACCGGCAACATCGCCCGTGACGGCTGCATCGTGAAGACCGCTGGCGTGGACGAAAGCATCCTGACGTTCACGGGGCCGGCCAAGGTCTATGAAAGCCAGGATGCCGCGGTTACCGCCATCCTTACCGGCCAGGTGGTGGAAGGCGACGTGGTGCTGATCCGCTATGAAGGGCCCAAGGGCGGGCCGGGCATGCAGGAAATGCTCTATCCCACCAGCTATCTGAAATCCAAGGGGCTGGGCAAGGCCTGCGCGCTGGTGACCGACGGGCGCTTTTCGGGGGGCAGTTCGGGCCTTTCCATCGGCCATATCTCACCCGAGGCGGCAGAGGGCGGCGATATCGGCCTGGTGGAAAGCGGGGACATGATTGCGATAGACATTCCCCGCCGCACGATCGACGTGCAGGTGCCGGCCGAGGAATTGGCGCGTCGTCGCGCCGCGATGGAAGCCAGGGGTGCCGACGCGTGGCAGCCGGCCAAACCCCGCGCGCGCCGGGTCTCGGTCGCGCTTCAGGCCTATGCCGCGATGACCACGAGCGCTTCGCGCGGGGCGGTGCGCGATCTTTCGCAATTGAAGCGGGGCTGATGCGTCGGGCCGGCGCCCTGTTGCCGCTCGCGGCGCTGGCGGCCTGCGGAAGAGGCGCCCCGGAAACGCCCATGGTGACGATCGACTGCGCGACCGACGACGATACCGCCTTTGCGCATGGCTGCAAAGTGGAGCCGGCGACCGAGGGCGCGCGGCGCCTGCTGGTGGTGCATCATCCCGGTGGCGGATTTCGGCGCCTGCTCAAAGTGGATGACGGGCGCGGCGTGGTGGCGGCCGATGGCGTGCTGCCGGCGCGCGTCGCCTGGCTGGCCGACGGGCGCCTGGAAGTGGCCGTTGGAAGCGACCGCTATCGCTTTCCGGCAAAAGTGAAAGCCGATGCCCGGCAGCAACGCTGATCAAGCGCAGGTTTTGACCGTCGCGCAGATGCGCGCGGCGGAGCATGCCCTGATCACCGCCGGCAGCGGGGTTGACGCGCTGATGGAGCGAGCCGGGCGCGGCGCAGGGGAATGGGTGCGCCGCGTGGCGGCCGGACGGCGCGTGACCGTGCTGTGCGGGCCAGGCAACAACGGCGGCGATGGCTATGTCATCGCACGCTATCTGGCCGAAGCGGGCCTGCCCGTGCAGGTGGTGGCACACAGCGCACCGCGAACCGACGCGGCGCAGCGTGCGTACAGTCTCTATGCCGGGCCGATTGGCGACGGGGCGGCGCGGCCTGATGGCGGCGTGCTGGTCGATTGCCTGTTCGGCAGCGGCCTGACCCGGCCTTTGCAACCCGATGCGCTGGCTGTGCTGAACGGGCTGGCGGCAACGCACCCCTATCGCATCGCGGTGGACGTGCCGAGTGGGGTGGACAGCGACAGTGGCGCTTGCCTGAACGAAGGCCTGCCGGATTGGCACCTCACGCTGGCGCTTGGCGCGTGGAAGCATGCCCATTTCGCTATGCCGGCGTGCGCCACGATGGGGGCGATGCGGTTGGTGGACATCGGCATCGAGGGCGTGCCCGGCGCGGCACGCGTGCTGGAACGGCCCGTTCTGGCGCCCCCGGCCGCGCACGCGCACAAGTATCGGCGCGGTTTGCTGGGCATCGTGGCGGGCGCCATGCCCGGGGCGGCCCTTCTGGCTGCCAGCGCGGCCCAGCGCGCGGGCGCCGGCTATGTTCAAGTGCTGACCGGTCACCCAGAATTGCCGGGAGTGCCGCCGGAACTGGTGGTGCGCCATGAACCTGTCCACGAGGTGCTGGCCGACGATCGTTTTGCCGCGGTGCTGGTAGGGCCAGGGCTGGGGCGCGACGATGCCGCGCGTGAACGCCTGGCCGCCGCGCTGGCAGCGGCACTCGCAGCGGGCCGGCCGCTGGTGATCGATGCCGATGCGCTGGTCTTGCTGGTGCCGGGCCAACTGCGGGAAGGAACGACGGTTTTGACGCCGCACGAGGGAGAGATGCAGGCACTGGAGCGACGTTTCGGGCTTTCGGGCCAAGCGAGTCGCCCCGCGCGCGCCGTGGCGCTGGCCCGGGTTACCGGCGCCGTCGTCGTGTTCAAAGGGCCCGATAGCCTGATCGCGGCGCCAGATGGCAGCGTGACAGTGGCGCCGCGCCCGCCGTCGTGGCTGTCCGTGGCGGGAAGCGGCGACGTGCTGGCGGGCGCGGTGGCAAGCCGCCTTGCCGTGTCGCGCGATCCCCTGCGTGCCGCACGCGAAGGGTTGTGGCTGCATGGCGAGGCCGCCCGACTTGCAGGGCCTGCTTTCACCAGCGGCGAACTGGCCCATGCCGTGACGGGCGCCGTGCAACGGGCGCTGGCATGACGGGGTCCCCGATCGTGCGCGTTGCCGCCAAGGGCGAGGGGGCTACGGCCGACGGGCGCTATGTCCCCCTGTCGGCCCCCGGCGATGTCCTCGAAGCCGACGGCACGCTTACCCACGGGCCTGATCACGTCGATCCGCCTTGCCGCCATTTCCCGGCCTGCGGGGGATGCCAGTTGCAGCACTTGTCCGAACACGCCTTGCGCGCCTATGTTGAAGAGCGGGTGCGCGGCGCGGCTCGTGGACAGGGCCTCGATCCCGGTGCGCCGGCACCGGCCCATCTTTCGCACCCGCGCACCCGCCGTCGTGCCACCCTGCATGCGCAGGCGATCGGCCGCCGGGTGGTTTTGGGCTTTCGTGAAAGCGGCAGCCACAAGATCGTCGACATGCGCGAATGCCATGTGATCGCTCCCGCGCTTTTCGCCCTGGTGGCGCCGTTGCGCGGCCTGCTGGAAAGCTGGCAGGACCGCAAGCTGGCCGTGGACGTGACCATGACCCTTGCCGATCAGGGCATCGCACTGGGCTTTTCCGGGCTGGCGGCCGACAGCCTGGCACGCACCGAAGCATTGCTCGACTTTGCCCGCGCGCACCGGCTGGCGCGGCTGGCACTGGACAGCGGCTATGGTCCGGAAACCCTGTGGGAGCCCGATCCGACGACGATAACCCTGGGCGGGACGGCCGTAAGCCTGCCGGTCGATGCGTTTCTGCAGGCGACGGCCGACGGCGAGGCGGCATTGCTGGCCGCGGCGCGCGAATGGCTGGGCGGAGCCGCAACGGTGGCCGACCTTTTTGCCGGGCTGGGCACTTTCGCGTTCGGGCTGGCCGGACCCGGCACCAAGGTGCTGGCGGTGGAGGCTGCACGCGAGGCGCATCTCGCCTGCCAGGCGGCGGCGCGGATGCAGGGGCGCCCGGTTCACGCGCTGCATCGCGATCTGTTCCGCAATCCTCTGCGCCCCGAAGAGCTTGATCGCTTTGCCGCCGTGCTGCTGGATCCGCCACGGGCCGGCGCGCGCGAACAGGTGGCCCAGATCGCCGCATCGACCGTGGGACGCGTGGTCTATGTCAGCTGCAATCCGGCCAGCTGGGCGCGCGATGCAGCCACGCTGACAGCCGGGGGTTATCGCCTTGCCGCGCTCAAGGCGGTGGGACAGTTTCGCTGGTCCACCCATGTCGAGCTTGCCAGCCTGTTCGTGCGCGGGGGCTGAGCCGGGTTATCGGCCGCTCAAGGCCAGCGTCGCCGCGCGCACGGCCAGAGCGCCGAGGCACAGCGTCGACAGGCCAAACAGCGACAGGCGCACCGGAATGGTATTGATCCGCGCCTGCCATAGCGAGTGGATCACGCGCAGCAGAACATAAGCCCAGGCCAGCACCACGTCCGCCCGCCCGGCACCCAGCACGGCGAGGATCAGCGACACGGCGTAGAACAGCGTGGGCTGCTCCATCAAGTGGCTGTAATTGTGCGAGGGCCAGACGGCATGTGGCGGCAGGATGCGGTCGAGATCCTGGCCCCGCCCACCCGGCGTCAACTTGGGTGGATTGCCCATGCGCTTGACGGCCACGGCACGGCCGACGGCCAGCCATACCAGCATCGCCAGCGACCATAGCACCAACACGGCAGCGGGCGCGAGCATTGGCGCGTGCATTGCGTTCCTTTCCTTCCCGGCAATGCCGGTTGGATTAGCGCGGCCGGCTCAGCACCACCAGGCGATAATATCCAAACCGTCCGGTGTGCACCGTGCACGACAGACCGGCATGGGCCGCAAGAGCCTGGCAGACTTCTGCAAGATCGACGCGGGGCGAAACGTGGAACCGGGCGAGCCAGGCTTGCAAGGCGCGGCGGAGCGGGCCGGGTAGCCCCTGGGCATCGTGGAAATCGACGATGTGCAACGATCCGCCGGGGGCAAGAAGATCGACCGCGTGGGCGATCGTTTCGCGCCAGGGCGGGATCATCGACAGGGCAAAGGAAATCACCACCCGGTCGAACAGCGCCGTGCCGAGCAGACCAGCCGCATCGAAACCGCTGGCATCGGCAAGAGCAAGGCGCGCCTCATGGCCCAGCCGGGCCGATGCCGCAGTCAGCATTTCGTTGGAGATATCGATGCCGTGCAACCGCATGCCGGGCCAGCGCCGGGCGATCAGTGCGAGATTGCGGCCGGTCCCGCAGCCCAGTTCCAGAACACGCGCGCCGGGCGGCGCGTCAAGCTGGCGGATCAACCGGTCACGACCGAACAGATAGTATTTGCGCGTGGCATCGTAAATGCGCACCTGCCGGCGATAGATCGCGTCCATGAGCGCGGCATGGTCGCGCCCCGAGCCTGGCCCCGGATCTGCCCCTAGATCTGCCCCTCGATCTGCCCCTAGATCTGCCAGCGTGCTCACGCGTCAAGCTCGTAGAGGTGAACCCCGCCATAGATGGAGGACCGGTCGCGGGCGGTGAAACCGGCGCTGGCCGTTTCGTGATAGGTCCAGCGATCCAGCACGTCGGGCGTGACGCGGCCGGGCAGCAGCGTGGGCTGGGCGGCCGTGCGGAACAGCACGCGCGCGCCCGGGCGGGCGGTGCGGGTGATCTCGCGCCACAGGGCATTGAGCTGGTCGTCGGTCATCCAGTCCTGCGCATCGAGCAGGACATAGCGATCGCGCGAGGCATCGGGCAGAGTGGCGAGATGTTCCGTGAAATTGGCGTGAAGCACGGTGACCCGCCCGGCCCGCGCACGCACGGTTTCCCAGTTGGCGGCGCGCAGATAGGGCGGCAGCGGCCCTTGGCTGTCGCGGGCATAGCCGCGGGCAAAGGCCTGCCAGGCGAAATAGTTTTCCTCGACGGGGAAGTCGCAGGCCAGCTTTTCCAGGCGGCGGCGCAGGACCTGGGCCATCGGCTCGTCGCCGGCCAGCGCGTCGAACTGGGCGGGCGGAATGCCAAGGCCGAAAAGCGCGGCGGGCTGATCGGTCAGCCAGCGGACGAAACGCTTGTCGAACACCGGCGCCAGCTCGCGCTCGAAAACGGCACGCTGGGCTTCCTGCGTGGGCGCGGCGAGAATCTGGGCCAGGTCGATGCGATAAAGCTTGGCCAGCAGATGGGCGACGCCGATGAAATTGCCAAGCAGGCCCCGCTTGTAGATGCCCTTGGTGAAACCGCCAATGCGCCGGCGGCCGATCAGATCGCGGCCTTCCCAATAGCGCCGCGTCGGCTCGTCGAGCAGGGGCACCAGGTGTTGGCGATAGGCGGCGATATTGGCCGGGCTGTCGGCCTGGGCGAAAAAGCGGTGGAACTGCGCATGATCGGGCAGGCCCTGCGCGGCCGCAAGCTTGAGCTTGTTGAGCGCGATGTGCGCCGTGTTGAGATCGACGGCCGTGATGCTTTCGGGATCGGCCACCAGATACGATAGCACGTTGCAGCCGCCGCTGGCGATCGCCACGATGCGGCTGTCGGGGCGGATCTGCAAAGCCTCCATGTCCACTTCCGGGTCTTCCCAGATCTGGGCATAGACGAGGCCGCGAAAGGCAAAGGCGAACGCGTGGTCAAGCAAGCGGTGAGCCACGCCCGTACCCTTGCGGACGACGGAGCGGGTGATCGGGTTGCTGCTATTGGTATCCGCCCGATTCTTTTGCAATTCCATAAGCTTGTCTTTCACGTTCGAAAGGGTTGCGGCGGTTTTAAGGCAGTGGCGTTGCGGTTATATGGCAATTTTGGCGGGATGCGCGGAAAACCGCCGCCGGGCAGCGGACGAATGCCGCTTTGGCGCGCAGCCCGCGGCATGAATGAGGACTTGGGTTTGTCATTTCCTTGTCCTATTGCGGCGTGCCACGGCCGCCCGGCCCATACCGGGCGGGCCGATACCCTGTTTTTGCGAATGATGGAGTGACCATGGCTCAGGTTCTTGTGATTGGCGCCGGCGGCGTCGGCTCGGTCGCGGTTCACAAGATGGCGATGAATACCGATATCTTTACCGGTATCGCGCTTGCCAGCCGCACCAGGAGCAAGTGCGATGCGATCGCCGCCTCGGTAAAGGAACGCACCGGCGTCGATATTGCCACCTATCAGATCGACGCGGACGACGTGGCGGCCACAACCGCCCTGATCCGCGAAGTGAACCCGGTGCTCGTCGTCAACCTGGCGTTGCCTTATCAGGATCTTGCCATCATGGATGCCTGTCTGGCGGGGGGCGTCCATTACATGGACACTGCCAACTACGAGCCCCGCGACGAGGCCCGGTTCGAATACAAATGGCAGTGGGCCTATCAGGACCGGTTCAGGGAAGCGGGTCTGATGGCTCTCCTGGGATCGGGTTTCGATCCGGGCGTCACGTCTGTCTTCGCCACGTGGCTCAAGAAGCACAAGCTCGACACGATCCGCACGCTCGACATTCTCGATTGCAACGGCGGCGACCATGGCCAGGCTTTCGCCACCAACTTCAACCCCGAAATCAACATCCGCGAAGTGACCGCCCCGGCGCGTCACTGGCTGAACGGCGAATGGGTGGAAACCCCGGCCCTGACCATTCGCCAGCAATTCGATTTCGAAGGGGTCGGCCCCAAGAACATGTATCTCATGTATCATGAGGAAATCGAAAGCCTGAAGACGCATCTGCCGGAAATCGAGCGGATCCGGTTCTGGATGACGTTCGGCGATGCCTATATCACCCATCTCACCGTGCTGCAGAACGTGGGCATGACGCGGATCGATCCGGTCGTCTATGAAGGCAAGGAAATCGTTCCGCTCCAGTTCCTCAAGGCCGTGCTGCCGGAACCGGCCTCGCTCGGCGCGACGACCAAGGGCAAGACCAACATCGGCGATATTGCCACGGGCACCAGGGATGGCGTCGAAAAGACGTTCTACATCTACAACATCTGCGATCATGAAGAGGCCTATGCCGAAACCGGCAACCAGGCGATCAGCTATACCACCGGTGTTCCGGCGATGATCGGCGCGGCGCTGGTGGTGCAGGGGCTGTGGAAGGGGGAAGGGGTGTTCAACATCGAACAACTCGATCCCGATCCGTTTATGGACATGCTCAACCGGCACGGGCTGCCCTGGCAGGTGAAGGAACTGGCGGGGCCGCTGCCGTTCTGATCGCCCGACCAGGTCTTGCGGGATCGCCCTGATCGACTGCTGGCGTGGCGCGTTGCCATTCCTGCCAAATGAAAGGCCAGTATCCAGTGGAAACCAGAGCCGGCGATCCGGGCGCCTTTGCCCATTTCGACCTGGGGCGGGTCGATAGCCCCGCATTCGTCGTGGATGTCCAGGCATTGCGCCGCAATCTGGCGACGCTTGCCGACATCCGCGATCGCGCGGGCATCAAAGTGCTCGCCGCGCTCAAGGCCTTTTCGATGTGGCAGGTGGCGCCGATCGTGGGCGAGTACCTCGATGGCGTGTGCACGTCCGGCTTGTGGGAAGCCAAGCTGGCGGCCGAGCATTACCGGGGCGAGATCGCCACTTATTGCGCGGCTTACAAGGCAGAGGACCTGCCCGAGATCTGCGCGCTTTCCGATCACGTCATTTTCAATTCACCGTTCCAGATCGCGCGGTTCGCGCCCGTGCTGGAAGCGGCGCGTGCCGCCGGCAAGCGTTTCGACGTGGGCCTGCGCATCAATCCGCTCCATGCCGAGGGCGAAGTGCCGCGCTATGATCCTTGCGCGCCGCATTCCCGGCTGGGCTTTCCGGTGGACCAGTTGCGTGCCGAGCATCTGGAAGGCGTTTCGGGCCTGCATTTCCACACCCTGTGCGAGCAGGACTTCGCGCCGCTGCGCCGCACCTGGGACGCGCTTCATCCGTGTATCGCACCGTTTCTGGACCGGTTGACCTGGCTTAACTTCGGTGGCGGCCACCACGTGACGCGGGCCGATTACCAGCGTGACGATCTGGTGGAATTTCTGCGCGATGCCAAGGCGCGAACCGGCTGCGAGATCTATCTCGAGCCGGGAGAAGCGGTGGCTCTCGACGCCGGCATTCTGGTGGGCACGATACTCGATCGGCATTGGAACGGCATGGATATCGCCATCACCGACATATCCGCCACCTGTCACATGCCCGACGTGATCGAGGCGCCCTATCGCCCCGCGATGCTCGGCGAACTGCCGATCGACGAATACGAGGACGGGGCAGGGGACGCCCCGGTACGGCTGGGCGGGCCGTCGTGCCTCGCCGGCGACGTGATCGGCGACTACCGGATGAGCGTGCCGGCCGAGCCAGGCACGCGTTTCGCGTTTCTGGATCAGGCGCATTACTCGATGGTCAAGACCACCACGTTCAACGGCGTCCCGTTGCCTTCGATCTGGCTGTGGGACAGCGCCAGCGACCAGCTCGATCTCGTCCGCAAGTTCGCTTACGAAGATTTTCGCGATCGCTTGAGCTGATGGGGAAATAGCATTGAAAATCAAAATTTTGAGCGTTTCCATCAACTGATCCCCTGCGACTGGCCGGGGCTTGGCCGCGCCGATCGGCGGAAGCGAATGTGACAGATTTGTGAAACGGGAATTTTTTCGCTTGAAGTTCCCCCCCTTCGCCTTATTTAGCGCTTCCTCGCTGCCCCATGGGGACTTCCAAACCGCAAGGCAGCTTTTGTTCAACGTTCCGTTTGGGGGTCCCTTGAGTTGCACATTCATCCTGATGCACGGGCTGTAGTTCGCGCCACCGCGCCTGACCAACCCGCCATTCTGAACCGCCCGCATGCAGCTGCGCGCGCCGCCCGCTTCTTTGTCGAGAAGTTTCCGGGCAAGTCGCTCTATGCGGTCAAGGCCAACCCTTCGCCCGATCTCCTGCGCGTGCTGTGGGATGCCGGCGTGACGCATTATGACGTGGCCTCGATCGCCGAGGTCAAGCTGGTGCGTGCAACGCTGCCCGATGCCACGCTGTGCTTCATGCACCCGGTCAAGGCACCGCGGGCCATTGCCGAGGCCTATCATACGTTCGGCGTGCGCACGTTCAGCCTCGATTCGCTCGACGAGCTGGAGAAGATCCGCGAAGCGACCGGCAATGCCAGCGACCTTACGCTGTGCGTGCGTCTGCGCGTTTCGTCGGAACATTCCGAGTTGAGCCTGGCTTCCAAATTCGGCTGCGATCTGGTCGACGCGCGCGAGCTTTTGCAGCAGACGCGCCAGCTTGCCGATTGCCTGGGCGTCTGCTTCCATGTCGGCAGCCAGGCGATGAGCCCGCATGCCTATGTCCTGGCTCTGGAAAAGGCTCGCGCGGCGATCGTCGATGCAGCGGTGACCGTGGACATCATCGATGTCGGCGGCGGGTTCCCGTCGGTCTATCCCGGCATGGAGCCGCCGCCGCTCGAAGACTATTTCGCGCTGATCGACCGCACGTACGAATCGCTGCCGGTGTCCTATTCGGCCGAACTGTGGTGCGAGCCGGGCCGTGCGCTCTGCGCCGAATACAACTCGATGATCGTGCGCGTGGAAAAGCGCCGCGAGAACGAGTTGTTCATCAACGACGGCGCTTATGGCGCGCTGTTCGATGCCGCGCACGTAGGCTGGCGTTTTCCCGTGCGCCTGCTGCGCGACGGGGCGGACATCGATGCCGGCGGACTGGTCCAGGCGGAAGATTTCAGCTTCTATGGCCCCACCTGCGACGACATGGACTATATGGAAGGGCCGTTTCCGCTGCCCGCCGACGTCCGCGTGGGCGACTATATCGAGATCGGCATGCTCGGCGCCTATGGCGCGGCAATGAAGACGGCGTTCAACGGCTTCGAAGCGGTGGAAACCTATACCGTTGCCGACGAGCCGATGGCCAGCCAGTACAACGGCACCCGGCGCACCAAGCGCGCCGGCGACAACGTGGTGTCGTTGCGCTGAATAGGCAAATTGCGTCGTAGGAGAAAAGCCCTGCCGGGGATGTTCGGCAGGGCTCTTTTCATTCTGCGCGGCAGGCTGGCCTCCGCGCAGAACGATTTTCAGAATTTCACCCCCGTCGTAATACGGAAATACCGGCCCATGATCGCGTCGAAATAGCGGGTCGTGCTGGTGGTGGTAATGCGATAGGGGAACGGCACGTTACGGTTGAACACGTTGTTCACGTTAAGCCTGATGCTGAACCTGTCGTTTACGTTGACGCCAAGCGCGGTGTTGAACAGCACATAGGCGTTGACTCTTGAATACTCATAAACCGAGTCATCGGAATTCACGGAAACGCGCGACGGGCCATAGTACGTTGCCTGCCACAGCCAGTTGAACTTGCGCGTGACGTAGTTTGCCGTCGCCGTAAAATTGTCCGTTGGTTCGCCGATCGAGCCTGATGTTCTGGTCAGGTCGCCCTCGCCAATCTGATAATAGTGGCGGAACGTGTGCAGATAATTGAAATCGAACATCAATGTGCCGGCAGACGCCCTCAGGCCCAGTCGTTCGAGCGGCAGATTGAACTTGGCTGAGGTTTGCAGGCCGCGAAACACTTCCAGCCCAATGTTGTAATTCCCCTCGGTAAAGCTGGTCACCTGGCCGTTGGCGTCGCGGGTGAAGGTGTTGCAGTAGCTGCTCGATCCGGTGGCCGAGTCATAGCAGGCGTTCATCAGGTCAGTCAGGCCCAGGTTCTCGATCTTGTTGCGGAGCTTGATGTTCACGTAATCCGCGGTGATCGAAAGACCGGGTATGAAGCTGGGCTGGAAGACCCCGCCAATAGTCCAGCTGTTTGCCACTTCGTTCTGCAGATTGGGATTGCCGCCCGAAGTACCCTGGGCCGTGTAATCGGCTACATTCGACGTGAAGTTGGCGGGAAGGCCGGCCGCTGCGCAGTTTGCCGCGCGCCGCGTCGGGTTGGGACCTTGATTGATGAAGCGGGCATCGCAGGGGTCGTCGGCCGTGTTGAAGATCGAACTGGTGGGTGCAAATAGCTCGGTGATGGCAGGCGCGCGGAACGATCGGGTATAGTTTCCGCGCAATGTCAGCGCCTGAACCGGGGCATAGGTGGCGCCGCCGGTATAGGTCCAGAACCCGCCGGTCATGCTGTTGTTCACGTAACGCCCGGCAGCATTGAGATCGAGCCGGTAGACCGCCGGCACGTTGTTGTCGGCCGAAATGACCGGCAGATCGAGTTCTGCGAATCCTTCGTTGGTGTAGTAGCTGCCCGCGACAGCCTCGATCGGGATGGAGTTGCCGTACTGCGTCCGGGTGCCATCGCCATTGTCCTGACCTCTGTAAAAGGCGCCAGGTTCGAAACTGGCGCTTTCATAGCGGCGTTCGTACCCTAGCACGAACTTGACCAATCCGCCCGGCAGCTTGAACATGTCGCCCTTGATATCGGCGATAATGTCGGACTGCTTGTTGATCTGGCGGGTCTGGGCGATCGCCGTGATGTAATCCCGTGCCGCCTGGCTTGCCTGATTCACGCCGAAAACGTTCAGCGGCGCACAAGTGCTGCTGATCGTGGGATAAGGCGAATTGGTATAGCCCGGGGCGCACACAATGTTGCCGCTGGCATCGGTAGTGGCATTGAGTGCATTGTTGTAATTCTGGGTCACGATTTCACGCGATGTTGTGCGAGATATGACACGGCCATAAGTCGCATTGATTTCCCAAGAGAACTTGCGGTCGCCAAGCGTGAAATCGCCACTCACGCCACCCACGAACCGCAAGAGATCAGTGCCGGTACGGAACGCGCCGGTGGCAAGATCGGTATTCGCGCGGGCGAGGTAAAACGTGCCGGTGTCCTGTCCCGCTGCTGCAAGGTTGCTGATAATCGTCGCACGATCGGCAGCGCTCAGATAGGGATTGGCCGTGCTGAGAACGAGGTTTCCGTTGGTCTCACCGGCGTTCGCGAATAACGCCGTATTGTAGAACGGCTGGTCCGCCACGTTCGTGGCATAGTTGCGGCTGAACCAGACTTCGCCGTTGAAATGGATATTGTCGCTGAAATCGTAGTGTGCCAGCACGGTGCCCTGATAGCGTTCCGAATCGACCAGGAAATTGCTGTAATCGCTGATCGCGAAACCGTCCCCGCCGGCTTGATAGAGGCTGCTACCGGTCAACTGGCCATTGCCGAACGGAACCAACTGGCCCGAACGGTTGAAATAGAGCGCCTGACCGGCGGAATTGGTGATTGCCCCGAATGACTGCCCGCTCAGAACGGGCAGGCTGTCGCTGACCATGGGCATGCCGGTGTTGGTGAAGACGTTGTAGCGCTGCCCACCGCCATAAAGCTGCTGGGCATAGTTCGACGGCTGAACGGAGGTGCCGAAGAACGAGGACGAGCCGCCGAAATTTGTCGGGCGCTGATAGCCAGCGATGCCGTACTGGCGATCGTAGAAGAAGTTGGCGGTGATATTGCCGCGGCCTTCGCCGAAGTTCTTTCCAACAAGAGCGGAAAAATTATAGTTCTGCCCGTCGCCATGTTGCGAGATGCCGGTCGAAGCATTGAGTTCGGCCCCCTGATAGTTCTTCTTGAGCAGGACGTTGACAGTGCCGGCGATTGCATCCGAGCCATAGATCGGCGCACCGCCGACCGAGACCACTTCGATCCTATCCACCAGAGAGGGCGCGATCTGCCCAAGATCGACAGGGTTGCCGGCCACGGCCCCGAAAATCGAGGAGGACGCCGGGCTGACGAAGCGCATGCCGTTGACCAGCGTGAGCGTGCGCTGCGAACCCAGGTTGTAAAGGTTGGCAAACGTCTGGCCGGCGCCATAGCTACCTTGCGTGCCGGCGACACTATTGGCGGGCACGCCGAAACCGGGCAATTGCAACAATGCCTGGCCAACGTTGGTAAAGCCGCGCTGTTCGATCAGCGTGCTGTCCAGTGTTGCGACCGGCTGATCGGTGATCGGCGCCCTGGCGATGCGCGATCCGGTGACGACGATTTCCTCCGCCGGCGTCGGGGCTGGCGGTTCGCCGGGCATGGATCGTGGAGCAGGTACGGCGTCGGTGGATTGCGCTTGCGCCATGCCACTCCATGCCAGCGGCAGGACCATCGACACTGTGGCAGCCAAAGCGCGCAGACGGCGCTGCGAGAAGGACATCGCGATCATAAAGCCCTCATGTTGTTACATGTGGGACTAAATTTGACGCACAGATGTTCGAATGCAACAATTTTATGGAATTTCTTCCATAGCTTACCAGGCTGTTGTGTTTATGTTACACTACATTATGATTTGTTAATTGGAGACGCAAACCGTCATAATGCAGCACGGACATGCCGAACGTACGGCGGAGGGCGGGCGTTATCGGTGCGCCAATATTTTACAGCAGGGATGGATGGCCAGGGCGCGCGCTCGACGCGCCATTTCCCTGCTTGCGTCGGCAGATCGAATCAGGCCGCCCGGCGTTGCGCCGTTTCCAGTTCGAGTCGCTCCCAGATCTCGACCAGAGCGCGCGTCAGGTCTTCCATCATTGTCTCGGTATGGGCAGGCCCAGGGGTGAAGCGCAAACGCTCGGTGCCGCGGGGAACGGTGGGGAAATTGATCGGCTGCACGTAGACGCCGTATTCGGCCAGAAGAATGTCGGATACCTTCTTGGCGCGAACGGGATCGCCCACCATCAGCGGCACGATATGCGTGGTGCTGTCCATCACCGGCAGCCCGGCATCGCGGAACAGGCGCTTGAGCGTCGCGGCGGCGGCTTGCTGGGCCTCGCGTTCCACGCTCGAGGACTTGAGATGGCGCACCGAGGCGAGCACGCCGGCGACCAGGACGGGCGAAAGCGAGGTCGTGAAAATGAAGCCGGGGGCATAGGAGCGGATCACGTCGATGATCCGGCTGTCAGCGGCGATATATCCGCCCATCACGCCAAAGGCCTTGCCCAGCGTGCCTTCGATGATGTCGATGCGGTGGGCTGCCTCGTCGCGATCGGTAATGCCGCCGCCGCGCGGGCCGTACATGCCCACCGCGTGCACCTCGTCGATGTAGGTGAGCGCGTTGTACTTTTCGGCCAGGTCACAGATCGCGTGGATCGGCGCCACGTCGCCATCCATCGAATAGACGCTTTCGAACGCGATCAGCTTGGGCAGCGCCGGGTCGGTCTCGGCCAGAAGCTGCTCAAGGTGTTCGACGTCGTTATGGCGGAAAACACGTTTCTCCGCCCCCGAGTTGCGGATGCCGGCGATCATGCTGGCATGGTTCAGTTCATCGGAAAAGATCACGCAGCCGGGCAGGATCTTGGCCAGGGTCGACAGCGTCGCGTCGTTGGAAACATACCCCGACGTAAACAGCAATGCCCCCTGCTTGCCATGCAGATCGGCCAGCTCAGCCTCGAGATCGACGTGATAATGCGTGTTGCCGCCGATATTGCGGGTGCCGCCCGAACCGGCCCCGACGTCGTGCAGCGCTTCTTCCATGGCGGCGACGACTTTGGGGTGCTGACCCATGGCGAGATAATCGTTGGAACACCAGACGGTGATGGGCTTGGGGCCGTTGTGGCCGGCAAAGCAGCGCGCGTTGGGATAGGCGCCCTTGTTGCGCAGGATATCGATGAAAACACGGTAACGACCTTCGGAATGCAGGCGATCGATGGCAGCATCAAAAATCTGGTCGTAATTCACTGCCTGCTGCTCCTTCACGCCCGGATCGCTCTGCTTGGAAGCGCGGCCGGGCGGCCGTATCCTTGCCAGGTTTTCCTGCCGCTTTACCGCAATCGAACCCGCCCAGCGATGAACGACCTGGGCTGATCCTGGTTAATCCCGTCCTTTGTTCGCGGCCTTTCCTCATAAGCATCCGGCGCGATCATTTGATCGGGCTTCTACTCTCCCAGACGAAGTCTTGCCAAGTGACTTTTGCGCCATCTGTGATCGGGGCTGTCATACTTCGGTATCGGATAAGCGCAAAAGCGGCCGCCGCCCCCGGGCTTCAGGCCTTACCCCCGAGCGCAAGCCCATAGCCCGAGAGGACCGGAGCCAGTTCCGCAACCGCATCGTCCATAAGGGTAAACAGTGCGATATCGGCCGCACGCCGGGCAAAGGCCTGGCCCTGGGTGAGAAAGGCGATCCGCCGGGCAATGCCGTCCGAACCATCGACAAAGCGCACGCCCGGGCCGAATGCCTGCGCCAGTTCCGGCTCGATCAGCGGGAAATGCGTGCAGGCAAGCACGACCGTATCGATGGCGCGGCCGCCGTCCTGATCGTGCAGGGCCTCTGCCGCGCGGGCAAAGACGGCTGGATCGGCGATGTGCCCGCGCAGCCGCGCTTCGGCCGCAGCGACCAGTTCGGGCGCGCCATGGCGCAACAGGCGCTTGTCTGCCGCAAATTCGGCCTCCAGCCGATCGACATAGCCCTGGCGAATGGTGGCTTGCGTGCCCAGCAGCCCGATCACGCCGGTCCTGGTCATGGCAGCGGCCGGCTTGATCGCCGGCACGGTGCCGACGATCGGCACTTCCAGCACATCGCGCACCGAGGCAAGGGCGATCGTGGAAGCCGTATTGCAGGCAATGCAGACCAGGCGCGGTCGCAGCCGCTCGGTCAGCCGGCCCAGCAGCCCCGAAACGCGCGCAGCGATCTGTGCCTCGGTCTTGGTGCCATAGGGCAGGCCGGCATTGTCGGCCACATAGATGACCGGCGCCTGGGGCAGAACCTGGCGCAGCCTGGCCAGAACGGACAGCCCGCCCACGCCGGAATCGAACAGAAGGATCGGCGCATCGGCCGATGGCGGCACGGCGGGAACGGAGGCTGTGGCATTCATCGGCGCGGTTCTAGCGATAGTGGTGGCAAAAAGGGAAGGCCTGCCGCCTTGTGCCACCTTCCGGATGGCTGCGCGCGCGGCTAAGAGCGGCAGCGTGACCCACTATTTCGTCCTTGCCGCCTGCGCGCTCGCCTATCTGCTCGGCTCGATCCCGTTCGGCCTGATTCTTACCCGCGCAACCGGCGTGGGCGATCTGCGTGCCATCGGATCGGGCAATATCGGCGCCACCAATGTCCTGCGCACGGGGCGCAAAGGGCTGGCGGCCGCGACACTGCTGCTCGATCTGCTCAAAGGTGCGGCTGCGGTGTGGCTGGCACGGGCGCTGGTGCCCGGCAGCGAAGGGCCGGTGGCGCTGGCGGCGGTGCTCGGCCATTGCTTTCCGGTCTGGCTGCGGTTCAAGGGCGGCAAAGGCGTCGCCACCACGATGGGCGTGGCTCTGGGCCTGGCATGGCCGATCGGTCTTGCCTATGCGGCGGTGTGGCTGGGCGTGCTGGCCCTGGTGCGGATTTCCTCGGTCGGCGGAATGGCGGCCGCATGCGTCGCGCCGCTTGCCGCGCTGGCCACCGGTAACGCCCGCCATGCCATGGTGCTGGTGCTGATCGCGGTGTTGGTGGTGTTCCTCCATCGCGCCAATATCGCCCGCCTTCTTGCCGGTACGGAGCCGAAAGTGGGCGGGAAGAAAAGCCGAGGCGAAAGCGGGGCATGACGGCCGGCATGGACGAAATCCCGGCAGCGACGCTTTCCGCCGACGAGGCAATGGCGCGGCTGCGCCTGCTGCGCTCGCCCAACGTGGGGCCGGTTTCCTATTATCAGTTGCTGCGTCGCTTCGGCACGGCGGGCGCGGCGGTGGAGGCCTTGCCCGGTCTGGCGGCGCGTGGGGGCGCCCCCTATCGACCTGCCGATGCCGCGCGCGTGGCGGCCGAGACGGCAAAGGTGCGCGCGCTGGGCGGGCGTTATCTTTTTCACGATTCGCCGCAATATCCCGCCCTGTTGCGGCAGACCGACGCACCGCCACCGATCCTGACCATGCGTGGCGACGCGGCGTTGCTCGCGCGGCCGGCCGTGGCACTGGTGGGCGCACGCAATGCCTCTGCCGGGGCGATGCGCCTTTCGCGCGAATTCGGCGCGGCGCTGGCAGCGGCCGGTTTTGCCGTCGTATCCGGCCTGGCGCGCGGGGTGGACGCGGCGGCGCACAAAGGTGCGCTGGTATCCAGCGCGGCGGCACGGGGCGGCGGCACGATCGGCGTGATCGCGGGCGGCCTCGACACTAGCTATCCGCCTGAAAACGCAGATCTTCAGGCCCAGATCGCGGCGCAAGGCATCCTGCTGGCGGAGATGCCCCCGGGCACCGAGCCACAGGCGCGCCATTTCCCGCGCCGCAATCGCATCATTGCGGGCCTGTGCGCCGGCACCGTGGTGGTGGAAGCCGCACCCAGATCCGGGTCGCTGATCACCGCGCGCCTGGCAGCAGAGGCGGGACGCGAGATCATGGCCATTCCCGGCTCTCCGCTCGATACGCGTAGCCAAGGCTGCAACCAGCTTATCCGTGACGGCGCGGTTCTGGTGCAAACCCCGGAAGACGTGATCGAACTGCTGGAAAGCTTCACCGGCACGCCGCGCTCCACCTTCCACGAACCGCCGACGCTGCCCATGGATGCCGATGCCCTGGCCGATGACGCGCCCGCCGATATTGCCGCCTTGCTGGGCACGGCACCGGTGGCGGTGGATGAAATCGTGCGGCAGAGCGGCGCGCCGGCCGGATCGGTGCAGCTTGCGCTGATCGAACTGGAACTGGCCGGGCGCCTGGTTCGCCACGCCGGGGGACGCGTTTCGCTTGCCTGAGCAAATCGTGAAACGCGGGTCTTGACGCGACGGGCCACCCGCCTCCACCCTCGCACGTACGTATACGCGTAAGGACGCTTCGCCAGTCGCCATGCAGCTTGTCATCGTAGAATCCCCGGCCAAGGCCAAGACCATCGAAAAATACCTGGGCCCCGGTTACAAGGTCCTGGCCTCGTACGGCCATATCCGCGATCTGCCGGTCAAGGACGGGTCGGTGCGCCCGGACGAAGACTTTGCCATGGATTGGGAGCTTTACGGCGACAAGCAATCGCGCGTGAAAGCGATCACCGATGCCGCGAAAGAGGCCGACGGCCTGATTTTGGCGACCGACCCCGACCGCGAGGGAGAGGCGATTTCCTGGCACGTGCGCGAGCTTCTGGCCAAGCGGCGCGCGCTGCCCAAGGCCGTTTCCCGGGTCACGTTCAACGCCATCACCAAGCAGGCGGTGACATCGGCGATGACCGCGCCGCGCGATCTCGATCAGGATCTGATCGATGCCTATCTGGCGCGCCGTGCGCTGGATTACCTGTTCGGCTTCACGCTTTCGCCGGTCTTGTGGCGCAAGTTGCCGGGGGCCAAGTCTGCCGGGCGGGTGCAATCGGTGGCCTTGCGCCTGATTGTGGAGCGCGAGCGCGAGATCGAGACGTTCAAGGCACAGGAATACTGGTCGGTCGTCGCGCGGATGGAACACGACGGCACCGCTTTCGTGGCGCGGCTCGTCAAGTACGACGGCGCCAAGCTCGATCGTCTTTCGCTTGGCGACGAAGGCAGCGCGATGGCGGCGCGAGCGGCGGTGGAAGCGGCCACGTTCCGGGTGGAAGAAGTTGACGTACGCCCCACGCGGCGCAATCCGTCGCCGCCGTTCACCACGTCGACCCTGCAACAGGAGGCTGCGCGCAAGCTGGGCTTTTCAGCCAGCCATACGATGCGCGTGGCGCAGACACTGTATGAAGCGGGCGCCATCACTTACATGCGAACGGATGGCGTGCAGATGGACCCGAGCGCCATCGACGCTGCCCGCCGGGCAATTTCCGAGCGCTATAACGGGCATTTCCTGCCCGAAAAGCCCCGCCTTTACGAAACCAAGGCGAAAAACGCCCAGGAAGCGCACGAGGCGATCCGCCCCACCGATTTCATGCGCGATCGCCACGGCAGCGGCGACGAGGCGCGGCTATACGATCTGATCTGGAAGCGTGCGCTGGCCAGCCAGATGGCCTCGGCCGCGATCGAGCGCACCACCGTGACTTTGCGCGAAGGGACGGGCAGGCACGAATTGCGCGCCACCGGCCAGGTGGTGAAATTTCCGGGCTTCCTGGCGGTTTACGAAGAAGGCCGCGATCAGAAACCCGATGCCGACGATGACGAGAGCAGCCTGCTGCCGATGCTGAACAAGGGCGATTGTCCGGTCAAGCACGGGGTCGACGCCGCGCAGCATTTCACGCAGCCGCCGCCTCGCTATTCCGAAGCGAGCCTGGTCAAGCGCCTGGAGGAGTTGGGCATCGGGCGGCCTTCAACCTATGCCGCCACGCTCCAGGTGCTGAAAGACCGCAACTACGTGCGGATCGAGAAGAACCGGTTCTTTGCCGAGGAAAGCGGGCGCATGCTGACCGCGTTTCTCGAACGATTCTTCGAGCGCTATGTGGCCTATGACTTCACGGCCGGAATGGAGGACGAGCTGGATGATGTGTCTGGCGGTCGCGCCGCGTGGAAGCAGGTGCTGGCGGAATTCTGGCGCGATTTCAAACCCAAGTCTGACGAAGTGATGGAGAAGAAGCCCAGCGAGGTGACCGCCGAGCTGGATGTTTTCCTGGAAGAGTACCTGTTCCCGCCACGCGCCGACGGACACGATCCGCGCGAATGCCCGAAATGCGGCGTGGGGCGCCTGTCGCTGCGTGGCGGCCGGTTCGGGGCTTTCATCGCCTGTTCCAACTATCCCGAGTGCAAGTTCACCCGCAAATTCGCCCAGCCCGGCGGCAACGGGGAAGGCGGCGAGGGTGAGGATGGAGCGCTGGGCAAGGACCCGGAAAGCGGCCTTGAGATAACCCGCCGATCCGGCCGCTTCGGCCCGTACATCCAGCTTGGCGAGGGGAGCGAGGCCAAGCGTGCCTCCATTCCCAAAGACATTCCCGAACTGGATCTGGACTGGGCACTGAAGCTGTTGAGCTTGCCGCGCGAAGTGGGGATGCATCCCGAAACCGGCAAGCCGATCACTGCCGCGATCGGGCGTTACGGCCCCTATCTGGCGCATGACGGCAAGTATGCCCGCCTGAAATCGACCGCAGAGGTTTTCGACACCGGCATGAATGCGGCCGTGGTGCGCCTTGCCGAAGCGGCCAACGGGGCTGGAGGGCGGGGCGCCCGGACAGCGGCCGAACCGCTCAAGACCTTTGGGGCGCATCCCGTTTCTGGCGGAGAGATCAAGCTGATGGCGGGGCGTTACGGCCCTTATGTCACCGATGGAACGACCAATGCCACGCTGCCGCGCGACAAGCAGCCGGAAAGCCTTACGGCCGAGGAAGCGGTCGCGCTGATCGACGAGCGCGCGGCCAAGGCTCCGGCCAAGGGGAAAAAGAAAGTCGCGGCGAGGAAGCCCGCCGCGCCCGGCAAAGCGGCAGCAAAGGCGGCAGCAAAGAAAGACGGTGCTTCGCCCAAAGCCCCCGCTGTCAGAAAGAAGAAGGTCGCGGCCGAATAAGGCCTGCTTTCCGCGCCGGACGGCAAAGGCCCCGGGCGCGTCAGGCGCCGTGGCGCGGCACGAACAGGCCGAAGGAGCGGGTGCCCAGGTTCAGCGTGGCGACGCGCGCATAATGACGCGAAAGGGTTTGCAGCACCATGGCGCGGGTGCGCAGGTTTGGCGCATAAGGATCGGGCGCCTCGTTGATCACGACCGCGCCGGGGCGGCTGGCCATGATCCGCTGCACTTCGGTCAGCGTGTCGATACCCAGCGCGTGTTCCTCGAAGCGGCTGGATAAGTGCGCGGGAAAGGCATAGCGGGTGGGCAGGCACGATCCGGTTGCACTGTAAAGCGCGCTGTCCCCGTCATAGACATAGAGGCAATGGCCGGCACGGATATAGGGACGGATCGCCGATGCCGCACGATCGAGATCGGTGTTCGATCCGAACTTCTGGGCCTGCACGGCCGTGGCCCCCAGGCCTGCGCCCAACCCCACGATGAACAGCACGCGGCGCAGCCGGCCGGTCCGGCGACAGGTGCCGTCGAGCGCCGGCGCGGCCAGAAGGGCCAGCGGGATAAGCACGGGCGCGGCATAATGATCGTACCAGGTGCCCGGCGCGAGCACGCCGACGACCGCGAAGCCGAGCCACAGCCACAAGGCCCGGCGAACCGGGGTGTTGCCGGGCCGGGCCGTGCGCATCCGGTGGCCAAGGACCAGGGCGACGTAGAACGGGGTAAGGGCGACCGCCACTTTGAACAGGCGGAACGACGCTTCGCCCCAATCCTGCCCGCGGCCGAGGATCGAGAAGAAGTTGGCAACGATGAATGCATTCGCCTGGCCGTCTGCGGCATAGGCGGCAAAGGTTATGGCGGTGGGCAGCAGGGCCAGCGCTATCCAGACCGTCGCGGCGAGGGCGATACGGGGAACGTTCCAGCCCGCCCGCCATGCCGCCCACAGCAGCATGACGCCGAATCCGCTGCCTTCCACCACCACGCTCGTCTTGATCTGCAGGGCAATGCCCACCAGCGCCATGGCGGTGCAGCCGCGCCGCATCAGGGCCGGGTCGTGCGGGGGAGCCATGCCGGGCACTGTCTGTTCCGGCAGGCGTGCCAGTGCATCGAGTACCAGCATGGCCGCCAGGATCATCGGCAGATTGTAGAACACCGGCGTCTGGCCCATGCCGCAGTTGAACGCCATCAGATAGATCAGATAGGCAGCGCCGGCGAACATCGCGCCGCGTGGCCCGGAAACGTGGCGTGCAACCCGTGCGATCGCCACCGCCGTGGCCGCGGCGGCGGCAATGCCGATCAGTTGATAGGCCAACACGCCGTTCCCCGGCAAAGCCCGGGCCAAGCCAAAAATAAGGAACAGGCCCAGCGGTTTGCGATCCCAGAGGTCGACGTAGGGGATCATCCCGTGCCACAACTGGTCTCCCATCAGCAGGTAGAACTGTTCGTCGGTGTGAAACAGCGGATCGCCCAGCCAGGGCGCGCGGAGAATTACCGCCATCAGGAAAAACAGCGCAAAGGCCCGCATTTGCGACGGTTCGTTCAAAGCAGAGCCAGTACGACGGTATCCGCCAGATCCGCCGGCGCAGGCGTGAACGGCATCGCCACCCCGACGATCGTCTGGTTTACAAAGATCATGCGTCCCGTCATCGTTGCCTTGCGCGGTATGATCCGGTGCAGGATCAAGCGCGATCACTTGACCCAGTCAAGACCGATTTCCTCGTAGATTTCGCGGCTCTCGGCCCAGTTCTCTTCCACCTTAACGTGGAGGAAGAGATGAACCTTCGCGTCCAGCAACTGGGAAAGCTCTTTTCTAGCCGCTTCGCCGATGGCCTTGAGCTTGGCCCCGCCTTTGCCCAGCACGATCCCACGCTGGCTGTCGCGGGCGATCACGATCTGCTGATGGATCTCGATCGAGCCATCCTTGCGGTGCAGGTAGCTTTCGGGCCGCACCGCGCTGTCATAGGGCAGTTCGTCGTGCAACTGGCGGTATAGCTGCTCGCGGGTGATCTCTGCTGCCAGCAGGCGTTCCGATGCGTCGGAAACCTGATCTTCCGGATAATGCCACGGACCGTCGGGCATCAGCGCGGCAAGACGGGCTTTCAGTTCCGGCACGCCGTCGCCGGTCAGGGCGGAAACGAAAAACACTTCGTCGAACTGGCCCTGACCGCTCAATTCTTCGGCCACGACCAACAGTGGTTCCTTGGGCGTTGCATCGACCTTGTTGAGCACCAGCATCTTGCGTTCGGGCCGGGTGGCCAGCGATGCCAGGATCGGTTCGAGATATTCGCGCTTCTTCTTGCGGGCATCGACCACCAGCAGGATCGCGTCGGCGGCGCTGGCGCCTTCCCAGGCCGCGTTCACCATCGCCCGGTCCAGCCGGCGGCGCGGCTCGAACAGGCCGGGCGTATCGGCCAGCATGATCTGGGCACGTCCTTCCAGGGCAATGCCCATCAGGCGCGCGCGGGTGGTCTGCGCCTTGGCCGACACGATAGCGACTTTCTGCCCGACCAGCGCATTGACCAGCGTGGACTTGCCGGCATTGGGCGCGCCGATCACGGCCACCAGCCCGCAGGACTGGTCTGCGATCGCATCGCCGGGGCTGGAAACGGGATCTGTCATCAAACCAGAATGAACCTTATGACGTTGGCGAACAAGCGCCAGGTGCTGCGGACAAAGGCAATGCCGATCGGTCGGTCAGGCAAACTGCATCAGAAAATCGCGCGCGGCCGCCGTTTCGGCTTCCTGTTTGCTCGATCCGCGCGCCTGGGCAAGACCCACGCCTTTCACTTCCACGCTCACTGTGAACGTTGCGGCGTGATCCGGCCCTTCGCGGCCGATCAGGGTATAGACAGGCGGGCGGCGGCGGTTGCCTGCGGCCCATTCCTGTAACGCTGCCTTGGGATGTTTGCGCTGCCCCGCGCCGGCACGCATCGGCTTGTCCCAGCAGCGGCGCACGAAATCACGTGCGGCGGCAAAGCCGCGTTCCAGGAACAGGGCGCCGATCAGCGCTTCCATCACGTCGCCAAGGATATTGTCGCTTTCGATGCCGCCATCGTCGCGCGCCTGCTTGCCCAGGCGGATATGCGCCGGGACGCCCAGCGCGCGCGCGACATCGGCGCAGGTCTCACGGCTGACCAGCGCGTTCAGCCGCTGCGACAGCTTGCCTTCGGCGGCATCGCTGTCTTCGTGCAGCCATTCGGCCACGGCCAGGCCCAGCACGCGGTCGCCCAGGAACTCCAGACGCTGGTAATCGCGTGCCTCGCCCAGCGAACCGTGGGTAAGCGCGTCGAGCCAGAGAGTGGGCTGGCTGACTGGTGCGGCCGTCAGTTCCGCCAGGAAAGCGGCGGTATCGGGGGACAGCGAGGTGGTCAGAACGTGCCCCCGATGCGGTGCCAGCGCAGCGCCGTGAACCAGGTCCAGGGGAGGAACCAGTTCGCGGAACCGTCGGTCGACCACATCACGATCGTGGCGCGGCCTACCAGGTTGTCCTGCGGCACCAGGCCGATGCCGCCTCCTTCGATCGCGGGGAAGCGGCTATCCATCGAATTGTCGCGATTGTCGCCCATCAGGAACAGCTTGCCTTCCGGCACGATCACCGGCGGCGTATCGTCCTGCGGGCGATAGCCCAGATCGAGCACTTTGTACGTCCTGCCGCCGGGCAGCGTTTCCTGAAACTGCGGATAGTGGCAGGTCTGCCTGCCATCGGCCTCGGTCACCGCGAAATCGGGCGAGATGCAATCGGTGTTGGCCGAGACCGGGATGACGAAATCGACCACTTTCACTTTGGGCACGGCCTTGCCGTTGAGATGCAGCACGCCGCCGATCATCTGCACCGTATCGCCCGGAACGCCGACCACGCGCTTGATGTAATCCACGTCATTGCCCGGTGGCGCTTTGAAAATCACCACGTCGCCCCGATTTGGCTGGCTGGCGAGAATGCGCCTGGGCAGAAGCGGCAGGCTGAACGGCAGGGAATAGCTGGAAAACCCGTAGGGCCATTTTGCAGCCAGCAGATAATCGCCGTTTTCCAGGCGGGGCAGCATCGATTCCGAAGGAATGTTGAACGGCGAAAAGAAGAAGCTGCGGAAGATCGCCACGATCAGCACCAGCTTCACCAGAAAGACCGGAAAACTGTCTTCCTTTTTCTGTTTCTTCGCCGGCGGTGCCGCGGGGGCCGGGCCTGCGGGCGTTTCTTCGGGGGAGCCGGTGGGTTCGGGCGTCTGATTCATCGGATGGGTCATGTGGAGGGTCAAGGCATCCGTCAAGCGGGAATGCACGTGCCATAGCGCCAGGTCAAAGCGTTTGCACGATGCGTTCGTCGAGCGATGTCCCGGGTTGGAAGATCGTGCGCAAGCGGGCATGACAGGGCATCCCGCAACCGCGCAGAGGACAGCATACAATGGCAGGACAGGACGCAGCAAACGAACGCGCCGCGCTGTGGCGGGCGCTTGAGGCGCTGGAAGTGCCGACGCTTTCCGCGCTTTTCGCCGATCCTGCGCGCCTTGATGGCTATGCGACGACGCTCGACCTTCCGGGCGGCCCGATTCGCTTCGACTGGTCCAAGACTCATCTTTCCGCACCGGCAGAGGCCGTTCTGCGCGAACTGGCCAATGCGGCGGATTTCGCGGGCAAGCGGAACGCGCTGCTGTCGGGCGCGAAAATCAACAATACCGAAGGGCGCGCCGCCGAACACACCGCGCAGCGCGGCGTGGGGGCCGAAGCCAGCGTGGAAGAAGCGCAGGCCCTGCATGCCCGGATGGCGCTTCTGGTCGATGCCATCCACGAAGGCGTGCTGGGCGAGGTCAAGAGCCTGATCCATATCGGCATCGGCGGTTCGGCGCTTGGCCCGGCGCTGGCGATAGACGCCCTGGCACGCGACGAAGCCAAAGTGGCCGTGCACGTGGTTTCCAACATCGATGGCTGCGCGCTGGAAGCGGCCATGAAGCAATGCGATCCGGCCACGACGCTGATCGCTATCGCTTCCAAGACCTTTACCACCACCGAAACCATGACCAATGCCGCGAGCGCGCTGGAATGGTTGCGCGAAGGCGGCGTGGCCGATCCCTATGGCCGGATCGTGGCCTTGACCGCGGCGCCTGAAAAGGCGGTGGAATGGGGCGTTGACGAAACCCGTATCCTGCCCTTTTCCGAAACGGTCGGCGGGCGCTACTCGCTGTGGTCATCCATCGGGTTTCCGGTGGCGCTGGCGCTGGGCAACGAAGCGTTCGCCGCGTTTCTCGACGGCGCGCGCGCGATGGACGAGCATTTTCGCGACGCCCCGATCGGCGAAAACGTGGTGATCCGCGCCGCCTTTGCCGACTTGTTCTATGCCCAGGCGATGAAATGCCAGACCCGCGCGGTCTTCGCCTATGACGAGCGGCTGGCGCTGCTGCCCGACTATCTGCAGCAGCTTGAAATGGAATCGAACGGCAAGCGCGTGCTTGCCGACGGTTCGCCGCTTGACCGGCCCAGCGCGCCGGTGACGTGGGGCGGGGTGGGCACCGACGCGCAGCACGCCGTGTTCCAGTTGTTGCATCAGGGCACGCATCTGATCCCGGTCGATTTTCTGGCGGTGAAAGTGCCGGGCCACGATCTCGACCCGGTGCATCACCAGATCCTGCTGTCCAACTGCTTTGCGCAAGGGGCAGCCTTGATGGCGGGCCAGGCGAGCCACGACGGCGCGCGCGCCTATCCCGGCAATCGCCCTTCGGCCACGATCCTGTGCGACGATCTCAATCCCGCAACGCTAGGGGCGCTCATCGCTTTTCACGAGCATCGCGTTTTCGCGTCGGCCATGGTTCTGGGCATCAACCCGTTCGATCAGTTCGGTGTGGAACTGGGCAAGGCGATTGCAAAGAAGATCGACGCCGGGGGCGGCGAGGGATTTGACGCCAGCACCGAAGCGCTGCTTGCCGAGGCCGGGATCGGCGCGGCCTGACATTTGCCGGCCTGATGGATTTTGCGCCGATGAAGGGCTGGCGCCGGGCCGGCTTCGTCGCCATATCCGGCGCCGGTATCGCTCTGCCCCGTGAAAGGCCCGTGTCATGCAGGAACCCGCTTACGATTATGACCTGTTCGTGATCGGAGCCGGATCGGGCGGCGTACGCGCCAGCCGCATCGCTGCGGGATATGGCGCGAAAGTGGCCATTGCCGAAGAGTATCGCATCGGCGGAACCTGCGTGATCCGCGGCTGCGTGCCCAAGAAACTGCTCGTCTATGGTTCGCATTTTGCCGAGGAACTGCAGGACGCGGCCAATTACGGCTGGACCGTGGAGAAGATGACGTTCGACTGGCCAACCTTGCGCGATGCGGTGGCCAGGGACGTCGATCGGCTGAACGCGGCCTATACCAGCACGCTCGACTCCAACCAGGTCGAGCATTTTCTCGAACGCGCGACGATCACCGGGCCTCACAGCGTAAGGTTGTCGGGCGGACGGGAGATCACTGCCAGGATCATTCTGGTGGCGGTGGGCGCCTGGCCGGTGATGCCGGAGTTCGAAGGTGCCGAACACTGCATCACTTCGAACGAGGTGTTTCACCTGGAAAGCCTGCCGCGCCGCGTGGTCATTGCCGGGGCCGGCTATATCGCGCTTGAGTTTGCGGGCATTTTCAACGCCCTTGGCAGCCATGTCACCGTCGTCAACCGCAGCGAGACGGTGTTGCGCAGCTATGACGCGGCGCTGCGCGACAGACTGCTGCAGATCACCATGGCCCGCGGCATCGAATACAAGTTCAACTGCGGTCTGGAACGGGTGGAAAGGCACGACGACGGGCGCCTGCTCGTCCACATGAAAGGCCAGCCCGATCCGCTGCCGGCCGATGCGGTTCTCGTGGCCATCGGGCGCCGTCCCAAGACCGACGGGCTGGGTCTGGAAAACGCCGGGATCGTGCCGGGCGAACATGGCGAGATCGTGGTGGACGATACCGGGCAGACCTCGTGCCCCAGCATCTATGCAGTGGGTGACGTGACCGATCGCGTGCAGTTGACGCCGGTTGCCATCCGCGAAGGGCATGCCTTCGCTGATCGCGTGTTCGGCGGCAAGGACACGCGCGTTTCCTATGACTGCATCCCCAGCGCGGTGTTTTCGCAGCCGCCGCTGGCCAGCGTGGGATTGACCGAAGCCCAGGCCCGCCAGAAGCTGGGCAACAACGTCAAGGTTTTCACCTCGGATTTCCGCCCGATGAAAAACGTCTTTGCCCATCGCCACGAGCGCGGGCTTTACAAGCTGATCGTCGATGCGCAGACCGACCGCGTGCTGGGCGTTCACCTGATCGGTCCGGAGGCGCCCGAAGTGCTGCAGGCGGCGGCGATCGCGGTGAAAGCCGGGCTGACCAAGGCCGATTTCGATGCCACCGTGGCGTTGCATCCCTCGATGGCCGAGGAACTCGTGCTGATGCGCTGATCCCGCCACTTTGGCGTTGAACTGTGGCGCAGGTGCGATAAACTGCGCGACGGGACGGGCGGGGTTTGGAATCATGAACGATGGCAGCGGGACCGTGCTGGTCACGGGGGGATCCGGCTATATCGCGGGATATGTAATTCGGGCGCTGCTCCAGGATGGCTGGACCGTCAACACGACGGTGCGCGATCTGGCATACGAAGCGCCGTTGCGGGCGCAGCTGGGCGGTACCTATGCCTCATTGCGGTTCTTTCAGGCAGATCTGCTTAACGATGGCGGATGGCGCGCGGCCATGGATGGCTGCAGCCACGTCTGCCACGTCGCTTCGCCATTGAGCGTCGATGCACCGCGTCACGAAGACGAACTGATCCTGCCCGCGCGCGAAGGGGTGCTGCGCGCCTTGCGTTTTGCCCGCCAGGCCGGGGTACGCCGCTTCGTGCAGACCTCTTCGACCGCAGCCATCGCCTATGGCCACGGCAAAGGCACCCGCCGCTATACCGAAGCGGACTGGACCGACCTGGAGGGGCCGGGCGTCTATGCCTATGCCAAATCCAAGACCGTGGCCGAGCGTGCCGCGCGCGCATGGATCGCGCGTGAAGGCGGGGGCATGGAATTCGTTTCGGTCAACCCTTCGGTTGTCTTGGGGCCGGTGTGGGGCCACGACTATTCCGCCTCGATCGAGGTGGTGCGCCGGCTGCTGGCGGGGGCCGTGCCGGGATGCCCCGATCTGGGCTTTGGCGTGGTCGACGTGCGCGATGTGGCGGCCTTGCACGTGCGCGCGCTGACCGAGCCGGGGATCGACGGAGAACGCTTCATCGCGTCCGGCCCGTTCCTCAAGATGATCGACGTGGCTCGCATCCTGCGCCAGGAACTGGGGGGCCAGGCGCGGCGCGTGCCGATGCGGCACTTGCCCGACTGGATGGTTCATGCCCTGGCTCTGGTAAGCCCGATGGTGCGCCAGATCACGGGCGAACTCGGCAACGTGCGCGACGCCGATGCCACCCATGCGCGGACGCGGTTGGGCTGGGCCACGCGGCCGGTGGAGCAGACCATCGCCGATTGCGCGAACAGCCTGATTGCGACCCGCGTGGTGCCGGCCTGAACCGGGATCAGATTCCCGCCCACCATTGATAGCCCGACCGGTCTTCCCAATAACCGCCCTTGCCGCCGTAAAGCGCGTCAAGGGCGGCGACCAGTTCCACCCGCATCACGTATTTTGCCTGCTTATAGCCCAGTTGCCGCTCCACCCGCAAACGCAGCGGCGCGCCATGGCCCACGGAAAGCGGCTGGCCGTTCATGGTGTGGGCAAGAATCGTCTGCGGATGCAGTGCCTCGCTCAGATCGATCGATTCGTAATAGGGCGTACCCGAAAAATCGTCGGCGCAGTGGAACACGGCATAGCGGGCCTGGGACAGGGCACCGGCGCCTTGCAGCAGCAGTGCCAGCGGCACGCCGGTCCATTGCCCGATGGCGCTCCACCCCTCGACGCAATCGTGGCGGGTGATCTGCGTGCGCTGGGGCAGGGCGCGCAGCTGCGCCATGCCCAGTGCCAGGGGCCGCGCCACCAGCCCGTCGATGCGCAATTGCCAGTCGGCAAAGCCGCGATCGAGATGAGCAAGGTATGCGGCGGCCGTCGGCCGGATATTGCCGTTGACGCGGAATACGGGCGAAATGTCCGCCGCGGAATATTCGGGCGCCAGTGCCTGGCCGGCGATCAGCCGCTGCGCGCTGCGGTTGGCCTTTTCGCCCAGCGAAAGCACCGAGGTTGCGGTGGGCGAGGCGACGATGCGATCGCATCCCGATAGCAGCAGTCCGCCCGAGCCGGCCAGCATCGCACGGCGCGAAAATACCGTCATGGCCGACGCTCGGGCGGCAGGCGATACCAACCGGTAATCATCGCGCGCAATTCGTTCAACGGCCCGGCAAGCATCACCATGGCCAGATGCAAGGCGATGAACAGCGCCATTCCCAGCGCGCAGAGAAAATGGATCGAACGGGCCGATTGCCGCCCGCCCAGCATCTCGAGCAGCCAGGGGAAGGCCGCGTTCATGGCCGGCGACATGGCAAGGCCGGTCGCGATCAGCAATGGCAGGATGCCGAGCAGCACGGCAAGATAGGCGATTTTCTGCAAGGGGTTGTAATGCCGCGCGGCTTCTCCGCGAGGCAGGCGCAGTCGCAGGTGCTGTTTCAGATCGTGCAGCAGCGCGCCGATCCGCCGCTCCTGGCGCGAAAGCGCAAGATCGCGGCGAAAGTGCCCGGAAACCAGAGCATAGACCAGGAAGCACAGGAGACTGAGAGTCAGGGTCCAGGCGCCAAGGAAATGCCAGCCCCGCGCCAGCGAAAGGTTATAGTGGGACGGCAGCGTGACGAGCGGCGGAAAAGCCAGGGCGGTGTTCTGCGCATAGCCGACCAGGCCGGTCGTCGGCCATTCGCGGCCGGCGAGCAGCAGATAGCCGCGCGTGCCGTGGTTGCCGATTTCCAGCCAGGCCGGATCGAAGTTGGCACCCTGCTTGCCCCAGTAGAGCCGCGGGTGCGCGTTGAAGATCATCATGCCGCTCATCAGCATGACGAACACGCACAGCGCATTGATCCAGTGCCAGACCCGCACGGGCCAGCGGATGCGCAGAATGAGTGGAGATCGCTCCATCAGCCGATCATGCCCGAAATCGGCGCTCGCGTCTCATGGAAACGACCCGGCCGGACCGCCCGTCAAGCCTGTGGCCTGGCCTTGGCCATGGCCATGAGGGAGCGACGCGTGTGCCGGCGGTCCTGCGCGCCATGGTGGCAATAGGCGGGCACCGGGCGGATCGCCTGCCAGGCGGCGCGGCCGATCCAGGCGAGCTTGGCCTTGCTCGAAACCACCGTACGGCTGTGCCAGGCCTTGTCGCCGCGCGCCGCCACTTTGCGGGCGATGTCGCCATAGATGCCCGCGGCGGCCAGGATGGCCCAGCGCTGGCGCGGGCGCAGCCGGGCCGCGCCGATGCGGGCCGAACATTCATGGGCGCGGGCCATGGCGCAAAGCCGCCCGGCAAGCCGGGCCAGCGTGGCGCGGTGATGCGGTTTCAACTGCTCGCCCGGCGGCAGGTCGGCTTCGGCCAGCCATTCCGCCGGCAGATAGCAACGGCCGGCCGCATCGTCTTCGGCAAGATCGCGCGCGATGTTGGCCAGCTGAAACGCAAGACCAAGATCGGCGGCATGGTCAAGCGTGTCCTCGTCATCGGGGGCAACGCCCATGACGACGGCCATCATCACCCCCACCGCGCCCGCCACGTGCCAGCAATAGCGCATCATATCGGCTTCTGTGCGGGGCTGCCAGTCGGCCGCATCCAGCGCAAAACCTTCGATCACCGCATCGGCCATGGCCATGGTCAACCCGGTTTCCCGCGCGACGAGGCCCAATGCGTCGAACGAAGGGGTGCCGGTGGATTGCCCCGCCATGGCGCCGGCTGTCAGGCTGCGTACCAGAGCCAGCCGCTCGGCCGCCCCCGATTGATCGCCCAGTGCGCCGCCCATGTCCTGCGCATCGACGATATCGTCGCAGGCACGGCACCAGGCATAGAGCAGCCAGACGCGTTCACGCGTGGTCCTGTCGAACAGCGTGGAGGCCGCGGCAAAGCTTTTCGAGCCGCGCCGGATCGTCTCGCGCGCGGATGCCACCAGCGCGGCGCGGTGTGCGGTGGCCTGCGGCATCGGGCCTTACAGGTCCGAGGCCTGCATCGCGATGATCGGCCGCGGCGGCTCATGCGCCGCCATGCGCGCCAGCAGCAGATCGAGATCGTGTTCGGCCACCATGATCCCGGCGTGGACCGGGCGGATGAAGCCCGTGTCGATCATGTGGCGGTTGAACGCCAGCAGATGATCGAAAAAGCCCAGGGCGTTGAGCACGCCCACCGGCTTGGCATGATAGCCTAGCTGCGCCCAGCTGATCGCCTCCCACAGCTCGTCCATCGTGCCAACGCCGCCCGGAAGGGTGAGAAAGGCATCGGCCAGATCGACGAAAGCCTGTTTGCGCGCATGCATGCCGGGCACGATCTCGAGCCGGGTAAGCCCGCGGTGCGCCACTTCGGCACCGACCAGTGCCTCGGGGATCACGCCGATCACCTCGCCACCCGCGGCAAGCGCGGCATCGGCCACCGCGCCCATCAGGCCCAGCCGCCCGCCGCCATAGACGATGCCGATCCCGCGCTCGGCAAGTTGCCGCCCGACGTCTGCCGCCAAGCCGATATAGCGGGGATCGGCAGGGGTGGCCGACCCGCAATAGACGGCAACCCGTTTCACGCCAGGTCCTCCAGCATCAGCCTTGCGGTGGCCTTGGCGCTGCCGACCACGCCGGGAATGCCGGCCCCGGGATGGGTGCCAGCTCCCACCAGATAGAAATTGGCGATATCATCGTCGCGGTTGTGAGCGCGGAACCAGGCGCTTTGCGTCAAAAGCGGTTCCAGGCTGAACGCCGCGCCCTGATAGGCTGCAAGATCGGCCGCGAAATCCGTGGGCGCATAGTGGAACTTGGTGACGATGCGGCCATGAATGTCGGGAATCAGGCGCCGCCCCACTTCATCGAGAATGCGCTTTTCCAGAATCGGTCCCACTTCCGCCCAATCCACCGGCAGCTTGCCCATGTTGGCCACGGGCACCAAGGCATAGAACGTGCTCATTCCCTCAGGCGCGACGGAGGGATCGGTGATCGTCGGGTGGTGCAGATAGATCGAGAAATCCTGCGGCAGCACCCCATGCTGATAGATATCGTCGAGCAGTCCTTTGTAACGCGGGCCGAACAGGATCATGTGGTGGGGAATGCCCGGCCAGGTGCCTTCGATGCCGAAATGGACGACGAACAGGCTTGGCGAAAATTTCTTGCGTTTCAACGCCCGCGCACGCTTCTTGCCTACTGGGCTGTCACCCAGCAGATCGCGGTAAGTATGCATGATATCGCCGTTCGAAGCGACGGCATCGAAATTGCCGTGCCAGCCACTGGTGGTGCGAACGCCCGTGATGCGGTTGCCCAGGGTTTCCACCCGCACGACCGGGTCGCCCAGGCGCACTTCGCCGCCAATGCGCTGGAACTGGGTGACCATGCCGGCGATCAGGCGGTTGGTGCCGCCCTTGGCCCACCACACCCCGCCATCCTTTTCCAGCTTGTGGATCAAGGCATAGATCGCGCTGGTGCTCATCGGGTTGCCGCCCACCAGCAGCGTGTGAAAACTGAACGCTTCGCGCAGTTTCTCGCTTTCGACGAACTTCGACACCATCGAATAGACGGGACGCCATGCCTGATACCTGGCGAGCGCCGGCGCGGCCTTGATCATGCTGGCGAAATCGAGGAACGGCACTGCCCCCAGCTTGACATAGCCTTCCTGGAAAACCCCCGCCGAATAAAGCAGGAACTCTTCATAACCGGCAACGTCGCGCGGCGAGATCTTGGCGATTTCCGCGCGCAGCGAGGCTTCGTCGTTGGAATAATCGAAATTGGTGCCGTCGGGCCAGTTGAGGCGATAGAACGGCATGACCGGCATCAGTTCGACATCGTCGCCCAGATGATGGCCGGTCAGCCCCCACAATTCGTCGAGGCAGGCCGGATCGGTGATCACCGTTGGCCCGGCATCGAACGTAAAGCCGTCGCGCTGCCAGTGATAGGCGCGACCCCCCGGCTTGTCGCGCGCTTCGACCAGTGTTGTCTGGATGCCGCCGGCCTGAAGCCGGATGGCGAGGGCCAGTCCACCGAAGCCCGCGCCGATCACGCATGCCTTTTTCATTTACTTGCGCATCCCTGCCAGAGTGAGAGGCCGCGGCCGTGGCCCCGATCGGGTCAGCACCGCCAGCGCGCGCATGACCGGAACGGGCGGACGCCCCGCGAAAATGCGCACGCGATCGAGCATCGTGCTGCGGCCTGCGTAGAAACGTTCGATCAGCCGCCGATCCAGGCGATAGAAATGCTCCATCATCCGGTAGCGCGCCAGGGGTTCCGCCGCCTGGAACAGCATGGCCGAAAGCAGGCGGCCGAAACGCCCGCGCTGCCAGTGGCGGCGTGCCCAGGCCTCGCTGAACGTGGCGAGCGCGCCATGGTCGAGCGCGGGCTGCCGGGCCAGGGCCAGTGCGAACCGCACCGCATCGGGCACGGAATAGCTCGTCACCGGATGGAATAGCCCGGCACGCGTGCCGGCGCGTGCCGTTTCCCCGCCCGAAGCGCGCCAGAACGCATCCCAGTCTCCTGCCGAAACAACCGGCAGAACGCCCTGTTCCTCGTGCAGCACCTGGGTGATCGTCCATCCCTGGCTTTGCGCATAGGCGGCGATCCGGCTGGCCAGGGCCTGATGATCGATGGCCGGGTTGTCGCTGTAATAGGTATCTTCGATGAACACTTCGTCTGGCCCGAAGGGCAGGCAATAGACGAAGCGGTAGCCATCGATCTGTTCGACCGTGGCATCCATGATGATCGGGCTGGCAAGGCCATGCGGCCCCGCGAGCCTCACGCGCTGCCCCAGGAACTTCTGCCACCCGCCGCAAAGCTGGCCCTGCAGGCGGATGCCGCGCGCATCGATCACTGCGTCGCATTCAATCCGTGTGCCGTCAGCCAGCGTCACCGCGCCCGTGCCTACCGCCAGGACCCGCGCACCGGTCAGGATCGCCTCGGCCGGCAAGGCTGCCCGGATGGCGGCATCGAAGCGGGCCGATGTCATGGCGTAGTAGCTTGTCTGAAGATCGCGCCGATACTTGGGAAACCGCACCGCGTAATGCGCCCAGGCCCCGTCCACCATCGGGGCCAGCAGGTCCCGCCCCGCCTTGCCGACGTCCGACCCGAAGAACGACCACACGTGATTGCCGCCCAGCGCCTGGTCCTGCTCGACAAGCAGCACCCGGCAATCGGGCCGCGCCTTGTTGAGGGCAAGCGCGACCAATCCGCCGGCAAGGCCCCCGCCCAGGATCGCGATGTCGGCATGGCGAATGCTCATTGGCATGGCGTTAGGCCAGGCGGGGCGCCCATGCAACCGCCCCTAAGGGTCTTGGCATGCGGCGGGCGCGTTTACGGATCGAAGGCTGGCGAAGGCGGGGGCGCAAGGGCTTGCGAGGCGTGGCGGTTGAACGTATCAAGGAACCACCCCGGGGAGCCAGTGGCCGCGGCCGCGCATGCGCGCTGTCAGGTTGATCAATGGCTGAGAGGGGCTGGTCACGCAGCCCGACCCGTCGAACCTGAACCCGTTAGCACGGGCGGAGGGAGGGCCGGCCAAGCGTTGTCGCGCATGCCATCAGCCTTTCGTTCGTCCACACGAAAGGAACCTCGTGCATGGCCGATCTCAATTCTCCGCTGAAAATCGGTGTCACCACCGGCCCGATCCGCGGCAGCCGCAAGATCCACGTGGAATCGCCGCGTTTTCCCGGCCTGACGGTGGCCATGCGCGAAATAGCGCTGGAACCCGCCTGTGGCGAAGCGCCGCTGCGCGTCTATGACACGTCGGGTCCCTATACCGATCCGGCATGCACGATCGATATCCATGCCGGTCTGCCGCGCCTGCGCCATGACTGGATCGTGGGCCGGGGCGATGTGGAAAGCTATGCCGGGCGGGCGGTGAAGCCCGAGGACAACGGCCTCAAAGGGCCGGATCGTTCGGGCGGGGTGCCGGCGTTTCCCAACGTCAATCCCACCCCGCTGCGCGCCCGGGCAGGCGGCAACGTCACGCAGATGCATTACGCACGGCAGGGCATCGTCACGCCCGAAATGGAATATGTCGCCATTCGCGAGAATCTGGGGCGCAAGCAACTGAAAGACGCGCTGGCCCGCGATGGCCATGACTGGGGGGCAAGCATTCCCGACCACGTCACCGCAGAATTCGTGCGCGACGAAGTGGCGCGCGGGCGGGCGATCATTCCCAGCAACATCAACCATCCTGAAAGCGAGCCGATGGCGATCGGGCGCAATTTCCTGGTCAAGATCAATGCCAATATCGGCAATTCCGCCGTCGCGTCGGACGTGGCGAGCGAAGTGGACAAGATGGTCTGGGCGATCCGCTGGGGTGCCGATACGGTGATGGACCTTTCGACCGGGCGCAACATCCACGACACGCGCGAATGGATCCTGCGCAACAGCCCGGTGCCGATCGGGACCGTGCCGATCTATCAGGCGCTGGAAAAGGTGGGCGGCGTGGCCGAAGACCTGACCTGGGAGATTTTCCGCGATACCTTGATCGAACAGGCCGAACAGGGCGTCGATTACTTTACCATCCATGCGGGGGTGCGGTTGCCCTACATCCCTCTCACCGCCCGGCGCGTGACCGGCATTGTCAGCCGTGGCGGCTCGATCATGGCCAAGTGGTGCCTGGCGCACCACAAGGAAAGCTTCCTCTACGCGCATTTCGACGAGATCACCGAAATCATGAAAGCCTATGACATCGCCTATTCGCTGGGTGATGGTCTGCGCCCGGGATCGGTGGCCGATGCCAACGACGAAGCCCAGTTCGCCGAGCTTTACACGCTGGGTGAACTGACCCGGCGCGCCTGGGCGCAGGACGTGCAGGTGATGATCGAGGGACCTGGCCACGTGCCGATGCACAAGATCAAGGAAAACATGGACAAGCAGCTCGCCGCCTGCGGCGAGGCGCCGTTCTATACCCTGGGGCCGCTCGTCACCGATATCGCGCCGGGGTATGACCATATCACCAGCGGCATCGGCGCGGCGATGATCGGCTGGTTCGGCACGGCGATGCTCTGCTATGTCACGCCCAAGGAACACCTGGGCCTGCCCGATCGCGACGACGTGAAAGTGGGAGTCGTGACGTACAAGCTGGCCGCCCATGCCGCCGACCTTGCCAAGGGCCACCCGGCGGCGAAGCTGCGCGACGATGCATTGAGCCGCGCCCGTTTCGAATTCCGCTGGCGCGACCAGTTCAATCTCAGCCTCGATCCGGAAACGGCCGAGCAGTATCACGATCAGACGCTACCTGCCGAAGGGGCCAAAACGGCGCATTTCTGTTCGATGTGCGGGCCCAAGTTCTGTTCGATGAAAATCACCCAGGAAGTGCGCGCGTTCGCCTCGCGGCAGAACCAGACGCCCGAAGCGTTCCTGGCTACCGAGGAAGCCGAGGCGGGCATGCGCGCGATGAGTGAAAAGTACCGCGAGGCGGGAAGCGCGCTCTATCTGCCGGCCAGCAGCTAGGCAGCGTGGACAGGAATTTGTCCACGCTGCCTAAAACCAGCTCAGGAACCGGAGTGGTTCCCGCGCATTGCCGCTCTGTTGCAGAACATGGCACGCCCCCGGCGGGCGCGCCGTATTTCATCGATGGAGAGGAAGCCATGAAGAAGGCTTTGCTGGCTATGGCGCTGGCCGCGTCCGGCCTGACCGCCGCCTGTGCCGACGATTATGCTTATGGCGGCCGGCCCGGATATGGCGGCGGCCCCTACGGCGGCGATTACGGCGGCGATTACGGCGGCTGGGGCTATCGCGACGATCGGTTCTATCGGCGCTATGGCGCTTATGATTACAACCGTCCCGACCCCCGCTATGGCGGCTATTACGCCGACCGGTACTATCGCAACGATCCGCGCTATGGCGAACGCCGTATGGGCGCGGACGATCGCGTCTATCGCGGCCGCGACGGTCGCTATTACTGCCGCCGCTCGGATGGTACCACCGGCCTGATTGTCGGCGGCGTGTCGGGCGCGGTGCTCGGCTCGATCATCGCGCAAGGCGACTCCCGGCCGCTTGGTGCGATCATCGGAGCCATTGGCGGGGCCGCGGCGGGGGCGGCCATCGACAGCAACAACGTCCGCTGCCGCTGATCAGCCGCACGGGCATGGAAAAAGGCCCTTTCGCAGCGATGCGAAAGGGCCTTTGAGCAGGTCGGGTGCGGCAGGGTTGTCCCTGCGCCAGAGCGCCGATTACTTGGAAGCGACGTCGATGCCCAGCTTCTTCACTTCATCGAGCGAGAAGGTAACCGGGCGGTTGTTGAACGTGCCTTCGACCGACTTCTTGCGGATGTGCAGTTCGAACGGAACCTTGCCGGCATAAGCAGTGCCGCGGACGATCTTTTCTTCGCCGTTGACTTCGGTGGTGTAGGAATAGCTCACGCCCTTGTAGGCGAAGTTATCGGCACGCGTTTCGGCCGAAGCCATGGCGGGAGCGGCAACGAGCAGCGCGGCGGCAATCGAGATAGAAAAACGAAACATGGCAATTTCCCCTGGTGAATAAGGCGAGATTGCCTTCGGACACCCGTCTGTTGTGTTCTTGTTACGCCCCATTTCGCTCATGCTGCGACTGCGAGCAATTGATTAGGTTGCGACCCCGATTGCATGAAATGCAACTGCTGTGAAAAGCGAGAGAAAGACGTTGAATTTCAGCTTTCAAAAAAGCGGTTCGGGCATCGCCGTGGCCCTAACGGACAGGTCATTTGAACGATTTCCGTCCGCACAAAGGCATACTGAATGCGCATGAGCCGTCGCGAGACGGATTGGTTTACCCCGCCTTGGACACAAGGCTTGTGCAAGTTTGCGGCATAGGTTCGAAGCGAATTGCTTGTCATGCAAGTTGGCATCGGCATCGGCGCCGGACGCCATGCGCGGCGTTCCGGCGCCGTTTCCGGCCGGGGCATGTGCGCGGGGACCGATCAGGGTGCCGGCGTGGCCTGGCCGCTCACTATCCCCTGGCGATCGGGCTGCGCGCTGTTCAGCGCCCCGGTGATCCATATTGCCGAAAGGGCAACGATCGACAGGACCAGACTGATCAGCAGCACCCAGCGAACGACGTTGAGGCCGGTGCCGCTGCGTGCTTCTTCGGTCGAAAGGTGCGCGCGGGGCGGTTGTCCGGGCGTATGTTCGTTGTGCATGGCGGCGCTCTCCTGCATAGCGTGCGGGTGGGCATGCCTGGCATGCCCTTTCCGGTTCTACGTTCGGAGAAGCCGCGTGTTCCGCGCTCAGTCCCGCAGCAACTCGTTGATGCCGGTCTTGCTGCGGGTCTGCGCATCGACCGTCTTTACGATCACCGCGCAATAGAGCGAGGGGCCGGGGGTGCCATCGGGCAAGGGTTTGCCGGGCAGCGCGCCAGGGACAACCACCGCATAGGGCGGAACGCGGCCGATGTGCACCACGCCGGTCGCGCGATCGACGATCCTGGTGCTCGCGCCCAGGAACACGCCCATCGACAGGACAGCCCCTTCGCCCACGATCACGCCTTCGGCCACTTCCGAACGCGCACCGATGAACGCGCCGTCCTCGATGATCACCGGCCCGGCCTGAAGCGGTTCCAGCACGCCACCGATCCCCGCGCCGCCCGAAATATGCACGTTCCTGCCGATCTGCGCGCACGATCCGACAGTGGCCCAGGTATCGATCATGGTGCCTTCGTCCACGAACGCACCGATATTGGTGAAGCTGGGCATCAGCACCACGCCTTTGCCGATGAACGCCCCGCGGCGCGCCACCGCGCCCGGCACCACGCGAAAACCGGCCGCGCAAAAGGCCGCGTCGTCCCACCCTTCGAACTTGCTGGGCACCTTGTCGAACGCCGGGGCGCCGCCGGCACCGTTTTCGACCACGGCGTTGTCGTTCAGCCGGAACGAAAGCAGGACGGCCTTTTTCAACCACTGATTGACGCGCCATTCCCCGTCGATCTTTTCGGCTACGCGCGCCTGGCCGGCATCGAGCAGGGCCAGTGCCTGTTCCACCACGGCGCGCACATCACCGCTTGCCGGCGTCACGTCCGCGCGATGGTCCCACGCGGCCTCGATGGCGGCTTCCAGCTGTGCGGTCATGCGTCATGTCTCCCGAAATAGGCGTTCCCTTTGCCCGGCGCGCCTAGCTCAGGCGGTCGTTCTCGGCAAGCGCATCGAGCCACGCGGCAAGGTCGTCGATGGTTTCGTCGATGGCGCTTTCATCCCTGGCGCGGGCGCCCCAGTCGGTTCCGAAATCTAGCCAGATGGTCTGCATCCCCAAAGCTTTCGCCGGCGTGAGATTGCGCGCGGAATCCTCGAAAAACACCGCCCGCGCGGGATCGATGCCGAACGCCGAGACGATGCCGCGATAGGCCGATGGCTCTGGCTTGGGCTTGTATTCCATCGCGTGAATGTCCCACATGCCCTCGAAACAGTGGGTGATGCCAAGAGCATCGAGCACCCGCGTGGCATAGGCGGCATCGCCGTTGGTGAAGACCAGACGGCGCCCCGGCAGGCGCATCAGCCGGTGGGCGAGGCGCGGCGCGCAGGCCAGCGGCGTCATGTCCACGTCGTGAACATAGCCCAGGAATTCATAGGGATCGACGCCGTGAAAATGCATCAGACCGGCAAGCGTGGTGCCATGATCGTGAAAGTACATCTTCTGCACACGCCGCGCTTCGACATGATCGCAGCCCAGCAGATCGGCGATGTAGGCACCCATGCGAACGTCGATCTGATCGAATAGACAGGTTTCGGCCGGGTACAGCGTGTTGTCCAGATCAAATATCCAGCAATCGACACGCGAAGGATCAAAGGGCATTCGTCATCCTTGAGCATGGCCCTTGGTTGAGAGCACGGCCACGCCGCCTGCCTGCAAATTCACCGCGGGGCAAGCTTCCTCAGCCGGGCGTTCTTACGATCTTCCAGGATCCATAGCGTGCCGTCGCCCGCTTCGCGAATCTCGCGAATGCGCGTGCCAAGATCGATCCGCCCCAGTTCCCGGCCGACCATGCGCCCGTCCGGCCCCTTCTCCAGGGCCACCCGCACGATGCCGTTGCTGACCAGCCCGGTGATCAGCGCCTGGCCACGCCATTGCGGAAAGGCCTTGCCCGAGTAGAAGATGAAATCGCCCGGCGCGATCACCGGGTTCCAGCTGATCGCCGGCGCTGCCAGATCGGGCCGCGTCGCGTGGCGCGCAATGGGCCGGCCATCGTAATGATCGCCATCGGAAACCAGGGGCCAGCCATAGTTCCTGCCCGGCTCGATCAGGTTGATCTCGTCGCCACCGGCCGGGCCATGTTCCAGGTTCCACAGCCGCCCTTGCGCATCGAACTGCAATCCCAAGGTGTTGCGGTGGCCCAGGGTCCACACTTGCGCCGCCACCCCGCCGCGCGCGGCAAAGGGGTTGCCGGGCGCGGGCTGGCCGTCGAGCGTCAGGTGCAGGATCTTGCCCAGATTGCCCTCCATGTCCTGCGCGGGAGTGAACTTCTGCCGGTCTCCGGAAGCCAGGAACAGGCTCTTGCCGTCCGGCGCAAAAGCGATGCGGTGGCTGAAATGGCCCCGCCCGGTCACTTTGGGCACCTGCCGCCAGATCACCTCCAAGCCGTCCAGGCGCGGCGCGCCCTGATCGAGGACCAGCCGCGCCCGGCCAAGCGCAGCCCCGCGGGTGTCGTGCGGCCCGGCTTCCACCCAGGTCAGGTAGATCAGGCCGCTTCGCGCGAAATCGGGGGCCGGCACTATGTCGCCCAGGCCGCCCTGGCCACCGGCATCCACTTTGGGCGTGCCCGCGACGATCCGGGCTTGGCCGCCTTCGCGCCACAGCTTGAGCGCGCCGGTGCGTTCGGTCACCAGCACGTCGGGCCGGCCCGGCAGGAACGCCAGTGCCCAGGGGTCGTCAAACCGCGCCAGATCGGTGATGACGATGCCGTCGCGCTGCTCGGGCGTTGCCTCGCCGGATTGGGCTTGCGAACCACAGCTTGCGGCCAGCAGCGCAAGCGGCGATAGAAGGGTGAGGATCGTTTTCGTTTTCATGCCGCATACAATGCCCAAATCCTTGCCTTGTGCCACCAGGATCGCCCATTTTTCGGGGTACATCATCGGTGTCGATGAAGCCGGGCGTGGCCCGCTTGCCGGCCCGGTGGTGGCCGCGGCCGTCGTGCTCGGCCGTCGCCCGCCCGAAGGTCTGGCCGATTCCAAGAAATTGTCGGCCAGGCGCCGCGCTGACCTGGAAACCCGGATCAAGGCCGGCTGCGTCTGGTCGGTGGGGGTGGTCGAGCCCGAAGACATCGACCGGATGAACATTTTCGGCGCTACGATGCTGGCCATGACTCTGGCGGTCAAGACCCTCGTGGCGCAGTTCGAGGGAGTGGTCGGCGAAGTGCGCGTCGATGGCAATCTCACGCCCCATGGGCGCCAGGCCGAATGGTGCTGGCCCGCGCGCCCCATCGTTGGCGGCGACGGCAGCGAGCCCTGCATTTCGGCCGCCTCGATCATCGCCAAGGAACACCGTGACCGCCTGATGCGCGCCGCCGCCGAAATCCACCCGCATTATGGCTGGGACCGCAATGTCGGCTACGGTACGGCAGAGCACCTTGCGGCGCTGCGCATGCACGGACCGACGCCTTTGCATCGCCGCAGTTTTGCGCCTGTCGCGCAATTGCTGCTGCTGTAGGTGGCCCGGTCAAATAATTTTCGGTCGGGCACAACCTACCACATGTTGAGTCATCCCTGGTCGCAAGGGCTCTACATATGGCTTCCGGACTCGTTCCGTTCTGCTTTCCGCAGGGCGCGACTCGCGGTTAGTCGGCGAGTCGCGCCTTGACCAGAGGCACTGGATGATTCAGATTCGCACTGGCACGGCCACAAGCGGAAGGAATGATGATGACCACGGCAGCAACGATGCGCACCGGCCCCTTGCGGGGAAAGCCGGCCCGCACGGCAACGCCCGTGGCGCTGCCCGTCAACCGCATCCTCAAGGGCGATTGCATCGAATTGATGCGTGCGCTGCCGGCCGCGTCGATCGACATGATCTTCGCCGATCCGCCCTACAACCTGCAACTGGGCGGCGATCTGGCCCGGCCCGACGGCAGCCATGTCGATGCCGTGACCGATCATTGGGACAAGTTCGACAGTTTTGCCGTCTATGATCGCTTCACCCGCGAATGGCTGAGCGAAGCCTATCGCCTGCTGAAGCCGGACGGTGCCATCTGGGTGATCGGCAGCTATCACAACATCTTCCGCCTGGGGGCGATGCTTCAGGACATGGGGTTCTGGATTCTCAACGACATCGTCTGGCGCAAGACCAACCCCATGCCTAATTTCAAGGGCACCCGCTTTACCAACGCGCACGAAACCCTGATCTGGGCGGCCAAGAGCGAAAAGGCGAAGTACACGTTCAACTATCGCGCGATGAAGACGCTGAACGACGAACTGCAGATGCGCTCGGACTGGGTGCTGCCGATCTGTTCGGGCAAGGAGCGGCTCAAACGCGGCGGTGCCAAAGCGCATCCGACGCAAAAGCCCGAAGCCTTGCTCTATCGCGTGATCCTGGCGACTACCAGCAAGGGCGACGTGGTGCTCGATCCGTTCTTTGGCACGGGAACGACCGGTGCGGTTGCCAAACGCCTGGGCCGCAACTGGATCGGCTGCGAACGCGAAGACGATTACATCGCGGTTGCGCAGGAACGGATCGAGATGGCCTTGCCGCTCGACGAAAGCGCACTCCAGACCATGCAATCCCGCCGCAGTGCGCCGAAAGTGCCGTTCGGATCGCTGGTCGAAAGCGGCTGGCTGGTGCCCGGCACGGTGCTGGCAGACCGGAAACGCCGATGGCAGGCCGTGGTCCGCGCCGATGGCAGCGTGGCCGTGGGCCAGGACAGCGGCTCCATTCACGCCATGGGTGCCAAAGTGCAGGACGCCGCTTCGTGTAACGGGTGGACGTTCTGGCACGTGATGGACCAGGGCACGCTCACGCCGATCGACGTGCTGCGCCAGCGCTATCTGCTGGCGGTGGAGGATTGATCGCAGGGGCATGACCCGGACCGTCTATCTTCGCCCGATCGTGCTGGGCGAAAGCCCCCAGGCCGATGGCGGGCAGACCGTCAGGCTGGCCGGTGGCCTGGCCTGCGCCAGCCGCTTTGCCCTGATGGTGCGCGCCGATGGCCGGATCGTCTCACGCCATGTGCTCGGCGCGGCAGAGGTTGCGAGCACCATTGCCACGCTGCCCGATGCCCTGGCGCAGGAGGCGCACGCGCAATGGGACAATCTGCGCAAAAGCCACGCGCCGATCGGCTGCGGAGAACGGGTGCTGCGGTTGGACCAGCCCATGGTCATGGGCGTTCTCAACGTCACGCCGGACAGCTTTTCCGATGGCGGCCAGTTCCTCGACAAGCCGGAAGCGGCGCTCGATCATGCCGCCGGCATGTTGCAGGCGGGGGCGGCCCTGATCGACGTGGGCGGCGAATCCACCCGCCCCAATGCCGCCGCCGTCTGGGAGGGGGATGAATTGAAGCGCGTGGTGCCGGTGATCGAACGGCTGGCCGCCGCGGGCGCCGCCATATCGATCGACAGCCGCCGCTCCACCGTCATTGCCGCGGCGCTTGCCGCCGGCGCCCACATCGTCAACGATGTTTCGGCACTGCGCCATGATCCGCGCAGCGCGGAAATCGTCGCGGCCAGCGGCGTGCCGGTGGTGCTGATGCACGCACCGGGCGGTGCGCAGGATCTGCACGCCGACGGGCATTATGGCGATGTCGTGCTCGACGTGTTCGACGATCTGCGTGCCCGGCGCGATGCGGCCATTGCCGCGGGCATCGCGCAAGACCGGATAGTGCTCGATCCAGGGATCGGCTTTGGCAAGACGCTGGCGGAAAACCTGTCTTTGATCAATGCTTTGCCCTTGTTTCATGCGCTGGGCCAGCCGATACTGTTCGGCGCCAGCCGCAAGCGCATGATCGGCGCGCTGTCAAACGAGGCCCCGACGCATCAACGGTTGGCAGGATCGGTGCTGCTGGCGGCCAGGGCGTTCGACGCGGGATGCCAGATCGTGCGTGTGCACGACGTGGCCGAAACGGTGCAGGCCATGCGCGTGTGGCGCGGCCTGCGCGATGCGGCGCTGATGGATTTTTCGCAAGTCCCGGACTGAAGCAGGCATCGCGGCCGGTTGCGTCCAAGCCGGCTGAGTCCAAGCCGGCTGGGGCCAGGCCTCAGGCCGCGTTGTCGATCCCCAGTTCCGACAGCTTGCGATAGAGCGTCGATCGGCCGATGCCCAGGCGCCGCGCCACTTCGGTCATCCGCCCGCGATAATGGCCGATGGCCAGGCGGATCACGTCGGCTTCGATCTCTTCCAGCGGGCGCAGGTTGCCATCGGGCGTGAACAGCATCACGCCCGCCCCGTCGCTGATCGGCGCCGGGCTGCGCGGAGCTTCGCCCACCATCGTCGAGAGATTGGGGAAATCCTGCGCCGTCAGCGTTTCGGCATCGCAGAACACCGCGGCACGAAACAGGGTGGCCTGCAATTGCCGTACATTGCCCGGCCAGTCATAGGCCTTGAGCAGGGCAAGGGCCCCGTCGGTGATGCCCAGCGGGCGCAGTCCCGGCTGTTCGCCGATCCGCGCCAGGAAATGCCGCGCCAGGGCGGCAATGTCGCCAGCCCGCTCCCGCAGGGCCGGCAACTGCACATGCACGGCGCTCAACGCGTCGACCAGCGGCGGATGATAGAAGCCGCCATCGGCCAGATCGCGCAGCGGGGCATTGCTGCACACCAGCAGGCGGACGTCGATGCGGAACGAATGGCGCGCGCCGATCGGCTGCACGTCGCCCCGGTTCAGGAACTGGGCCAGCCGTTCCTGAACATGGTCGGGAAGGCGGTCAACCTCGTCGATCACCAGCGTGCCGCCATCGGCATGCTGAAGCGCGCCGATATGCCGATCGAAAGCGCCGGGGAAAGCGCCTTTTTCGTGGCCGAACAGCACGCTTTCGATCTGGTTGGCGGGAATGCCGCCCGCATTGACGATGCGCAGCGGCGCTTTGCTGCGCGGGCTGGCGGCGTGCATCGCGCGCACCAGCATTTCCTTGCCGGTGCCGCTTTCCCCCTCGATCAGCACGGTCTGCTGGGTGCGCGCTGCCTTGGCGGCCACGGCAAGGGCGGCACGGAATGCCGGCGCCGCGCCGATCATCGAATCGAAATCCAGCGTGGTGCCGATCTTTTCTGTCAGGGGCTGCAGTTCGGCCACCGGCGCCTCGCGCATCGTCGCGCTGCGCAGTGCCTGCAGCAGCCGATCCGGCGCGACGGGCTTGATCAGGTAATCGGTGGCACCCGCGCGCATGGCTTCCACGGCGAGCAAGGGCGAAGCGCTGGTGGTCAGCATCAGGATCGGCAATGCCGGGCGCCGCGCTTTGAGTTCGGCGATCAACGCGCAGGCGTCGTCTCCCGGAACCCATTGATCGAGAATGATCGCGCCAAGCTGCATGCCCTGCCGGGTGCCGAGCGTGGCGATCGCGGTCTCGGAATCGCGGGCCACGATCGTGCGCCATCCTTCGCGGGCCGCCAGTGCCGTGATCAACCGGCATTGGGCGGGCTCGTCATCGATCAGCATCAGCAGGCGGTCGTTGGCGTCGGCCATGGTTTTCCCGTCATTGCAACGTGCTTGGCTTAGGCAATTCTGGTAAAAAGCTGATTAAACAATCAAGCCCCGTAATGGGCCTTGAGAGGCACCCGTCCCCGGGATAAGGTAGACGGAAGTACGAGAACAAGGGGTGAGCAAGAATGACGTCGGCCAACGATATGAAGGCAGCGCGCGAAACGTACGAAGGGTTTATCTCTCTGATCAAGATTTCCGTGCCGATAATCGTGGTTATCGTCGCGTTCGTCCTGCTGATCATCCAGTAAGGAATGACCCAGAGCCTGACGATCGCCGTTCTTGCCGAACGCGCGACGGGAGAGACCCGCGTTGCCGCAACGCCGGAAACGGTGCGCAAATTGGCGGCGCTGGGTGCAGTGCTGGTGGTGGAAAGCGGCGCGGGCCATGGCGCCGGCATTGCCGACGACGATTACCGCGCGGCGGGTGCGACCATCGCCGGTGCCGACGCCGTCGCCGGCGCGCAGATCGTGCTGGGCGTCCAGGGACCGGATCCGGCACGCGTGGCAGGTGCGGCACCGGGCGCGTGGATCGTCGCCGCGCTCGATCCGTTCGGGCAGCGCGCCCGCGTCGATGCCTATGCCGCCGCCGGGTTCGAAGCTTTGGCAATGGAATTCATGCCACGCATCACGCGCGCCCAGTCGATGGACATTCTCTCGTCCCAGGCAAATCTTGCCGGCTACAAGGCCGTGCTGGTGGCGGCCAATCTTTATGGCCGGGCCTTTCCGATGATGATGACCGCTGCCGGCACCGTCAGCGCCGCGCGCGCTTTCATCATGGGTGTCGGCGTTGCCGGGCTCCAGGCGATCGCCACCGCACGCCGCCTCGGCGCGCAGGTTTCGGCCACCGACGTCCGCTCCGCCACCAAAGAGCAGATCCAGTCGCTGGGCGCCAAGCCGATCTTCGTCGAAAACGTTTCGGGGATAGAAGGCGAGGGCGCCGGCGGCTATGCCACCGAAATGAGCCCGGAATACCAGAAAGCGCAGGCAGAACTGGTGTCCAGCCACATCGCCAGGCAGGATATCGTGATCACCACCGCGCTGATCCCCGGCCGCGCCGCGCCGCGCCTGATCAGCGATGCGCAGATCGCCACGATGCGCCCGGGTTCGGTGATCTATGATCTGGCCGTGGCGCAGGGCGGCAACGTGGAAGGCAGCGAGCCCGACCAGGTGGTCGAACGGCACGGGGTGAAGATCGTCGGCTATGCCAACACGCCCGCGCTTCTGCCGGCCGACGCATCAGCGCTCTTTTCGCGCAACCTCTACAATTTCCTCTCCGCTTTCTGGGACAAGGAACAAGGCCGTCCGGTGCTGGACGCGGAAATCGGCAACGCCATCCGCCTGACCCAAGGCGGGCAGGTCGTCCATGAAAGGCTGCAGGGATAGCGCAGAGCGAGCGATCCTCCCCCGGCGGGGGAGGGGGACCGCCCGCAGGGTGGTGGAGGGGGATTAATGCGCGATCATAGCTTGCCGGCACTGAAGAAAGCCAGAAACCTACGCAAAACGATGAGTTTGCCGGAAGTCTTACTATGGCAGCGTCTGCGGCGCTGCACGGATGACGTAAAGATCAGGCGTCAGCACCCGGTAGGACGCTACGTCGCGGATTTCTTTTGTGCAGCCTCGGGCGTTGCCATCGAAATCGATGGTGTCGGCCACGACATGGGCCCTAGGCCCGAACGAGACGCACGCCGAACTGCCTGGATGGAAAGCATCGGTTTGCGTGTCGTTCGCATTCCGGCCATGGACGTCCTGCGTGATCCCGACGGAGTTGCCCAGGCCATCGTAAGCGCATGCCGCGTCGCACTCCCTCCGACAGCCCTGCGGGCTGCCACCTCCCCCGTCGGGGGAGGATCTGAAGGTATCTGAAACCATGGACTTCATATCGATCCTGAGCATTTTCGTGCTCGCCTGTTTCGTCGGCTATTACGTCGTCTGGTCGGTCACGCCGGCGCTGCACACGCCCCTCATGGCCGTCACCAATGCCATTTCCTCGGTCATCATCGTGGGGGCGCTGGTGGCATCGGCGGCGACGGGATCGTCGTGGGCCAAGTGGCTGGGGCTGGGCGCGGTCGTGCTGGCCTCGGTCAACATCTTCGGCGGCTTTGCCGTGACCCAGCGCATGCTCGCGATGTACAAGAAGAAGGAGAAGAAGTGATGGAGCACGCTTCCTCCTCCTGGGCTTCCTCCCCCTGGGTGGGCCTGGCCTACCTCGTTTCGGGCGTCCTGTTCATCATGGCGCTGCGCGGGCTTTCTTCGCCGGGCACCAGCCGGGCGGGCAACCGCTATGGCATGATCGGCATGACGATCGCCGTGGTGACCACGCTGGTCACCCATTCCATCGCCAGCCTGCCGGAAATCGCCGTGGCCATCGCCATCGGCGGTGGCCTCGGCTTCTTGATCGCCCGCCGCATCCAGATGACGGCGATGCCGCAACTCGTCGCCGCATTCCACTCGCTGGTCGGCCTTGCCGCCGTCATGGTGGGCCTGGCCGCCTATGCCAACCCGGATGCGTTCGGCATTCTCGATGCCCAAGGGCTGATCGAGCCGCAGAGCCGGGTGGAAATGGGCCTGGGCATCGCCATCGGGGCGATCACCTTTTCCGGCTCGATCATCGCGTTCCTGAAGCTGGCCGGCAAAATGAGCGGTGCGGCCATCCTGCTTCCCGGACGGCACGTGATCAACCTTGCCACCCTGATGGCGATTCTGGGCCTGGTGGCCTGGTTCACCCAGGATGAAAGCCTCTGGGTCATCGCCACCATCACCGTTCTCGCCTTTGCCATCGGCTTTCTGCTGATCATTCCCATCGGCGGGGCCGACATGCCGGTGGTCGTCTCGATGCTCAACAGCTATTCCGGCTGGGCCGCCGCCGCCATGGGCTTCACCTTGCAGAACACCGCGATGATCGTGACGGGCGCGCTTGTCGGCTCATCGGGGGCGATCCTTTCCTATATCATGTGCAAGGCGATGAACCGCTCGTTCCTGTCAGTCATCGCCGGCGGTTTCGGCGCAGAAGCAGCCAGCGGGGATGGTGCCGCCAGGGAGCAGCGCCCGTGGAAGCGTGGCTCGGCCGAAGACGCGGCCTTCCTGATGAAGGAAGCCGAGAACGTGATCATCATCCCCGGCTACGGCATGGCGGTGAGCCAGGCCCAGCACGTGCTGCGCGAGATGGCCGACGTACTCAAGGCCAACGGCGTCACCGTCAAATATGCCATACACCCAGTGGCCGGGCGCATGCCGGGGCACATGAACGTGCTTCTGGCCGAAGCCAACGTCCCTTATGACGAAGTCTTTGAACTGGAAGACATCCAGGGGGATTTCGCGCAGGCCGACGTGGCTTTCGTGATCGGCGCCAACGACGTGGTCAATCCTGCTGCCAAGACCGACAAATCGAGCCCGATCTACGGCATGCCGGTGTTCGACGTGGAAAAGGCCAAGACGATTTTCTTCGTCAAGCGTTCGATGGGCGGCGTGGGTTATTCGGGCGTGGACAACGATGTCTTTTACATGGACCAGACGATGATGCTTCTGGCCGATGCCAAGAAGATGGTCGAAGACATCGTCAAGGCGTTGCAGCACTGAGGCAGGCATGAAACGCAGCGCTTTTGCTCTTGTCGCCGCGCTGGCGGTCCTTTCGTCTGCTTGCGTGTCAAAGCTGGCCGAAGGCCGCGTGCGCACCGCGCTGGTCAACGCCGGGCTTTCACCTGCCAATGCGGCCTGCATGGCCGAGCGGATGACCGACCGCCTGTCCATCGGGCAATTGCGCCGGCTGGAGGCCCTGCAGGCGCCCAAGCGGACGCTCGCCGATTACGTCTGGACAGTGCGGCGGCTCGATGATGCGCAACTGGTTGACGTGACGGTCAGCTCTGCCGCGCTCTGCACCTTGGGACTGGCTCCCGAAAAGCGTTGAAACGTGCAGCGGCGGCGGGCGGACTGGTGCTCGCGCCTGCTGGACCTGCGGCTGCGCCTTGCCTAAGGCTGGTGGCCGACCGGAACGGACTGACCGGCAGGAGACACGGTTTGCGCAAGATCGGCTTTATCGGCGGGATGAGTTGGGTCTCCACCCGCACTTATTACGAACATATCAACAGGTTGGTCCAGGCTCGCACCAGCGCGCTGGCGAGTGCGCCGATGATCATCGAGAATCTGGACTTCACCGGCCTTGCGAAGCTTTCCACGCCCCATGAATGGGCCCACGCGGCGGCCGTGCTGACCGACAGCGCGCGGCGCCTGGAAACGGCCGGCGCCACGGCCATCGTGATCGGCGCCAATTCCATGCACAAGGTCTATGATGCGGTGACTCAGGCCATTGCGGTGCCGGTTATCCATATCGCCGATGCCGTAGGCGCGCGGATGCAGGCCAACGGGGTGAAAACCGCGGCTCTGATCGGATCGCGCAACGTCATGGTGGAAAGCTTCTATCGCAAGCGGCTGGTGGCCCATGGCGTGACGCTGCTGCCCCCGGTGATGGACAATGTCGAAGAGATCGACCGCATCATCTACGAAGAACTGATGCAGGGCCGTGCCACGCGATCGGCCGAACGGACGTTCAAGACGTTGCTGACCAGCATGGACCAGGCCGGCGCGGAAGGCGTGGTGCTGGGCTGTACCGAGCTGGACATGGTCATCGATGTCGATGCCAACGTGCTGCCCATCTATGACGGCACGCGCATTCATGCAGAGGCGGCGGTGGACTGGATCCTGGGCCCGGCATGAGCCCGGGCTTGGCGATGATGCGCGCGCCCTGGGCCTGCGATCCGGCCGCGTCGCGCGGGCGCGAACACGCGCTGGGGCAGGGGGGCGTGCGCGGGCCGCGCAGCGATTTCCAGCGCGATCGCGACCGGGTGATCCACTCCATCGCTTTTCGCCGTCTGCGCCACAAGACCCAGGTGTTCATTGCCCCCGATGGCGATCATTACCGCGTCCGGTTGACCCACAGCCTGGAAGTGGCGCAGATCGGCCGGGTGATCGCCCGCGCACTGGGCGCCGACGAGGATCTGACCGAAGCCCTGTGCCTGGCGCACGATATCGGGCACCCTCCGTTCGGCCATGCCGGCGAAGCCGCGCTCGAGGAAGCCCTGGCCGGTTGCGGCGGTTTCGATCACAATGCCCACACCTTGCGCGTGCTGATGCGGCTCGAAAGCCCTTACGTGGAACACGACGGCCTCAACCTTACCTGGGAAACTCTCGAAGGGCTGGCCAAGCACAACGGCCCGGTGACGCGGCCGCCCTGGGCCTTGGCCGAACTCGATGCGGCCTTTCCGCTCGATCTTGCCAGCCATGCCTCGCTCGAGGCGCAGATCGCCGCGATTTCCGACGATATCGCTTATGACAACCACGATATCGACGATGGCCTGCGTGGCGGCTTTCTGACGCTGGACGATCTGCTGGCGCTGCCGTTCGTGGCCGATCAATGGTACGCGATCGAGGCGCGCCATCCCCATGCGCCGCGCGAACGCCTGCTGCGCGAACTGGTGCGCGGGCAGATCGGGCGCATGGTCAACGACGTGATCGAGGAAACCCGGCACCGCCTTGCGGCAAGCGGGGTCGACAGCCCCGATGCGGTGCGCGCTGCCGGGCGGGCGCTTTGCGGTTTTTCCGAAGCGGTGCGGCGCGAGGAACGCACGCTCAAGCAATTCATGTATGCCCGGCTCTATCTGCACCCGGAACAAGTGGCCGCGGCCGACCGCGCGCGGCATGTGGTAGAGACCCTGTTTGCGGCCTTCCACGCCGATGCGGCACTGATGCCGGCCTCCTGGCAGGCCCGCGTGGCTGTCCACGAGCCGGCGCGCAGCCGGGTGATCGCCGATTTCATCGCAGGCATGACCGATCGCTATGCCATCGACAACTTTGCCCGGGTAACCGGCCACCTGCCCGAGGGTCTCAAGAATGTCTGATCCCGTTCGCGTGCTGCTGACGGGGGCGACGGGCCTGATCGGACAGGCCGTGTTGTCTGCCGCGGTAGACCGGCCCGGCTTGCGCATGGTGGCGCTGGGCCGCCGTGCCGCGCCGTTGCCGCCCGGCGCGCAGATGGAGCAACTGGTGATCGATCCGGCGCAATGGCCGCAGGCGATCGCCGCCGCGCGGCCCAAAGCGATCGTTCTGGCGCTGGGCACCACGATTGCGGCCGTCGGTGGAGATCGGGCGGCGTTCCGGGCCATCGATCATGGGTTGACGCTGAACTGCGCCCGCGCGGCGCGGCACAGCGGGGTGGAGCATGCCATCCTTGTTTCGTCCCTTGGCGCCGATCCGGCCGCCCGCGCATTCTACCTTGCCACAAAAGGCGAAGTGGAGCGCGACCTGGCCGCGCTGGGCTTTGCCCGGCTCGATGTGCTGCGCCCCGGCCTGTTGCGCGGCGCCCGCCATGGGGCGCCACGACCGGCCGAGCGGATGGCCATGGCCATCATGCCGTGGATCGATTGGGCGCTGGCCGGTGGCTTGTCGCGCTATCGCTCCATCTCCTCGATCACGGTGGGCCGCGCGATCGTGGCCCTGGCGCGGGCCGAGGCCAGCGGGCATTTCATCCACCACTATCGCGAAATCCACAACGCCGCGCAGAATAAGGCTCAGGCAAACGGTTGACTTTTCCGCGTGCCTTGCGCGAAACAGACATCCTGTCGCTGACCCGCGCGGGAGAGTTCGCTATCGATTCGCCAAGGTGAAGCGTTAGCGGCGCCGAAGGAGCAACCGCCCCGGAATCTCTCAGGCCAACGGACCGCACGGGGTCTATAGCGGCACTCTGGAAAGCGCTCCGCCTTCATTCTGGAGGAGGGGCCACCGAAGGGGTAACCCCGATATGCGCGGCGAAGCGGCGCGGGGGAAAGCTCTCAGGTTTCCGTGACAGAGGGGGCACCGTCTGGTGCGTCTCTGTGCGGAGTTCAAACTTGTGAGTGACACATACGATCCTGCCTGTCCTGCAAGCCTAACGCCGGCTGTCCTGCCGCTGCCGCTCGATGCCTGGCACCGTGCCCGCGGTGGCCGGATGGTGGAATTTGCCGGTTATCACATGCCCGTGCAGTACGAGGGCATTCTGGCCGAACACCTGTGGACGCGGACTCACGCCGGGCTGTTCGACGTGTCGCACATGGGGCAGTTGGTCGTGCGGGGAGACGATGCCGCGCAGGCGCTGGAAAGCCTGCTGCCCGGCGGTTTCACCACGCTCGGTCCCGGCAAGCAGCGCTATTCGCTGCTGCTCGATGACCATGGCGGCATTCTCGACGATCTGATCGTCACCAATCGCGGCGATCATTTCTACATCGTGGTGAACGGCGCCACCAAGCACGCCGACATTGCCCACATCGCCGCGCGCCTTGCGCACGGCGTGACACTCGAACATCTGGCGGGGCATGCCTTGCTGGCTTTGCAGGGCCCCGAAGCCGCTTCGGCGCTGGGCGCGCTGGGCCTGGTGCCGGCAAGCGATGCCGGTTCCGCACTCGATACGCTGGTGTTCATGGAAGCCGCCACTTTCCTGTGGAACGGCATCGCGCTGAGCGTCAGCCGCTCGGGCTATACCGGGGAAGACGGCTTCGAGATTTCGGTACAGGCCGATCATGCCCAAGCACTGGCCGATGCGCTGCTGGCGCAGCCACAGGTCAAACCGATCGGGTTGGGCGCACGCGACTCCCTGCGCCTCGAAGCCGGGTTGCCGCTCTATGGCCATGACCTTTCGCCGGCGATCGATCCGGTGGAAGCCGATCTGGGATTTGCCATTCCCGCCCGTCGCCGCGTCGCCGATGCCGGTTTTCCCGGCGCCGCCCGCCTGGCGCAGGTCTTTGCCCAGGGCCCGGCGCGCCGCCGCGTGGGCCTGTTGATTGATGGCCGGATGGCCGCGCGCGAGGGGGCTGCCGTGCTTGCCGAGGGCCGCGACGTCGGCGTCGTCACATCCGGCGGGTTTGCCCCCAGTCTCGAACGCCCGATCGCCATGGCTTTTGTCGAAGCCGCGCTGGCCGCTCCCGGCACACGCCTTGCCCTTTCGGTGCGCGGCAAGGCGCTTGCTGCCACGGTCGCCCCGCTTCCCTTCGTCCCCCACCGCTATGTGCGCAAAGGAACTGTCCGATGACCCGCTATTTCACTGCCGATCATGAATGGATTGCGGTCGAAGGCCGTGCCGCGACCGTGGGCATTACCGATTATGCGCAAGGCCAGCTGGGCGATATCACTTTTGTCGAGCTGCCTCTCGTCGGCGCGTCGCTCACCAAGGGTGACAGCGCGTCGGTCGTCGATTCGGTCAAGGCGGCTTCGGACGTCTATGCGCCCGTATCGGGAGAGGTCACCGAAACCAACCCGGCTTTGGAGGATGCGCCGGAGCTGATCAATTCCGCGCCGGAAAGCGAGGGCTGGCTGTGGCGGATGGCGCTGGCCGATCCGGCGGAGCTGGCCGGGCTGATGGACGAGGCGGCCTATGCCGCCCATGTCGCGGGGCTGTAAGACCGTGCGCTATCTTCCTTTGAGCGATCACGATCGCGGCGCGATGCTTGCGGCGATCGGGGTTCCCGATGTCGATGCCCTGTTTGCCGATGTGCCGGCCGAGGCACGGCTTGCCGGCCCGATTGCCGGTCTGCCCGGCCATGCAAGCGAAATGGCGGTGGAACGGCACATGGCGCGGCTTTCGGCCGAAAGCCTTGCCGCCGGCCAGGTGCCGTTCTTCCTGGGGGCAGGCGCTTATCGCCACCACGTGCCCGCCAGCGTCGATCACCTGATCCAGCGCGGCGAGTTCCTGACGGCCTATACCCCCTATCAACCCGAAATCGCGCAAGGCACCTTGCAGGTTCTGTTCGAATTCCAGACCCAGGTCGCGCGCCTGTTCGGCACCGACGTGGCCAATGCCTCGCTTTACGACGGTTCCACCGCCTGCTGGGAAGCGATTGCCATGGCCGGGCGCATCACCCGCCGCAACCGGGCGGTGCTTTCGGGCGGCCTGCATCCGCATTATGTCCGCACGGCGCAGACGATGGCGCGGTTCACCGGCGACATGCTGATCACCGCCCTGCCTGAACTGACGGCTGCGCCCGACGATGCAGCGCTGATCGCCGCGATCGACGCCGAAACCTCGTGCGTGCTCGTGCAATATCCCGATGTGCTGGGCCGTATTCCCGATCTGCCGCGCATTGCCGCTGCGGCGCAGGCCCATGGCGCGCTGCTGGTAGCCGTGGTGACCGAGCCGGTGGCCCTCGGCCTGATCGAAAGCCCCGGCACGCTGGGCGCCGACATCGTGGTGGGCGAAGGCCAGTCCCTGGGCGTCGGCCTGCAGTTCGGTGGCCCCTACCTGGGGCTGTTCGGCTGCCGCGAAAAGTTCGTGCGGCAGATGCCGGGCCGGCTCTGCGGCGAAACGGTCGATGCCGATGGCAAGCGGGCATTCGTCCTGACCCTTTCCACGCGTGAGCAGCATATCCGGCGCGAAAAGGCGACAAGCAATATCTGCACGAATTCAGGGCTTTGTGCGTTGGCGTTCAGTATTCACCTGAGCTTGCTGGGCGGGAAGGGGCTGGCCAGCATGGCGCGTGCCAGCCATTTGCGTGCGGTGCAGGCGGCCCAGGCCCTGGCCGGGGTTCCCGGCGTTTCGCTGGTCAACCAGACTTATGTCAACGAATTCACGGTGATCCTGCCGCGCGCGGCGGCCGACGTGGTGGATGCCCTGGCAGTGCGGCGGGTGCTGGCCGGCGTGCCGTTGTCGCGTCTTTTTCCCGCCGAACCGGCCTTGGCCAATGCGCTGGTCGTGGCGACCAGCGAATTGACGCGCGAGGATGATATCGCGGCCTTGGCGTCAGCGCTTGCGGAGGAATTGGCATGACCGTTCTCAATCCTGCAGGGTGGCGGCCCGAACCGGGCGAACGGACGCGCGCCTTGGACGAAGTGCCCGAAACGGTGACCGGCAACCGGGCGCTCCATCTGGAAGAACCGCTGCTGTTCGAAGTGGGCCGCAACGATCATTGCGGCGTCGATTTCGATGCGGTGCCGGGATCGCCGCTGGCGGCCCTCGCCCTGCGTGACCGTCCGGTAGACCTGCCCGGGCTGAGCGAGCCGGAAGCCGTGCGCCACTACACGCGCCTGTCCCGCCAGAACTATGCGATCGACCTGGGGCTGTTTCCGCTGGGCAGTTGCACGATGAAGCATAACCCGCGCCTTGATGAAAAGGTGGCGCGCATGGCTGGTTTTGCCGATGTGCATCCGCTTCAGCCCGTGGCGACGGTGCAGGGCGCACTCAAGGTGATCGAGCAACTGGCCGACTGGTTGATCAAGCTGACGGGCATGGCCGCCGTGGCGATGACGCCCAAGGCCGGCGCCCATGGCGAACTCTGCGGCCTTCTGGCAATCCGTGCCGCGCTCGATGCACGTGGCGATCGGCGCGAGGTGATCCTGGTGCCTGAAAGCGCGCACGGCACCAACCCCGCGACCGCCGCGTTTGCCGGCTTCAAAGTCGAAGCGATCCCGGCCTCGGCCGATGGCCGCATCGATACGGCCGCGCTGCTGGCAAAGCTGGGGCCACATGTCGCCGGGGTCATGATCACCAATCCGAACACCTGCGGCCTGTTCGAACGCGATCTCAAGGTCATCGCCGATGCCGTGCATGGCGCCGGTGGCTATGTCTATTGCGACGGCGCCAATTTCAACGCCATCGTCGGCCGGGTGCGACCGGGCGATCTTGGCGTGGATGCCATGCACATCAACCTGCACAAGACCTTTTCGACACCGCATGGCGGCGGCGGGCCGGGCGCCGGGCCGGTGGTTCTTTCGCCGGCACTTGCCCCGTTCGCACCGTTGCCTTTCGTGGCGCGAAGCGGCGATGGCACGCTGCGCCTGGTGGAAGAGGCCGACGGCGCCGGTCTGGCGCCAGGCGCGTTCGGGCGGATGTGCGCGTTCCATGGCCAGATGGGGATGTTCACCCGCGCCCTGGCCTATATTCTGAGCCACGGCGCAGACGGCCTGGCTCAGGCATCGGGCGATGCCGTGCTCAATGCCAATTACGTGCTGCGCCGTCTGGAACACGTGCTCGACGCGCCGTTCGGTGCGTCGGGGCCGTGCATGCACGAGGCGCTGTTCAGCGACGAAGGCTTTGCCGAAGGCTTTTCCACGCTCGATCTGGCCAAGGGGCTGATCGACGAAGGCTTTCACCCGATGACGGTCTATTTCCCGCTGGTGGTGCATGGCGCGATGCTGGTGGAACCGACCGAAACAGAAAGCAAGGCCGGCATCGATCAGTTCATCGCCGCGATGGAAAGCCTGGCCATCCGCGCGCGGGCAGGCGATGCGGCTTTGAAAAGCGCGCCGCATTTTGCCCCGCGCCGGCGCGTGGACGAAACCCGTGCCGCCCGCAAGCCGCGCCTGGCATGGACCCCGCAACACACCTGAAAGCTTTGACCCCGTGATGAAAAAGGCGTGGCGGAGAAAAATCCCGCCACGCCTTTTCAATCGACGCGAGCCAGCCGGTGCAAAGCGACAGCTTACTTGTTGATCGCGTCAGACCCGGCCTTGCCGACCGATTCGATATCCCGGCCAGCACCCTTCACGGTGTTGCAAGCCGTGGTGCCCAGCAGCAGACCGCCCATGGCCGCCGCGATGATGATCCTGCGCATCATGCCAATGCTCCGTTCCTTAGGGGATAAGCGACGGGCTTCGCCGCCTTTCCGAACCCGCTCAGAACGTATCAGCATGCGCACGGTTCCGCGCTGCCGGAGGCGGACGGCGGCGGGTGCAGCGCCATGCGGCATGTCACGCTTGCGCCCTGCGCGAAGAGCCGGCATGCGCCGCCGATGAGTGAATTCCGGCGCGCGATCGATTGGCCAGGCCCTTGGCAGGGCATTGCGGCGGCCGGTTGCGCTTTGCTGGCCATCGCCGTCTGGGCATGGCTGGCCGAGCGGCGACGGCAGATGCGGCACGATCCTGATCGCGTGGGCTGCATGCCGTGGACGCTGATTTTTGTGCTGAGCTTTTTTCTGGCCTGCGTGCTGCTGGGCGGCGCGTTGCGCACCGCCCTTGGCTGAACCGCTCTGGCCACCGGGCCGCAGGTTTTACAGGCAAGCCTCGAGATAGGCTTGGTCAAAACCAAATTGACGAGCTTTTTCAAGCGTATAGGGGCGAAGGCCGGAAGGCCGGAACTCACCGATGATCTTGCCGTCTTCGGTTTCATCCAGATATTCGAACTTGAACAGCTCCTGGGTGACGATCACGTCGCCTTCCATGCCGATCACTTCGGTGATGTTGGTGGTGCGGCGCGAACCGTCGCGCAGGCGCTTGACCTGGACGATCAGATCGACCGATTCGGCGATCTGCCGGCTGATGGCTTCCTTGGGGATCTTGATGTCGCCCATCATGATCATGTTTTCCATGCGGCCCAGGCATTCCCGCGGGGAATTGGCGTGCAGCGTGCACATCGAGCCGTCATGGCCGGTGTTCATGGCCGCCAGCAGGTCAAAGCATTCCGCGCCGCGAATTTCGCCCAGGATGATGCGATCGGGGCGCATGCGCAGGGCGTTCTTCACCAGATCGCCGATCGTGATGGCGCCCTGGCCTTCCAGGTTCGGCGGGCGGGTTTCCAATGGCAGCCAGTGGGGCTGTTGCAGGCGCAGTTCGGCTGCGTCTTCGATCGTCAGTACGCGCTCGCCGGGGTCGATCATCTTCGAAAGGGCATTGAGCATGGTGGTCTTGCCCGAACCCGTACCACCGGAAATGACGATGTTCATGCGGCAGGCGCCCGCGATCTTGAGCGCGGTGCACATCTTTTCGCTCATCGAGCCGAAATCGCGCAGCATGTCGAGCGTGATCGGCTTTTCGGAGAACTTGCGGATGGAAATCGCGGTGCCGCGCAGGGACAGCGGCGGGACGATCACGTTGACGCGGCTGCCATCCTTCAGGCGTGCGTCGGCCAGCGGCGTCGTCTGATCGACACGGCGCCCCACCTGGTTGACGATGCGCTGGGCAATCTGGAAAAGATGGCTTTCGTCGCGAAAGCGGATCGGGGCGATCTGCAGCTTGCCCCTCTTTTCGATATAGGTCTGCTCCGGCCCGTTGACCATGATATCCGACACGTCGGGATCGTTGAGCAGCTCTTCCAGCGGACCGAAGCCCAGCAATTCGTCGATCAGCACTTTTTCCAGCGCGAACTGTTCGCGCCGGTTCAGCGTGACTTTCAGCTCCGCCAGAACTTCCATGATGATCGGGCGGAATTCTTCCGACAACTCGTCCTTGGTCAGCGTGGCGGCCGCTTCGGGATCGACTCGCTCGAGCAGGCGCGGCAGCACCTGTTCCTTGATCTTGTGAACCGAGGCTTCGAAACCTTCGGCGTGATAGCTGCCGTCCACCACGCCGTTGCTGCGTTCCGCCAGGCGGTTCATGGCATCGGCGTGCTTGGGCCCCATGTGATCGTTCGCGCCGGGCAGCGGCGGCGATTCGGCAAGGCCTACAGGTACGGAATTGGCCGGCTCGCCCGCTTTCATGGGGCGTGCCACACCGAACGAGGGGCGTGCGGCAGCAGTTCCGCCCAAACCTGTCTTTCGGCCAAAAGCGCTCATGCGTCTTTCCTGTCAACTCGTTCGATCAAGGCCTGTCCAGGCGATGGCATGGGCCAGCCTGGTGCCCGTAACGAATACGGGCGAAACCTTCAGGATTTCCTAAAGTGGCACAAAAGGTCCGACAGAGAGGTAAAGGATTGGTTATCCCGATGCCGGGCGGGGATCAGGACTGGTGCTGACTGTGCGACCGGCCCCGGGGCGCACGGATCGAATGGCACCACCCCGTGCCCAAAAGCAGAGGCGGGCGCGATGTCGTGGCCTTGCACCCGATCTGTCACGCACGATCCACGCCTGCTTCGACAACGCTGCGCCGGCGCGGATGGGATGGAACAAAGCCGCGCTGGTGGAGAACGCGGCCCTTTCTCGATTTTTGCAATGACCCGGCTTTTGCAATGGCCGGTTTTTGCGATGAATCGCCAGCAAGCCTGCGGACTTCGATGTCCGCACCGCCCCGCGGCGGTGACGGTGCGGACATGAGGCCGGGAGCTGGCTTGGTCAGATCCGCGCCGCGAAAAGATAGCCTTCGCCGCGCACCGTGCGGATCAGCGCGCCGCCGCCATGGCGCACCAGCTTGGCACGCAGGCGCGAAACGGCAACGTCGATGGCCCGGTCAAAGGCTTCGGCCTCGTCACCGTGCACCAGGCGCAGCAGCGCCTCGCGGCTGACGACATGGCCCGCGTGCATGGCCAGCGCATGCAGCAGCTTGAATTCGCCGCTGGTCAGATCGACGTCACGCCCGGCAGGGTCGCGCACCACATAGAACGTGGGATCGAGCATCCAGCCGGCGAAAGTCAGCCCTGGCGATGCGGCGGCGCGGGCGCTGGCGACATGGCCACGGCGCAGCACCACGCGCAGGCGGGCCAGCAGTTCGCGCGGGTTGAACGGCTTGCCCAGGTAATCGTCGGCGCCCAGTTCCAGGCCCACGATGCGATCGACGTCGCTGGCCGCAGCCGAAAGCAGCATGACCGGCGGCGTACCGGGCTGTTCGGCCATTTCGCGCAGCAGGCCGAGCGAGTCTTCGCCGCGCGCCATGACGTCGAGAATTACCGCGTCGATCGGCTCCAGCGCCACAAGCTGCCGCAGCTCGGTGCCGTCGGCCACAGATATGACATGCATGCCCTGGCCTTCCAGATACTCGCGCAGCATGTCGCGGGTTTGCTGGTCTTCATCGAGCAGGGCAATGCGCGACTCATGCTTGCGGTGAAGCGCAGGCTCATAGCTGCCGGCTGACGCAGAGGCTGCCAACACGGCGTCGTTGCGGGCAAAACGCAGGCCGGCGTTGGGATTGTGGCGGAGTTCGGGGTTTGCAAGGGCCATTCGTCGGGGTCCATCGGTGAGAGGGGAGGGAGAGGGACACCCGCCTAACGGGTGGCAGAGTAAAACCCTTCGCCCGAGATTTCTTTTTCTTGCGACTTGCGCGTCCTTCGTGTCGCGACCGGCAGATGCTGATGCAATCGATTGTTGTAACCCCTTGAACTCTGTGTCATGGTGATGGCGAAGGGCCTGTGAAGTCCGCGGGGAGAGCGCGATGGAGATTGCCGGCAATCCGGCCAAAGCGGGGCCTGGTCCTGGCAAGGCCGCCATGCCGGAGCCGGCAAGGCCCCGCTTGTCGTTGCGCCGCATTCTGGAAATGAACCTGGGTTTCCTGGGCCTGCAATTCAGTTTCGGGCTTCAGCAGGGCAACATGGGCCCGATCTACAGCTATCTGGGGGCGAACGAGGCGCAGTTGCCGTTGCTCACCCTGGCTGGCCCGATCACCGGCCTGCTGATCCAGCCGCTGATCGGGGTGCTGTCCGATCGCACGGCAGGGCGCTGGGGGCGGCGCACGCCCTATTTCCTGATCGGTGCGGTGCTGTGCGCGCTGGGCCTGCTGTTCATGCCGCTGTCGTCATCCCTCTTGATGGCGGTCTCGCTGCTGTGGTTGCTCGATGCGGGCAACAACATCACGATGGAACCCTACCGGGCTTATGTGTCCGACCGCCTCGATCCCGGGCAGCGGCAGACCGGCTTCCTGTCGCAAAGCGCGTTTACCGGCCTTGCCCAGATGCTGGCGTTCCTGACACCGTCGGTGCTCGTCGGGCTGGGGATGAACCAGGACTGGGTAGATGCCCACGGCGTTCCCTATACCGTCCGGGTGGTGTTCATGCTCGGGGCAGTGCTGTCGCTGGCGACGATCCTGTGGTCGGTGTGGCGCGTGCCGGAACTGCCGTTGACCGCGCAGGAACGCGCGGCCATCGCCGCCGCGCCCAAGGGCCTTGGTGCCGCGCTTGCCGAAATCGCCGATGCCATGCGGGTCATGCCCATGGCCATGCGCAAGCTGGGGTTGATGAGCCTGTTCCAGTGGTCTGCCATGTCGGGTTACTGGCTTTATGTCACCTACGCGATCGCGCGGGGCGTCTATCATACGGCCGACGCGCACAGTTCCGCCTTTCACAGCGCGGTGCTGGCCAACGGGGAAATGGCCGCATTCCATAACGGCATTTCGTTCTTGGCGGCCTTTGCCATGGTGCCTCTGGTGCGCCGGATCGGGCCGGGCCCGCTGCACGCGTTGTGCCTGATGGCCGGCGGCCTTGGCATGCTGGCGCTGCCGCATGTGACCGAAAAGGCCCTGCTGTTCGTGCCGGCGGTGGGCGTGGGCCTGGCCTGGGGCAGCATCATGGGCAATCCCTACGCGATTGTCGCCAATGCCATCCCGCCCGCACGCACTGGTGTTTACATGGGCATTTTCAACATGATGATCGTGATCCCCATGTTGCTGTTCGCGGTGGTGATGAGCGAGCTTGACCTGGGCTTCGTCAAGCTGGGCTTTGGCGTCTATGCCCATGTGCTGCATAACGATCCGGGTCACATGCTTTCGCTGTGCGGCGGCTTGCTGATCGCGGCGGCATGTTCGGTCTTATGGGTGCGCGAGGGTCGCCCGCAGGCACAGCGTCTCGCCGGGGCCAGCGCATGAGCCAGCCCCTTGCCGGCCCGCCGCTGCCGCCGATCAACGCCCAGAGCGTCGCCATATTCCACGTCGCGGCCGGTTCGGCGGCGTGCCGGCACCGGTGTTCCATCCGGCGTTCGCGGGAGACCGGGCCGCTCGCGGCTTGAGCCCGACGCGCGGCTGCGTCAGGCGCTTTCGCGCACGACCAGTTCGGGGACCATTACCGTGGACGGGGTTGCAACCCCGGCAATGCGCTGCGTGAGCATTTCGACCATCAGCCGTGCCCCGCCGGCAATGTCCTGGCGCACGGTGGTCAGCCGAGGAACGGTATGGGTGGCAACGGGCAGATCGTCGAACCCGATGACGCCCAGATCGTGCGGTACGCGTATGCCGCGTTCGTGCAGGATGCGCAAAGTGGTCATGGCGATCACGTCCGACGCGCAGACGATCCCATCGACACTGCGGCCCAGGCGGTCGAGATGCCCGGCCACCTGTTCGGGAAGTTCGTCGTTCGACAGGTGGGTGGAACAGGCCTTGAGATCGCTCGCGCCCGCGCATGCGCGCACTGCCTCCTGTGCGCCGGCCAGGCGATCGGCAATCTCGGGGGCGCCGGGATCGCCAAAGAACACTAGGTTGCGCTTGCCCTGATCGAGCAGTCGCTGTGCCGCCATGCGGCCGCCCAGGCGGTTGTCGGTGCCCACCGTGCAATGGATCTGGCCAGGGCGATGGCTGCCCCACACCACAAGCGGCAGATACCGTCCGGCCACGTGGTCGATCGTTTCCATCTGGTTGGATTGGCCGATCACCAGCGCGCCGTCGAGCATGCCGGAATCGACGATGCGATCCAGCCATTCGTCATCCCCCGGAATGACGCGCGACAGCATGAGATCGTGCCCACTTTCGGTGAGGACATCGGCCAGATGGCCGAACAGCGTCATGAAGAACGGATCGGAGATGTGCTGGCGCCGTTCGTGACCCAGTGGAATGACCACGCCGATCACGCCCGTGCGCTGCGTGCGCAGGCGGCGGGCCATCTGGTTGGGGCGGAAGCCGTGATCGCGGGCGATCGCCTGGATACGCTCGCGTGTTTCGACATTGACCAGGCTTTTGCCGGCCAGCGCGCGCGAAACCGTGCCGGCCGAAACGCCCGCCATGCGCGCCAGTTCCGCGATATTGCGGATGCGGGGCTTGCCTTCTCGCGCGGTCTTGTCGTTGGTGGCATCGCTCATGCCGCTGCTTTTAACTGGCGGGAACCCGAAAGCAAGGACACCCGCATGGCCGCTCCATCGCAAAAACAGACACCGTGCGGCTGGTCGGGTGATGCACGTCTGCCACATCGCGCAACAATCCGCCGCGTGGCTCTGCAATCCTTTGCAGAAGCATGGATCGATGCATTTCAAACCACTGCAGTGGAGCATATTGCCATGCCTAGCCGGACGATTGCCGCTACGGTCCGCTACCGGTCCTGGTCCGCTGTCAAACAATCAGACAAGATTAGGGCAGACCCGCCCTGTCAGCCCGGCTGGCTTGCCGCCAAGGCCTGGCACCCCAGCGCGATCGCCCCGGTGATGCCGGCATCGTCGCCCAGGCCGGGCGTGACGATGTAGGTTTCAAGGCCAGGGTCGAGGCGGGGATGGCGAACATAGCCGTTGAGCCTGGCCTGCGTCTGACGGCGCACCGATGCGATAAGCCCGGGCGCTTTCATCACCCCGCCGCCGAAAATCAGGCGATCGGGCATGTGCAGCAGCACCAGGCTGGCCGCCAGGTGCGCGATATAGCCGCCGATCAGGTCGATCGCGATGGGATCGTCCGCCAGCTGGTCGAGGCTCCTGCCCCAGCGCTTTTCGATCGCCGGGCCGGATGCCAGCCCTTCCAGGCAATCGCCGTGATAAGGGCAGGACCCGGGGAAGGGATCATGGCCGGGATCGCGGGGAGGCATGATATGCCCGCTTTCGAAATGCGAGATGCCCATCAGCGGGCGGCCGTTGCCGACCACACCCGTGCCGATCCCGGTGCCGATCGTGGTATAGGCCAGCGTGCGGCAGCCCTGGCCCGCGCCTTTCATCCATTCGCCAAGGCACGCGCCGTTGACATCGGTATCGACGACGATGGGCGCGCCGAACCGGCCCAGCACATCGTGAAAGCGCGCGCCCTGCCAGCCCGGCTTGGGCGTGGTGGTGAAGGTGCCATAGGCGGGCGAGGCGGGATCGATGTCGATCGGGCCGAAACTGGCAATGCCGAAGGCCGCGATCGGGCCATGCTCGTTTCGGGCGCGAGCAAAGAAATCGGCAAGCGCTGGAAAACAGGTTTCAGGGGTCTGCGTGGGGATCCGCGTTCGCGTCAGGATGTCGCCCCCGGAGGTGGCGAGCGCGGCGATGAACTTGGTTCCACCCGCCTCGATCGCGCCGATCAAGGGAGTGCCGGTTCGCGGGGCGGGGGGCATCGTTCTCTCCCTGTTGGTTTTCGAACGTCAGTTTTCGAACGCCGATTTTCGCAAAGCGTCCTTCCTTGAAGGCGGGGACGATGGCTCGGTCAACCCTTTTTGCAATCGAATTACCCGGTCCCGCTACCGCAAACCTGCTTGCATACTTATGCAACGTGCATCCGCCCTTTCGAGCGACTAGGGCTGGACCGATCACGGACCTTTCGAAGGGGCCACACGTTGCCATGCACGACCGCGCGGCTGCGTGAACAAGAGGAGACCGCCGATGGCCGACAGTTGTTCTGCGCTTTTGCTTTTTGGCGCGACTGGCGATCTGGCCCGGCGCATGCTGCTGCCGTCGCTCTATGCCCTGCATGAGGACGGCCTGATCGATCCGGACCTGCGCATTGTCGGCACTGCCCGATCGGAACACGACGATGCCGAATTCCGCGAACTGGCCAAGGCCGCGCTCAACGAGTTCCTGCCGGCCGACCGCAAGGATGAAGGCAGGCTGGCAAGCTTTCTGGCGCGGCTCGAATATCAGACGCTCGATGCCGCGAACGTCGATGGCTTTTCGGCGCTGACTGCCAAGCTCGGCGATACGAGTTGCGGCCTGTCGATTTTCCTTTCGACCGCGCCGGCCCTGTTCGAACCGACGATCGAAGGGTTGCGCCGCGCCGGCCTGGCGCACGATAACGTGCGGATCGGCCTGGAAAAGCCGCTGGGCAACGATCTGGCGTCCAGCCGCCGCATCAACGGCGCGGTTGCCGCCGCCTTTGCCGAGAACCAGATTTTCCGCATCGACCATTATCTGGGCAAGGAAACCGTGCAGAACCTGATGGCGCTGCGCTTTGCCAACATGATGTTCGAGCCGCAATGGAACGCCGGTAATATCGATCACGTTCAGATCACGATCAGCGAAACCGTGGGCCTTGAGGGCCGCAAGGGGTTCTATGACGATACGGGCGCCCTGCGCGACATGGTCCAGAACCATATGCTCCAGCTTCTGGCGTTGACCGCGATGGAGCCGCCGCGCGATTTCGACGCCACGTCGATCCGCGACGAAAAGGTCAAAGTGCTGCGCGCGCTGCGGGCCGTGAAAGCCGAGGAAATGGTGCGGGGGCAGTATCGCGCCGGTGCCGTCAAGGGCGAAAGCGTTGCCGGCTATCAGGAAGATCTGGGCACTGCCTCGGGCACCGAAACCTTCGTGGCGATCAAGGCGCATATCGACAACTGGCGCTGGCAGGGCGTGCCGTTCTACCTGCGCACCGGCAAGCGCCTGGCCGAGCGCCGTTCGGAAATCGTGGTGCAGTTCAAGCAGGTGCCGCACAACATCTTTGCCGGCCGGGGTGGCCGTTTGCAGGCCAATCGCATGGTCATCCGCCTTCAGCCCGAGGAATACGTGCGGCTTCAGGTCATGGCCAAGGAGCCGGGGCTGGATCGCAACGGGGTGGTGCTGCGCGAGGTGAACCTCGACCTGTCGTTGACCCAGGCTTTTGCCAAGGCGCGCCGCCGCATCGCCTATGAACGCCTGCTGCTCGACCTGATCGAGAGCGAGCAGACGCTGTTCGTGCGCCGCGACGAGGTGGAGGCCCAGTGGCGCTGGGTCGATGCCATCCGCGCCGTCTGGGCGGGCGACGAGACGGAGTGCAAACCCTATGCCGCCGGCAGCTGGGGGCCGAACGCCGCCATCGCCCTGACCGAACGCGACGGAAGAAGCTGGAATGACTGACCGCGCGCATCCTCGCGTGCGCTGGGCGCAGCCCGGAGACGCGGCCGCCGTGGCCGACCGCATTGCCGCCGAACTGGCGCGGCCGGGCGAAAAACGCCTCGCAATGACCGGGGGCTCCACCCCGCTCGGGGTTTTGGCCCTGCTCAAGGAACGCGGGCTGGATTGGCGCGGGGCGACCCTTGCCCTGACCGACGACCGCCGGGTGCCGGACGATCATCCTGCCAGCAATTTCGGCAAGCTTTACGCCGCCCTGGGTGACAGCGGCGCCCGGTTCGAACGCCTTGAAGAAGGCGCGCGCGTGGCGCCGTTCGATCTGGTTTGGCTGGGCATGGGCGAGGATGGGCATGTCGCCTCGCTGTTTCCCACCATGCAGGCGCTGCTCCGCCCCGGCGCCACGGTCATCGCCACGACACCGGTTCCCCTGCCGCCCGAAGCGCCGTACGATCGGCTCACGCTGACAGCGCGCGCACTCAAGGCGACGCGCGAGATCATTCTGGTGGTGACCGGCGCGGCCAAGAAGGCGCTGATCGAAGACGTGCTGGCGGGCAATGCCGATTACCCCGTTTCCGAGTTCCTGCGCGGTGCCGACGGCCCGCCAGTCACCATCTACTGGAGCGAATGATGGCCCTTCATCCCACCGTGGCCAAAGTCACGGACCGCATCGTCGCGCGCAGCCGCGATACCCGTGCCGCCTATCTCGACCTGATCGATCGCGCGCGCGAGGCTGGCGTCAACCGCGCCAACCTTTCCTGCGGCAATCTGGCGCACGGCTTTGCCGCTGCCGGAGACGACAAGCCCGCGTTGCGCGCCGGCAAGGCGCTGAACATCGGCATTGTCACGGCCTATAACGACATGCTGTCTGCCCATCAGCCCTATGGCCGCTATCCCGAACAGATCAAGGTCTTCGCCCGTGAAGTGGGCGCAACCGCGCAAGTGGCGGGTGGCGTTCCGGCCATGTGCGATGGCGTGACCCAGGGCCAGGATTCGATGGAGCTGTCTTTGTTCAGCCGCGACACGATCGCGATGGGCGCGGCCGTCGGCCTTTCCCACGGCATGTTCGAAGCGGCGCTGTTTCTGGGCATCTGCGACAAGATCGTGCCCGGCCTGATCATCGGCGGCCTGCGCTTCGGCCATCTGCCGACTATCCTCGTGCCGGCCGGGCCGATGCCGTCGGGCCTTGCCAACAAGGAAAAGGTCCGCATCCGCCAGCTCTATGCTGAAGGCAAGGTGGGGCGCGAGGAACTGCTTGAATCCGAAAGCGCCAGCTATCATTCGGCGGGCACCTGCACGTTCTATGGCACGGCCAATTCCAACCAGATGATGATGGAAATGATGGGCCTGCACATGCCCGGGTCCAGCTTCGTGCTGCCCGGCACCAGGCTGCGCCAGGAATTGACGCGCGCGGCCGTGCACCGCGTGGCGCAGATCGGCTGGGACAGTGACGATTATCGCCCGCTGGGGCGGTGCGTCGATGAAAAGGCCATTGTCAATGCCGTGGTCGGCCTGCTCGCCACCGGCGGATCGACCAATCACGTGATCCATCTGCCCGCCATGGCGCGCGCGGCAGGCATACAGATCGATTGGGACGACATGGACGAGCTTTCGCGCGTGGTGCCGCTGATCGCGAGCATCTATCCCAACGGCGCGGGCGACGTGAACTATTTCCATGCGGCGGGCGGCATGCCCTATGTCATCCGCGAACTGCTGGACGCGGGCCTTGCCCATGGCGACATTCGCACCGTCTATGGCGCCTCGCTGGCTGAAGGCGCGCAGGAGCCGGTGATGGACGGTGACAGGCTGGTCTGGAATCCGGCCCCGCAGGCAAGCGGCGACGATAGCATGTTGCGCCCGGTTTCCGCGCCATTCCAGCCCGAGGGCGGCCTGCGCCTGCTGCAAGGCAATCTGGGGCGCGGCACGATCAAGGTCAGTGCCGTCGATCCCGCGCGCTGGACGGTCGAAGCACCAGCCCGGATCTTTGCCGATCAGAACGACGTGCTCAAGGCTTTCAAGGCCGGCGAGCTGGAGCGCGACGTGATCGTCGTGGTCCGGTTCCAGGGGCCGGCGGCCAACGGCATGCCCGAACTGCACAAGCTGACGCCGCCGCTGGGCGTGTTGCAGGATCGGGGTTTTCGCGTGGCGCTGGTCACCGATGGCCGCATGTCGGGCGCATCGGGCAAAGTGCCGGCCGCCATCCATGTCTCGCCCGAAGCGAAACAGGGCGGCCCGCTCGCCAAGCTCCGCGATGGCGACATGGTGCGGGTCTGCGCCGTGACCGGCCGGCTCGATGCGCTGGTCGATGCCGCCGAATGGGCCGCGCGCGAAACCGTTTCGGCCCCGCCTGCGGCGATGGGCGTGGGGCGCGAACTGTTCACCCTGATGCGCCATCATGCCGATCCGGCCGAACGCGGTGGCTCGGCCATGCTGGCTGTGGCGGGTCTTTAGATACCGGCGGATTCGGGGGAGGCTGTCATGGAACTGGTTGCGGTCGATATCGGCGGAACGCATGCACGCTTTGCCCTGGCGGGCGTCGCGGGCGGGCGGGTTACCCGCCTTGGTGAAGCGGTCACGCTCAAGACGGCGGAACATGCCAGCTTTCAATTGGCCTGGGAGGATTTCGCCCGCCAGCAGGGCGGATCGTTGCCGCCGGCTTGCGCCATCGCCGTGGCCGGGCCGGTGGGGGGCGAGGTGATCCGGTTCACCAACAACCCCTGGATCATCCGCCCCGCGCTGATCCCTCAGAAGCTGGGGACTGACCGCTATGTCGTGGTCAACGATTTCGCCGCCGTCGCCCATGCCGTGGCCCAGGCCGGGCCGGACCATTTCATCCACCTTTCCGGCCCCGATGCCGCCTTGCCCGAAACTGGCGTCATCAGTGTCGTCGGCCCCGGCACCGGGCTTGGCGTCGCCCAGCTTTGGCGCCACGCCCAAGGCTATCAGGTGCAGCCGACGGAGGGCGGGCACATGGATTATGCCCCGCTCGACGGTATCGAGGACGCCATCCTGGCGCGGCTGCGCAAACGTCACCGCCGCGTCTCGGTGGAACGCGTGGTGGCCGGCCCAGGCATCGTCGATATCTATGAAACGCTGGCCCAGATCGAAGGCACCCCTGTCGTTCCGCGTGACGACAAGGCGATCTGGACTCTGGGCAGCAGCGGCGAAGACAGCCTGGCCGCCGCGGCGATAGACCGGTTCTGCCTGTCGCTGGGCAGCGTGGCGGGCGATTTGGCCCTGGCACATGGCGCCTCGGGCGTGGTGATGGCGGGCGGGCTTGGCCTGCGCATAAGTGACACGCTGGTGCGCTCGGGCTTTGCCGAACGCTTTCGCGCCAAGGGGCGGTTCGAACAGATCATGGCGCAGATGCCGGTCAAGCTGATCACCCACCCCCAGCCGGGCCTGTTCGGCGCTGCCGCCGCCTTCGCGCAAGCCAATCGGAGTTGATCGGCCATGCACGTCGTTCACGATCCTGCGCGCAGGCCGGAAGGGACCATCGCTTTTGACGACTTTCTGAAAGTGGATATCCGCATCGGCACCGTTCTCTCGGCCGAGGAGCTGGCGGGCGCGCGCAAGCCGTCGGTCAAGCTGATGATCGACTTCGGCCCCGGCGTGGGCCATCGCAAAAGCTGTGCCCAGGTGGCCGCGCTCTATGATCCGGCCGGGCTCGTCGGGCGGCAGGTTGTCGCTGTCGTGAACTTTCCCCCGCGCCAGGTCGGCAAGGCCATGTCCGAAGTGCTGACGCTGGGCTTTGCCGACGAACAGGGCCGCGTGGTTCTCGCCGGTCCCGAACGGCCGGTTCCCAACGGCGCGCGGCTGCTGTGACCGTGCCCACGATCTGGACCATCGGCTATGAACAGGCCACGCTCGATGGCGTGATCGGCGCGCTCAAGCGGGCAGGGGTCGAAGTTCTGGCCGATGTGCGCGCCTTGCCCCTGTCGCGCCGCCCCGGGTTCTCCAAGACGGCGCTGGCCGGCGCCCTGATGCAGGCGGGCATTGCCTATGCCCATTTCAAAGCACTCGGCACGCCGGCAGAGGGCCGCGCGGCGGCGCGCCGGCACGATCATGCCGCGCTGGAACGCATCTATGCCGGCCAGCTCGAACTGCCCGAAGCGATCGCCGCCGGCGCGCAGCTTCACGCCCTGGCCCGGGAACAGCGCGTAGCACTGCTATGCTATGAACGCGCCGCCCCGGAATGCCACCGGACATTGCTGCGCCACGCGGTTCTGCCGGAATTTCGGGCAGTGGATCTGGTGCCGGATAACGGTTGACGCAGCCAGGCGCAGCAATGCCTGTTGGCAAGGCATCGCTGATTTCCTCCACGCCGTCCACTCGCTCCCCCGACTGACGTGGAACTTACCGCGTCAGCTCCTCGTCCAGGAACGCCGCTACATCGGCAAGGTCGACATTCTTCGCCAGGAACGTCTGCCCGATGCCGCGCATGAGCAGAAAGGGCAGAATGCCTGCGTCCATCTTCTTGTCGTGCAGCATGTGGTTCTTCAGGGTCTGCCCGTCGCAGCCCAGGGCCAGGGCCTTGAGCGAGGCGGGCAGGCCGACCGCGGCGATATGGGCGGCCACGCGCTCGGCATCCTGGCCGCGCATCAGGCCGGTGCGCGCGGAATAGCGAGCCGCCAGGATCATGCCCAGCGCCACGCCTTCGCCATGGAGCAGCCGGTCGGAAAAGCCGGTCTGGGCTTCCAGCGCATGGCCGAACGTGTGCCCCAGGTTGAGCAGGGCGCGCACGCCGGTGGTCTCCCTTTCGTCGGCCGCCACGATCCGGGCCTTGGCCGCCACGCTGCGGGCGATGGCCTGTGCGCGCGCTTCGGGATCGCCGGCCAGCAGCGCCGGCGCATTCGCCTCGCACCAATCAAAGAACGCGACGTCGTCGATCAGCCCGTACTTCACCACTTCGGCATAGCCGGCGCGCACCTCGCGCAGAGGCAGGGTATCGAGACTGCGCGGATCGGCAAGGACCAGGCTGGGCTGATGGAACGCGCCTACCAGGTTCTTGCCAAGGGCCGTATTGATTGCCGTCTTGCCGCCCACACTGGAATCGACCTGTGCCAGCAGCGTGGTGGGCATCTGGATGAACCCGCAGCCACGCTTGAGAATCGCGGCGGCAAAGCCGGTGAGATCGCCGATCACCCCTCCGCCCAGCGCCACCACGTTATCCTTGCGTTCCACTTCCAGGCTCAGCAGCCAATCGACCACGCGGGCAAGGCTGTCCCATGATTTGGTACCCTCTCCTGCGGGCAGGACGAGCCAGTGCGCCGCGATCCCCTCCGCCGCGAAGCTGGCGTCCACGGTATCGCGCCAGGCGGCAGCCACGTTTTCGTCGGTGACGATGGCGACGTCGCTTCCCCGCAGGAACGGGCGGCACAGCGCTCCGGCGCGGGCCAGCACGCCGTCTTCGATCACCACGTCATAAGGCGCGCCGGCAATGGCGACGGGGATTACAGCCATGCATCAATCGCTTTCAGGATGCGGCCGGCCGTCATGTGATGGGGCATGCTGCCGCTGGTGATATGGATCGCCGCCTGTTCATAGGCCGCGCGGCGCTCCTCGCGCAGGCGGGTGAGGATCTCGCGCGGGTTCCCGGCGCGCAGCAGGGGGCGATTGTCCTTGCGCCCCACGCGCTCGACCAGCGTGTCGATATCGGTATCGAGCCAGACCGATATGGCCCGGTCCAGAATCAGGCGCCGCGTTTCGGGATCGGCGAACGCGCCGCCGCCCGTCGCCAGCACCCTGCACGGGGCCTGGGCCTCGCCATCAAGCAGGCGGGCGATGACGCGACGCTCCCCGCTGCGGAAATAGGCCTCTCCATAGATGGCAAAGATTTCCGGGATCGACATGTGGGCGGCGCGCTCGATCTCCTCGTCGGCATCGACGAACGGCGCCGACAGCAGGCCGGCCAGTTTGCGTCCCACCGTGGTCTTGCCCACGCCCATCATGCCGACCAGCACGACCGGCCGATCGACGCGGCGGGCGATGCGGGCGATTTCCGCCGTGGAAAGAGGTGCGCTGTCGTGCTCCATTGCCGCGCCGGCTATACTTGCGCTAGGGCCAAGCGCAAGCGCTGCGGCGGCTGACAATGTGAACGGTCGGGGATCGATGCAGACAGGCAATGACGAACAGGCGCAAGCCGATCGGCACCGGCACGGCGGCGTCGGCAAGGGCAAGCGCTGGCTCTGGCTGACTGTCTCGGGTGCCCTGGCCATGGCGATACTGGGCGTGCTGGTCGTGGCGGCCTGGAAACTGGGCGGACCACGGCGGGCCGCCTGGATCGAACAGCCGATTGCCGCGCCCGCCGCCAATTCGGGAATCGCACCCAGTTCGGGAATCGCACCATGACACCGCGCCTTTTGCGCCAGGCCCTGCTGGGCTGCATTGCCCTGTCCGGCATGACTGGCGTTCTGCTTGCACAGGAATCCTTGCTGCCGCCCGGATTCGACAAGCCGGCCAGCCCGCCCCCGCGGCCCAGGCCGGCAGCGGCGCCCACCCCCAGGCCCGAGGCAAAGCCCGCCGTCGCGCCAGCGCCCCGGCCGGGCGCCGCAGCCCCGCCGCCTGCCGCTGCTCCATCCCCGGTGATCCAGCCGCTCCCCCTGGCCGACGATGCCGATGTGACCGGCCTTGCCGGCCCGGCAGACCCGCTCGACTCGCTCGATCCGGCAACGCTCGATGCGCTGATCGCCAAGGCCCAGCCCAAATACGACATTCCGCCCAACGTGCAGCGCAGTCTGGCGCGGGTCGGCGTTATCGACGAGGTCGATGGCGGCTTTCCCGCAGCTTCGACCCATTATCTGAACGGCGCCTTTGTCGAGCAGTTGCTGGGCCGCATGCGTGGCCCGGTGGTTTCGCGCTGGGGACATATCCTGCTGCGTCGCGCGCTCGCGAGCCGGATGGACACGCCGGTGGGCATGAACGGCGCCGATTGGGCGGCTCTGCGCGCTGCCTTGCTGCTGCGCATGGGAGAGGCCGATGCCGCGCGCGCCATGGTGCAATCCGTCGATAGCGGGTTCTTCACCCCCGGCCTCGAGGATGCGGCGATGGGCGCGTTCCTGGCCACGGCCGATCCGGTCGGGCTGTGTCCGATCACGGCGCTGACCGCGGCCGCGCGGCAGGGCGTGCAGTGGGATCTCGCCCGCGCCATGTGCTCTGCCTTCACGGGTGATGGGCCGCCGGCCATGGCGCAACTCGATCGCGCGCTGCGCCGTGGCGGCACCGACAAGATCGATATTCTGCTGGCGCAGCGGCTGGCCGGCGCCACATCCGCCACGCGGCGCGCGGTGACCATCGAATGGAACGGGGTCGACCAACTCACGCCCTGGCGCACGGGCCTGGCCTTCGCCGTGGGGATCGAGCCGCCACCGGCCCTGCGCGAACAGGCATGGGCCGATTATGCGATGCTGGCCGTGCGCGCGCCGATGCTGCCGCTGCCGTCGCGCTGCGCGGCGGCCGATGTCGCGGCGGGTCGCGGCGTGCTGTCGAGCGCGGCGATGGTCGATCTTTACAGCCAGTTGGCGGAGATCAACGCCCAGGAAGGGGCGGATCAGGACAAGACCTGGGGGCCGCTGGCGGGCCAGTTGCGCACGGCCTATACAGCGCCCGCCGCTGCCGACAGACTAGCCGCGATCAAGGCGCTCTGGGGCACGCCTGACAATCCCGATCGCGCCTACTCCCGCCTGGTGCTGACGGCCTATGCGGCCGCACGCACGGTGCCCAGCCCGGATCTGTCCGAGGATGCCGGCGGGCTGATCGCTTCGATGCTGACGGCAGGGCTCGATGCCAATGCCCTGCGCTGGGCGCCGGTCGTGGCGGCGGGCAGCGAACCCTGGGGTCTGGTCGCGCTGGCCGCCCCCAGCAAGGTCGCCGCGATCGGTGCCGATACCCTGGACAAGTTCCAAGGCGCGGACGACACCCCGGGCGCGCTGCGCTCGCAGTTCCTGCTCGCCGGCTTGATGGGCCTGGGCCGGGTGGACGATGGAACGGCGCAGGCCTTTGCCGGCCAGCTCAAGATCGACCTTGGCCGCCAGACGCGCTGGACCAGAGCCATCGACGATGCCGCCCGGTCGGGCAATCCCGCGCTCGTGGCCTTGCTTGCCGGCTTTGGCATGCAGGCCACGCGCTGGGACAAGATGACCGCCGTGCATCTTTACCACATCGTTTCGGCCCTGCGCCGCGTGGGTCTCGAAGGTGAGGCCCGGATGATCGCGGCCGAAGCGGTGGCGCGGGTTTGACACCGGCCGGGGCGCCCGCTGTTGCCGCTTTCCTGGCAATGATGGCGGCAGAGCGCGGTGCCGCGGCCAATACCCTTGCTGCCTATGGCCGCGATCTTGCCGATGCCGAACGCATCGTCGGCAACCTGCTCCTGGCCGATCAGGCAGCCTTGACGCAGCTTGCGCAAAGCTGGGCCAAACTTGCCCCCGCCAGCCAGGCGCGCAAGATATCCGCGCTGCGCCAGTTCATGGCCTTTGCCCGGGACGAAGGCCTGCGGGATGACGATCCCTCTGCCGCCATGATGCGCCCGCGCGCCCGGCGCCCTTTGCCGCGCTTGCTCGATCATGCGGAAATCGACCGGTTCTTCAAAACCGCGGAAGCCGATGCCGCGGCCGGCACGCCCGAGGGTGTGCGGCTGCTGGCGCTGGTGGAACTGCTTTACGGATCGGGCTTGCGGGCCACCGAACTGGTGTCCCTGCCACTGTCAGCCCTGCCGCGCGACGTGCCGTTCCTGGCCGTAACCGGCAAAGGCGGGCAACAGCGGCTGGTTCCGGTATCGACGCGCGCGCTGGCGGCGCTGCGCCGCTGGGTCGCCGTGCGCCCGGGGCGATCGCGCCACCTGTTTCCCTCGCCGCGTGGCGGGCACCTGTCGCGCGTGCGGCTGTTCCAGCTGGTGCGCGATCTGGCGGTGCGTGCGGAAATCGATCCGGACAAGGTCAGCCCCCACGTGCTGCGCCACGCATTTGCCACGCATCTGCTCGAAGGCGGCGCCGATCTGCGCGTGCTGCAAACCCTGCTGGGCCACGCCGATATCGCCACGACCGAGATATACACCCATGTCGACGGCGCGCGGCTGGTTGCGCTGGTCAACGAAAAGCATCCCCTGCGCAACGCTCCCGTGCGCGACCCTCGCGTGCGCAACCATTGACCAAACGCGTGCGTATCCCTAGCGCAGGCGCCATGATTTCGTACCTCGAATTCGAAAAGCCGGTCGCCGCCCTGGAAGCCCGTATCGCCGAATTGCGCGATACCGCCGCCGCCAGCGGTGAACTCGACATCGCTGCCGAAATCCGCCGGCTTGAGACCAAGTCGGCCGAACTTCTGGCCAACACCTATCGCGCGCTCACGCCCTGGCAGAAAACCCAGGTCGCCCGCCACCCGTCGCGCCCCCACTTCCGCGATTACGTCGAGCGGATGTTCACCGGGTTCATGCCGCTGGGGGGTGACCGGGTTTTTGGCGAGGATCAGGCGATCGTCGGCGGCTTTGCCCGCCTGGGCAATCGCCGCGTCATGCTGATCGGCCACGAAAAGGGCCACGATACGCAAACCCGCATCCGCCACAATTTCGGCATGGGCAAACCCGAAGGCTATCGCAAGGCGGTGCGCCTGATGGAAATGGCCAGCCGGTTCGGCCTGCCGGTGGTGACGCTGGTGGATACCTCGGGCGCATTTCCCGGCGTGGAGGCAGAGGAGCGGGGCCAGGCCGAAGCCATTGCCCGGTCCACCGAAGCGTGCCTTGCGCTGGGCGTGCCGATGGTCGCCACGATCGTGGGCGAGGGCGGCTCGGGCGGGGCGGTTGCTCTGGCCAGTGCGGAGCGCGTGCTGATGCTGGAACATGCGGTCTATTCGGTCATCTCGCCCGAAGGCTGCGCCTCCATCCTGTGGCGCACCGCCGAAAAGGCGCCCGAAGCGGCCGAAGCCATGAAAGTCACGGCGCAGGATCTGCTGTCACTGGGCGTGATCGACCGGGTCGTGCCCGAACCGGTCGGCGGCGCCCACCGCGATCCGGCGGCTACCTGCACCACGCTGGCGGCGGCAATCGGGGAAGAACTCGATCATCTGGCCGGCAAGAATGCCGACGCACTGCGCGCTTTGCGAGCCGAGCGTTTCCTGCGCATCGGGGCCTGAACAAAGAGGGCCGCCACCATGATGGTGGGCGGCCCTTTTTCAAAAAAGACGGATATTCAAAAAAAAGACGGAGAAAGGCCCCCGCCTTCCTCCGTCCCTTTTCGATCTTTCGCTTGCGCGACAGCCTTACAGCTTGCCGTCCGAAGCGTTGTTCATGTCGTTCGACACGAGGTTGAACGTGTTGCCGAGCGAGTTGCCCAGCGCGCCCATGGCGGTGATGGCAGCAACGGCGATCAGGGCGGCGATCAGGCCGTATTCGATGGCGGTGGCGCCTTCTTCGTCGCGCAGCAAGTCACGGATCAGCTTCATCTTTATTCTCCTGAAGAGGTCTTCTTTTCCCGGCCCGCATCGGTCGTTGATGTCGCTGCGGACAGCGCCGTTTCTAAGCAATAAAACCTAAAATGCGCTTAATGACGTTTGGCCGCATTGGTGGTGTTGGTTTCGACAATGTGCCAAAGCTTGTACAGTTGATTGGTAAACGCATTGAGGCCGAACACGATCGAAAGCCCAAGCGCTCCAACCAGAAGGCCATATTCGACAACCGTCATCGCATCGCTTTCACGTGCGATCTTGCGCAAGAATTCCGGCATCCGACGGCCCCCATGACATGTCCCGACACTGGCATAGCAGGCGACCACCTAAGAAAACCTTGCACCAGACATGGGGGCCTGTTGAACTGGCGCCTTGACCGCTTTCGTACTGGACGGGTCCATGCCATCTGAAACGCCGCTTCTGGTCGTTGCCGCTGCCCTGGTTGCCGGGCAGGGCACGGATCGGCGTCTGCTGCTGCAGCAGCGGCCGCTGGGCAAGCATCATGGCGGTCTGTGGGAATTTCCTGGCGGCAAGGTCGAGCCTGGCGAGGCGCCATCGACGGCCCTGGCCCGCGAACTGCACGAGGAATTGGGCATTGCCGTGAGGCCCGCCGATCTGCATCCGCTGACCTTTGGCGTGCGAGAGGGCGAAGGGCGCGATCTCGTGCTGCTGCTCTATCGCTGCGGCGTCTGGGCGGGCACGCCCGTGGCAGAGCCGGGCGCCGCGCTGCAATGGGTCGGCACCCGGGCCTTGCACGATCTGGCCGCCGCCAGAGCAATGCCGCCGCTGGACATCGCGTTGTGCACAACCGCGCAGAATCTGCTGGCGCCCTGAACAAGATGCTTGCCAATGCGAGCGGTCTGACATAGAGGCCCGGCTTCCCGGCACCCGTAGCTCAGCTGGATAGAGCATCAGACTACGAATCTGAGGGTCGGACGTTCGAATCGTTCCGGGTGCGCCATTCCCTTCGGGCATGGTGCGGGAAAAGGCCTTTGACAGGCCGGACATGGGCAAGCACCCGTAGCTCAGCTGGATAGAGCATCAGACTACGAATCTGAGGGTCGGACGTTCGAATCGTTCCGGGTGCGCCACGTCGGATCAAAGACACGATTGCTTGGCACTGCCGCCGTGGCTCCAACGGCGGCGGCATCCTGCGGACCGTCCTACTCCTGATCGACGGGCATGATCACGGTCAAGCCTGCGCGCGGGGCTTGCCGGCTGGCGCCGGCATGGGGCACCCGGTCGCTTTGCCGGTTCACTTTCCATAACGTCGCCACCATTTGAGCTGCCATGAGGTACGCATTCGAATGCGATGAAAGGCGGTATCGGATCGCCGCGGGTTGCGTCGACGCTGCCGGTTTCAATCATTCTCATTTTATACTAGTATAAACCTCCGCAACCGCCGTCACCGATGCAGATTTCGTCGTTTTGCTGCGTCTTGGGCGTTGCGAAACGCGCGATCATGGTTCAAGGAAAGAGCTGGTTTTGCGAACACGCAAGGCCGTGAGGCTGCCAGAACAAGGATATTGAGACTTGGCCAAGTCCGCCAGGCCGCGTGCCGCCACCCCCCGTGCTGCCGCCCCCCGCGCTTCCGCTCCCAAGCCTGCCGCCGCAGCGGCGTCGCTCCCTGACGTGTCCGCGGCCTTGAGCAGCCCGGTGGAAGACGATGCCACGTTCGCCCTGCGCAGCCTCCAGCAGGCGCACGCGAACAACCGGCGCTATGATGCATCGGATGCCGAACTGCTCAAGTTCTACGAGCAGATGGTGCTGATCCGCCGTTTCGAGGAAAAGGCCGGCCAGCTTTACGGCCTCGGGCTGATCGGCGGCTTTTGCCACCTCTATATCGGCCAGGAAGCGGTGGCGGTGGGCCTGCAGTCCGCGCTCAAGGAAGGGCACGACAGCGTCATCACCGGCTATCGCGACCATGGCCATATGCTGGCCTACGGCATCGATCCCAAAGTGATCATGGCCGAACTGACCGGGCGCGGCGCCGGGATCAGCCATGGCAAAGGCGGGTCGATGCACATGTTCTCGACCGAGCACAGGTTCTATGGCGGCCACGGCATCGTGGGCGCGCAGGTGCCGCTGGGCGCGGGCCTTGCCTTTGCGCACAAGTACCGCGACGACGGCGGTGTGTGCATGGCCTATTTCGGCGATGGCGCGGCCAACCAGGGCCAGGTCTATGAAACGTTCAACATGGCCGCGCTATGGAACCTGCCGATCGTGTTCGTGGTCGAGAACAACGGCTATGCCATGGGCACCGCGGTCAGGCGCGGGTCGGCCGAAACCCATTTCTATCGCCGTGGCACTGCTTTCCGCATTCCCGGCATGCCGGTGAACGGCATGGACGTGCTGGAAGTGCGTCAGGCGGCCGAAGTGGCGCTGGAATACGTGCGCGGCGGCAATGGTCCGGTGCTGATGGAACTCAATACCTATCGCTATCGCGGCCACTCGATGTCCGATCCGGCAAAGTATCGCAGCCGTGAAGAAGTTCAGGAAATGCGCGAGAAGCACGATCCGATCGAAGGCGCCAAGCAGGAACTGCTCAAGCGCGGCGTGAGCGAGGACGCCATCAAGGAGATCGACAAGAAGATTCGCCAGCGGGTGGCCGAGGCCGCCGACTTTGCCGAAAGCTCGCCCGAGCCCGACATGGCAGAGCTCTATACCGACGTGCTGGTGGAGACCTATTGAGATGGCAATCGAACTGAAAATGCCCGCCCTCTCTCCCACCATGGAAGAGGGAACATTGGCCAAGTGGCTGGTCAAGCCCGGTGACGCGGTCAAATCGGGCGATATCCTGGCCGAGATCGAAACCGACAAGGCAACCATGGAATTCGAAGCCGTGGACGAAGGCACGGTCGGCGAACTGGTGGTGGCAGAAGGCACCGAAGGCGTGAAAGTCGGCACCGTGATCGCCACTCTGCAGGGAGAGGAAGAGCCTGCCGCGCCGGCAGCCGAGGCGCCGCCGCCCGCCAATGCTCAGGCCGCCAATGCTCCGGCCGCCAATGCTCCGGCCGTTACCGATCCCGCTGTGGCCGATCCAAAGGCCCAGGCCGCTGCTGCCATTGCGCCGCGTCACGATGCCAAGCCGGCGGCCGATCCCGAGATTCCGGCCGGCACCACGATGGTGCCCACGACCGTGCGTGAAGCTTTGCGCGATGCCATGGCCGAGGAAATGCGCGCCGATCCCGCCGTGTTCGTGATGGGCGAGGAAGTGGCGGAATACCAGGGCGCCTACAAAGTGACGCAGGGCCTGCTCGAAGAATTCGGGGCCAAGCGCGTGATCGATACGCCGATCACCGAATATGGCTTTGCCGGCATCGGCACCGGCGCGGCCATGGGCGGCCTCAAGCCGGTTATCGAATTCATGACGTTCAATTTCGCCATGCAGGCGATCGATCACATCGTCAATTCAGCCGCCAAGACCAATTACATGTCCGGCGGGCAGATGCGCTGCCCCATCGTGTTCCGCGGCCCCAACGGCGCGGCCGCGCGCGTCGGTGCGCAGCACAGCCAGAACTATGGCCCGTGGTATGCCTCGGTGCCCGGCCTGGTGGTCATCGCGCCATATGACAGCGCCGATGCCAAGGGCTTGCTCAAGGCCGCGATCCGCAGCCAGGATCCGGTGGTCTTCCTGGAAAACGAGCTGGTCTATGGCCGCACGTTCGATGTGCCGCAGATCGACGATTTCGTGCTGCCGATCGGCAAGGCCCGCGTCGTGCGCGAAGGCAAGGACGTGACGATCGTTTCCTATTCGATCGGCGTCGGCTTCGCGCTCGATGCAGCCCAGCAACTGGCCGCAGAAGGCATCGATGCCGAAGTGATCGATCTGCGCACCCTGCGTCCGCTGGACAAGGAGGCCGTGCTGGCCAGCCTTGCCAAGACGAACCGCATGGTCGTTGCCGAAGAGGGCTTTCCGGTCTGTTCGATCGCGTCGGAAATCATCGCGATCGCCATGGAGGAAGGCTTCGATCACCTCGATGCCCCGGTCCTGCGCGTGTGCGACGAAGACGTGCCGCTGCCCTATGCCGCCAATCTCGAAAAGGTTGCGCTGATCGATGCGGGCAAGATTGTGGCCGCGGTAAAGAAGGTCTGCTACCGCTGAAGCGCGGGCGGGCCAGGCGATGCAGGATCTGATCGACGCTTTGCCGCCGCTGGAACGGCTGGCGGCAAGCTATGCCCCCGCCGCGACCCGGCAGTTGTGGATCGGATACTTCGCCTTGGAGCGGCGCCTGTCCGACGCCGCGCGCGAGGGGCGCGACGCGATCATGATCCAGTTGCGGCTGGCCTGGTGGCGCGATCGCCTGGGCGAGGATGCTAGCCGGTGGCCCAGGGGCGAACCCCTGCTTGCCGTCCTTGGCGCATGGAATGCGGAGCGCGGCGCCCTTGTCGCGCTAGTCGATGGATACGAGGCGCTCCATGTGGGCGAAGGGGGGCCTGGCGCGCTCGATGTGGCGCGGGCCGGCGTGATGGTCGCCCTGGCGCGTCTCTCTGCGGTGACCAATCTGGCTCCTGTCGAGCGGGCGGCGCGCGAATGGCGCGGCCTCGCGCCATCGTCAGGGCCTGCGCCACGCTTGCCGCGCGCCATGCGCCCCCTTGCCGTGTTGCGCGGCATGGCGGTGCGCGACGAGGGCGGGGCGCCGGTCATGCGCTTTCTATCCGCCTTGCGATTGGGGTTGACCGGCCGTTGATCCGGCCAAATCGGCACGGCTTCCCGTTGGAAATCCCCTTTTCCTACGTAAAAATGCATAGCAAAGGGGATCGCATGAACAGGATACTCATCGGCGCTCTGGGCGCGCTCTTGCTTGCCGCGGCCGGGGTCTTCTGGTGGCAGGGCCACGCGGCGGTGCAGCGCGGGCAGGCGGCGGCCGCCCTGCCGAGCGACGCGCCCGAGGCGCAGGCGGAGGACGACAGCCTGCCCACGGCCAATGGCGACGGTCTGCAAGGGCCCGCGTTGCCCCATGCCAGCGAAGCGACGCGCGAGCAGCGCCGGTTCGACCACGTCGACAAGGACCATGACAGCCGCATCACCCGCAACGAGATGCTGGCACCCCGCGCCAAGGATTTCCGCAAGCTGGACACCGACGGCAACAACCTGCTCAGTTTCGAGGAATGGGCGGTCAAAACCGACAACAGGTTCAAGGGCGCTGACGCCAATGGCGACGGCACACTCAACCGCGCCGAATTCGCCACCACCAAACAGAAAGTGAAAACGCCAGCCTGCAGATGCAAGTAGACTGGCAGCCTTGCGGTTTTTGGCCAGGCGTTTTCCTGCAGCCAGGCTGAGATCGCAACCGCATTACGGTTGCAGGCTGGCGTCGGCCGGCTAAGCTGCGCCAACAGACCGTTCGCAGCGGGAGAAGGCGCCGGCCATGGCCATTTCACACGACCACAATGCCGTTGCCGCGCTTTCTCACGCGCAGCGGTTGCGCGCCATTCTTGCCGGATCGGCCGGCAATCTCGTCGAATGGTACGATTTCTACATCTATGCGTTCAGCGCGCTCTATTTCTCGGCCGAATTCTTTCCGCAGAGCGATCCGTTGGTACAGGTCATGGCCACCAGCGGCATCTTTGCCGTCGGCTTCCTGCTGCGCCCGATCGGTGGCTGGTATTTCGGCCGTTATGCCGATCGGCGCGGGCGGCGGAAAGCGATGGTCGCCTCGGTCCTGATGATGGGCCTGGGCGCGCTGATCATTGCTGTCCTGCCCACCTATCGCCAGGTGGGGATCGCCGCGCCGGCGCTGTTGCTGCTGGGCCGCATGCTTCAAGGGTTTTCCACCGGCGGGCAATATGGCACCGCCGCCACGTATCTCAGCGAGATTGCCGGGCCGGGGCGGCGGGGGTTCTGGTCATCGTTCCAGTATGTCACGCTGATCGGCGGGCAACTGCTGGCCACGCTGGTGATCCTGGCGCTGCAGTACGGTTTGGGCGAAGCCGGGATGAAAGCCTATGGCTGGCGCATCGGCTTCGTATTGGGCGCGGCGGGCGCGGCGCTGATCCTGCTGTTGTCGCCACACATGCACGAAACCGGCCAGGCCGGGCAGGGCCAGCCCGGCGCCGGCTCGCTGCGCATGCTGCTTATTCACCACACCCGGCCGTTCCTGCTGGTCATGGCGCTGACGGCGGGCGGTAGCCTGTCGTTCTACACGTTCACCACCTACATGCAGAAATATCTGGTGCTTACGCTGGGCATGACCAAGCCCGATGCCACCCTGCTGATGACCGTGGTGCTCATCGTGTTCATGGTGATCCAGCCGGCCATGGGCGCCCTGTCTGACCGGATCGGGCGGCGGGCGAACGTCATCCTGTTCGCCGCGCTCTCGATGCTGCTGACCGTGCCGATCTTCACTGCCCTGGCCCGCGCGCCGGATGTCCGGACGGCCGGTGTGCTAGTGCTGGCAGGCCTCGTGATCAACAGTTTCTACACCTCGGTCAGCGGGCTGTTCAAGGCTGAACTCTTTCCCGTTCATCTGCGCGCGCTGGGCGTGGGGCTGGCCTATGGCGTGGGCAATGCGCTGTTCGGCGGCACCGCAGAAAACGTGGCACTGGCGTTCAAGCAATGGGGCCATGAAAGCGGGTTCTATTGGTATGTCACCGCGCTTTCGGCCGTGGCGCTGGTGGCGGCGCTGATGCTCAGGGACACGCGCCGGAACGATCCGCTGGCCTGACCGCCCGGCAGTGATATAAGCCGCGCAAATCGACAAGAAGGAACCGCCATGAAAACCCGCGCCGCCGTCGCTTTCGAAGCCAGAAAGCCGCTCGAGATCGTCGAACTCGATCTTGAAGGACCCAAGGCGGGCGAAGTGCTGGTGGAAATCATGGCGACGGGCGTGTGCCATACCGATGCCTACACTCTGGACGGCTTCGACAGCGAGGGCATTTTCCCTTCGGTGCTGGGCCACGAAGGCGCGGGCATCGTTCGCGAAGTGGGTGCCGGGGTAACCAGCGTGAAGCCCGGCGATCACGTGATCCCGCTCTACACCCCCGAGTGCCGCCAGTGCAAATCGTGCCTTTCGGGCAAGACCAACCTGTGCACCGCGATCCGCGCGACCCAGGGCAAGGGGCTGATGCCCGACGGCACCACGCGCTTTTCCTACAAAGGCCAGCCGATCTATCACTACATGGGCTGCTCCACCTTCTCCAACTTCACTGTCCTGCCCGAGATCGCGGTAGCAAGTATCCGCAAGGATGCGCCGTTCCAGACCAGCTGCTACATCGGTTGCGGCGTGACGACGGGCGTAGGCGCGGTGGTCAATACCGCCAAAGTGCAGGTGGGCGACAATGTCGTGGTCTTCGGCCTGGGCGGCATCGGTCTCAACGTGATCCAGGGCGCGCGCCTGGCCGGTGCGGGCAAGATCATCGGGGTGGACATCAACGAGACCCGCGAGGAATGGGGGCGGCGCTTTGGCATGACGGATTTCCTCAATTCCAAAGGCCTCAGCCGCGAAGAAACCGTGGCCAAGGTCGTGGAAATGACCGATGGCGGCGCCGATTACACGTTCGACGCCACCGGCAACACCGAAGTGATGCGCACCGCGCTCGAAGCCTGCCACCGTGGCTGGGGCACCAGCATCATCATCGGCGTGGCCGAAGCCGGCAAGGAGATCGCCACCCGCCCGTTCCAGCTCGTCACCGGACGTAACTGGCGCGGTACGGCGTTCGGCGGGGCGAAGGGCCGTACCGACGTGCCCAGGATCGTCGACTGGTACATGCAGGGAAAGATCGAGATCGACCCGATGATCACCCACGTCATGGGCCTCGAAGAGATCAACACCGCTTTCGATCTGATGCATGCCGGCAAATCGATCCGCAGCGTCATCGTCTTCTGATCGTGCGTTTTCGCGGTGCCGGGGCAGGGCGCCCAGCGGCGGGGCGCCCCTTTCCAGTCGGCATCAGACCATGGCCATCAGGCTGGCATTGCCGCCCGCGGCCGTGGTGTTGATCGACAGGCTTATTTCCTCGAGCAGCAGGTCGAGCGGATAGTTACCCTGTGCGTCGGGCGCGTGCAGGGCCACGATCATCCCTTTGCGCGCGGCCAATTCCTGGCTGGCCCTGATCGCCGGTGCGCCGGGCTCTTCCACCAGGGCCGCAGCCAGATGGCGCGTCTCGCCTTGCGCAAAGGCCACCCGGGCGGCAAGTGCAGGGGGGAAATCGGCCGGCAGTGCCGGGATCGGCGCCCCGGGCATTACCACCGCCCTGTTTCCCGTGGCGAGCACCGCGCCCACCTGGCGCCACAGCCCGTCGGCAGTGCCGGCATGAAGCGCGATGGCGCCACGCGGGGCCAGGCGATAGCGGTTGCTTTCGCCCACGGGGCCGGGCAGTTCGATCTCCAGCCCCAGCCTGCTGCGCGCGGCATCGGCACGCACCGCGCGCGCCACGTCACTCTTGCCCTGCCGGTCGAGCCAGTCGGCGAGCACGAATGCAGCCGGATCGGTCGAAGCGGTCGCCCGTGCGAGATCGGGGGGCGGAGTCACTGCGCCGCGCACCAGCCGCGCCAGGTAAAGCGGGCCACCCGCTTTCGGCCCGGTGCCTGAAAGCCCGCGCCCGCCAAAGGGCTGCACGCCAACCACGGCGCCAATAGTGTTGCGGTTTACATAGAGATTGCCGGCTTCCACCGCCGCGGTCACCCGTGCCACGGTGTCATCCAGCCGGGTATGCAGGCCGAAGGTGAGGCCATAGCCGGTGGCATTGATCGCGGCGACAAGCCGGTCCAGATCGCGCGCGGCATAGCGCACGACATGGAGAACAGGCCCGAAAACCTCGCGTTCGAGCGCGTCGATGCCCGGCACTTCGATCAGCGTCGGCGCCACGAACGTGCCCTGCATGCAGGCGGTGGGCAGAGGCAGGCGATGGACCGGTGCACCGCGTTCGGCCAGCGTGGCCACATGGGCTTCGATCCCGTCACGCGCCTGCGCGGTGATAACGGGGCCTATGTCGGTGGCCAGCGCATCGGGATTGCCCACCGCCAGTTCGGCCATCGCGCCGCGCAGCATCGCCAGCGTGCGATCGGCGATGTCGTCCTGCAGGCACAGCACCCGCAGGGCCGAACAGCGCTGGCCGGCGCTGTCGAAGGCAGAGGCCAGGACATCGGCCACCACCTGTTCGGCCAGCGCCGACGAATCGACGATCATCGCGTTCTGGCCACCGGTTTCGGCAATCAGCGGGATGGGCCGGCCTTGCCCGTCGACGCGTGGTGCGAGCGTCCGCTGGATGATGCGCGCCACCTCGGTCGATCCTGTAAACATCACGCCGGCGATGCCGGGCGTTTCCACCAATGCCGCACCGATCGCGCCGTCGCCCGGAACCAGGTGCAGCACCTCGTCCGGTATGCCCGCCTGGTGAAACAGGGTCACCATCCGGGCCGCGATCAATGGCGTTTCCTCTGCCGGTTTGGCCAGCACCGGATTGCCGGCCACCAAGGCCGCCGCCACCTGGCCGGCAAAGATCGCCAGCGGAAAGTTCCACGGAGAAATGCACACTACCGGTCCCAGCGGCGTGGTATGCGCCAGGCCGGCTCGCGCCTCGGCGGCGTAATAGCGCAGGAAATCCACCGCTTCGCGCACTTCGCCCACGGCATTGGGGGCGGTCTTGCCGGCTTCGCGCATGATCAGACCGATCAGCGTGCGCCCCTCTTCCTCAAGCAGCGCGGCGGCACGTTCCAGCATGATAGCGCGGGCAGCGACCGGGGTTGCGGCCCATGCGGGGGCGGCGTGCATCGCTTGCTCCACAGCCGCGCGTGCCGTATCGGGCGTGGCCGGCCAGACCGTGCCGACGATGTCGCGATGGTCGGCCGGATTGCCAACGGTCTGCGCACTATCGCCGCTTGCGGGCACCCGCGCCTGCCATGTCTGCCGGGCTGACGCGGCCAGGCGAGGAGCCAGGTCGGCCAGCGTGGCCTCATCGGCCAGATCCAGCCCCGCCGAATTGCGCCGGTCGGCAAAAAGCGCGGCGGGCAAAGCCACGGCAGGATGCGGCGCCCCCGGATCTGGGCTGGCTTCGACCAGGGCGGCCGGATCGCGGACCAGATCGGCAACCGTCACCGCCGGATCGTTGATGCGGTTGACGAACGATGAATTCGCCCCGTTTTCCAGAAGGCGTCGCACCAGGTAGGCCAGCAGCGTTTCGTGCGTGCCCACCGGGGCATAGACGCGGCACGGCCGGTCAAGCTTGTCGGGCCCGACAACCTGTTCGTAAAGCCCTTCACCCATGCCATGCAGGCACTGGAATTCATAATCGCCGTGCCGGAAAACAGGACCTGCCAGATGCAGTATCGTGGCAACCGATTGCGCATTGTGCGTGGCGAACTGCGGGAACACGGCATCGCGCGCCGCCAGCAGCCTGCGCGCGCAGGCCGCATAGGCAAGATCGGTATGGACCTTTTGCGTGTAGACCGGGAAATCGGCAAGACCATCGACCTGCGCCCGCTTGATTTCCGCATCCCAATAAGCGCCCTTGACCAGGCGCACCATGATCCGTCGTCCGCTGCGCCGCGCCAGGTCGATGATCCAGTCGATCACGAACGGGCATCGCTTCTGATAGGCCTGGACGACGAAACCCAGCCCGTTCCAGCCGGCAAGGTCCGCATCGGTTGCCAGGCTTTCCAGCAGATCGAGCGAAAGCTCCAGCCGGTCGGCTTCTTCGGCATCGATGTTGAGGCCGATGGCATGGCGCTTGGCCATCACGCACAGCGCTTTGACGCGAGGCAGCAATTCGGCCTTCACCCGGTCTGCCTTGGCGCGAGTGTAGCGCGGATGCAGGGCCGACAGCTTGATGGAAATGCCCGGCCCGCCATAGATGCCGCGGCCGGCGCTGGCCCGGCCTATTGCCTCGATCGCCTGTTCGTAGGATGCATTATAGCGATCGGCGTCGGCCGCGGTCATCGCCGCTTCGCCCAGCATGTCATAGGAAAAGGAAAAGCCCCTCGCCTCGCGCGGCGCGGCGCGGCGCAGGGCCTCTTCGATAGTTTCACCGGTTACGAACTGTTCGCCCATCATGCGCATCGCCGCATCCACGGCGCGGCGAATGACCGGCTCGCCCATGCGCGCGATCAGGCGCGTCAGGCTTGCGCCGAGCCCGGCATCGTCTTCGGCCTGAACGAGGCGCCCGGTAACCAGCAGACCCCATGAGGCGGCGTTGACAAACAGGGGGCGGTCTTTGCCCACATGACCGCGCCAATCCCCAGGCGCGATCTTGTCACGGATCAGGGCATCGCGCGTCGCGGCGTCGGGAATGCGCAGCAGCGCTTCAGCCAGGCACATCAAGGCGACGCCTTCCGGGCTGCTCAAGGCGTATTCCTGCACCAGCGACTGGACTGCACCCGGGCGCGACTCGGCGCGAAGCTGGGTGATCAGCGCGGTGGCGGTGGCGGCGATCGGCCTGGCGAGGCTTTCCGGCACGCGGGCTTCAGGCAGGAGCGCCGCCACGCAGGCGCGCTCGGCCCGGCGCGTCGCGGCCGTGATGGCCTGGCGCAATGCGGTCTGCCCGGCCAGCGGCGGGGCAAAGCAGGCAAAGGGGCCGGAAACGGGTAGGGAAACGGAAGCGGTCATATTCATTTCCTCTCGCACGTATCGGCCGGCTTCCGGCGGCACTTGATCGCTTTGATTGCCCAGAACGACGCGGCCGGTCTCGACAATCCGCCTGGATACGCGCCGGGGAGCCTGTAAGCCGGGTTCTGTCGTGCCGGCGGTTTCCATGCAATGGACCGTACCGGCACGGGCAGCCATTCCTCTCGGCGGCCTGTCGCCAGGCCGCTCCAGCAACCAACCCGGGCAACTGGCGCGAAACCCGCCTGCATCGCCTTGCCGATACGATCGGTGGCGATGCGCGTTGCCCCTATTCGGTCTTGCTCCGGGTGGGGTTTGCCATGCCGCTTCCGTTGCCGGTCGCGCGGTGCGCTTTTACCGCACCCTTTCACCCTTGCCTGGGGCACGAATGCCCCGTCGGCGGTCTGCTTTCTGTGGCACTTTCCCTTGCCCGGCTTGCACCGGGCCGGCGGGCGTTACCCGCCACCCTCGTTTCGTGGAGCCCGGACTTTCCTCGGCATCAGGCGAAGTGATGACGCGGCTGCCCGGCTCCCCGGCGCGAGACGCTCACCTAGCATGGCCCAGATCGCGCGCCAACAGCAGTTCGAACAGCAATGCCCCGATCTGACCGTCCACCTGTCCGTCGATCTTGTGCGGGCGCCAGCGCCGCTGGAAGGCGGCCACGGCTGCTTCCCTGTCGGTCACGTCATAGCCGAAGCGCTCCAGCGCCAGGAAAAACGCACTTTCGTTGTCATAAATCAGGCGCATTCTGGGCCGGGGGCGGGGTAGGGCAAGGTTGTATCGGGCCAGCATGTCCCAGTCGAACAACTCGCCCGGGTCGGTCTTGCGGGCCGGAGCGACGTCGGAATGGCCCACCACGTTGGCGCGCGGGATGTCGTGCCGCCGCACGATATCCGCCAGCAGCGGCACCAGCGCTTCCATCTGGGCATCGGGAAAGGGGCGATAGCCGAATTCATGGCCGGGGTTGACCAGTTCTACGCCCACGCTGGCGGAATTGATGTCGGTGATCCCGCGCCAGAAACTGCGCCCTGCATGCCACGCGCGGTGGGTTTCATCGACCAGGCGGATGACCGTGCCGTCTTCCTCGATCAGATAATGGGCCGAAACCTGGGCTTCCGGGTCTTTCAACCGGGCGAGTGCCTCGGCGGCGGTCGGCATCCCGGTATAGTGCAGCACCACCATCGAAACCGGCAGCCGTCGCGCGTTGAAATTGGGCGACGGCTCTTCGCGATGGACCAGCCAGCGGTTCATCAGGCTTTAGCGGACAGGCAGTACGGCGCCCAGCACAAGGGCATCGGCCGTCACATGCGTTTGAAAGCTGCCCCCCAGGTCTTGCGCCAGCTGATACAGCATGGCGGCAGGGGCGGTGCGGCTGGAAAGATCGGCCGGGGCCAGGGTTCCGGCCAGCGCCTGGGCCACCAGCGGATCGAAAGCGATGCGCGGCCCGCTGGCGCGGATCACCAGTTCGGTGGCGCCGCCCCCGGCATTGCTCCGCATTTCGCCGGCAATATCCAGGTTGCCGCCGCGCACCAGCGCTTCCATCCCGATCAGGGCCAGGTTGAGCAGAGTCTTGACCGCGGCTTTGGGCAACATGTCGTCGGCCAGCGTCCAGGCCACCGCGACGCGCGGATTGGCCGCCACCAGTGCATCGACCAGCGCGCGCGGCTCTGCGGTGGGAACCATGTCGCCAAAGCCGCCGGCCGCGCCGAAAGCCAGGCGAAAGAAACGCAGCTTGTTGGCCGAACTCGTCGCGCTCTGCTCCAGCAGGTCCATGCATTTCTGGCGCATTTCGGGATCGCGCTCCTCGGCCAGCAATTCCAGCCCGTTGGTCAGTGCGCCCACCGGGCTCAGCAGGTCATGGCACAGGCGCGAGCAGAGCAGGCTGGCAAGGTCGAGAGTGGCGATGGTCATGGGATGTCGGAAAGCCTTTACCGGATGCACGCTTGCGCCGGGGAATGGAAGGCTGCGCAAATGCATCCTCTTTCCCCGCCCGCAGGATCGCCTTAACCGTCTGCGAGGCGATAGGAAAGCGCTTGAAACGCCGCTGGCGCATCACGCCACAAACCGACTGTACCAGCGGCAACGATGGCCCATACGCGCCCATCGCCCTCGCGCTGCGCCGCATCGGTTGCCGACGGCCGCGCCAAGCCATTGGGATGAGAGTGAAAATAGCCCAGGACAGTCGGCCCCCCCTCCCGCGCCGCACGATGGGCGGCAATCAGGGCGGCAGGATCGATCTCGAAACGATGCAACGGATCTGGTGCCACATTGGCGCATTCCCGCGCCCAGGCGATATGCGTGCCCATGCCCAGCAACAGCCCGCAGGCTTCGCGCGGATGGGCCCGTGCCGCAGCCGTCAACATCGCCGCGTGTGCGGCCACAGACAGCGTAAGGCTGCACGACGGTCGTGATTTATCCATGTCCTCGCCTGCCATGCCAAGCCGTCGGCCGGGCGATACGATACCGCTCCCGAACGGTCCATCCCCTTGCGGCCACACGCCATGCCCCCCATATTCAAAGGCAAATGGGGGAAGTCGACGAAATTCTGACCGGTACGATCGACGTGCCCGGCCGCCTTGACAGGGCCTTGGCCGATGCCAGCGGCCTTTCGCGCGAGCGGATCAAGGCATTGCTCGACGATGGCCGCGTCATGCTGGCAGGCCGGGCCGTGCGGCAGGCCTCGCTCAAGGTTGCCGCGGGTGCCTCCTATGAAGTGCGGGTTCCGGCTGCCGCTGCCGCAGCGGCAGCGGCGCAGGATATTCCGCTGGCTATCGTGTACGAAGACGATGCGCTGATCGTGGTCGACAAGCCGGCCGGCCTGGTGGTCCATCCCGCGGCGGGCAATCCCGACGGCACGCTTGTCAACGCGCTGCTGCACCACTGCCGCGGCCGGCTTTCCGGCATTGGCGGCGTCGCTCGGCCGGGGATCGTCCACCGGATCGACAAGGATACCTCGGGCCTGCTGGTCGTGGCCAAGAACGATGCCGCGCATGAAGGGCTGGCACGCCAGTTTGCCGATCATTCGATTGTGCGGGCCTACAAGGCGATCACTGCCGGGCGGCCGATGCCGCCGTCAGGCACTGTCCGCGGCGCGATTGCCCGTTCGGTGCACGATCGCAAGAAGATGGCGCTGGTGGAGGATGGGCGGGGCAAGCATGCCGTCACCCACTATGCCACCCTGGCGGTGCTCGACGGGGCGGCCCTGGTCGAATGCCGGCTGGAAACGGGAAGAACCCACCAGGTCCGCGTTCACCTTGCGTCAATCGGCCATTCGCTATTGGGGGATCCTGTCTATGGACGTGCGCCCGCGAAGATTCGCCCCGTTCTGGTCCGCATTGGCTTTGCCCGCCAGGCGCTGCATGCAGCCGAACTGGGCTTCGTTCACCCGATCGACGGCGAGACGCTCCATTTCACCAGCCCGACGCCTGTCGATATGGAGGAACTGATAATCGAACTGGGCGGTTCTTAACGAGCTTATGATGTAAATCGATTACTGTGTGCCAAAAGGATGTGTGGCCCCACCGGGGAATGCTCGCTAGAGGTTCTCCATCGGGGAACTGACGCGACGAAAGGATGTGTTCAGGTGAGCAACAAGACTGCAGTGGCCAAAGCCCCCGTGACGGTTCCGGCCTTGGGCGGGGAAGCCAGTCTCAATCGCTATCTGTCGGAAATTCGCAAGTTTCCGGTGCTGACGGCAGAGCAGGAATACATGCTTGCCAAGCGCTATCAGGAGCATGGCGATCCCGAGGCGGCCGCCCAGCTGGTGACCAGCCATCTGCGACTCGTGGCCAAGATCGCCATGGGCTATCGCGGCTATGGCCTGCCCGTGTCCGAGCTGATTTCCGAAGGGAACATCGGCTTGATGCAGGGCGTCAAGAAATTCGAGCCCGATCGGGGTTTCCGCCTCGCGACTTATGCGATGTGGTGGATCAAGGCCTCGATGCAGGAATTCATCCTGCGTTCGTGGAGCCTGGTGAAAATGGGCACCACGGCCGCGCAGAAAAAGCTGTTCTTCAACCTGCGGCGGATGAAGAAGAACCTCGAAGCTTTCGAAGACACTGATCTTTCGCCCGAGGACGTCAGGAAGATCGCAACCGATCTCGGCGTGCCCGAGCAGGAAGTGATCAACATGAACCGGCGCATGATCATGGGTGGCGATGCCAGCCTGAACGTGCCCCTGCGCGAAGATGGCGAAGGCAGCTGGCAGGATTGGCTGGCCGACGATCGTCCGTTGCAGGACGAAACCGTGGCCGATGCCGAGGAAGCGCATTTCCGGCACGACATGCTGGTGGAAGCGATGGGCAGCCTCAACGAGCGCGAGCGGCACATCCTGATCGACCGCCGCCTGGTGGACGAGCCCAAGACGCTGGAAGAGCTGAGCCAGGTCTACAATGTCAGCCGCGAACGGGTGCGCCAGATCGAAGTGCGGGCCTTTGAAAAGCTGCAGAAGGCGATGCAGCGCATCGCCGGCGAAAGGCACCTGCTGCCGGCTGGTTGACGGCTTGGGCAAGCCCCCCGGATCAGGTCCGGGATGACCTGAGAAAGCCATGCTTCGGCGTTACCCCGGACTTGCTCCGGGGTGACGCTACGTTTTTGGCTTCAATGAAAATCCCTTGATTTCGGCAATACCCTTACCTGACGCGGATGGCGCGCCAGGTAAGGGTCGGGCCGGGGCGCGATCCCTTCATCTGTCAGGCCGGCCAGTTCGGCGCTGGCATCGTGGACGCGAGAGGCCATCAGATGGACCACGCCCTCCTTGCTGCGCTGTACTTCGCCTTCGATCACCATCAGCCGCGCGGCCATGACCTGGCGCCGTTGCTTCTCGAAATCGCGCGCCCACAGCAGCGCGTTGACCACGGCGGTTTCGTCTTCCAGCGTAATGAAGACGGCATTGCCCTTGCCGGGCCGCTGCCGCACCAGCACCACCCCGGCCACGCGCACCCGGCTGCCATCCCGGGCGGCATTGACCTGCGCGCACGAAACGATGCCTTGCCGCGCCAGGCGGGGGCGCAGGAATTGCAGGGGATGGCCTTTCAGCGATAGCCGCTGGGTCTGATAATCGGCGACCACTTCTTCGGAAAGCGGCATGGCGGGCAAGGCGGCATCGGGTTCCGCCGCCAGTTCGGGCGCCTCCTGCGCGGCGAACAGCGGCAATTGCCGGGGCGGAACGCGGCGAACGTCCCATCCCGCGGTGCGCCGGGTGCGTCCGAGCGAGCCCATGGCATCGGCATCGGCCAGCAAGGCCAGCGCGCGCGTGGGCAGATCGGCGCGGCGTGCCAGGTCTTCGGGCGAGGCAAAAGAGCCGGCGACCCGCGCCCGCACGATGGCGGCGGCCCATTCTTCGCGAAACCCGTCGATCAGGCGCAATCCCAGACGCAGCACGCGTTCGCTCTCCAGCGTGCAATCCCAACCGCTGGCATTCACGTCAACGCCATGCACGGCGACGCCATGTTCGCGCGCATCGCGCACCAGCTGCGCCGGGGCATAAAAGCCCATGGGCTGGCTGTTGAGCAGCGCGCAGGTGAAAACCGCGGGATAATGGCATTTCAGCCATGACGAGACATAGGCCAGCCAGGCAAAGGCCTGGGCATGGCTTTCGGGAAAGCCATATTCGCCAAAGCCCTTGATCTGTTCGAAGCAGCGTTCGGCAAAATCCTGCGCATAGCCGTTGCGGATCATGCCGGTAATGAACTTTTCCTGGTAATTGGCGATGGTGCCGTGATTGCGGAAAGTGGCCATGGCGCGGCGCAGGCCATCGGCTTCGGCCGGAGCGAAACCGGCGGCCACGATGGCCAGTTTCATCGCCTGTTCCTGAAACAGCGGCACGCCCAGGGTCTTTTCCAGCACGCTTTTCAGTTTGCCTGGCGGGCCGGGATATTCCACGGCTTCCTCGCCATTGCGGCGGCGCAGATAGGGGTGGACCATGCCGCCCTGGATCGGGCCGGGCCGCACGATCGCCACCTGGATCACCAGATCGTAAAGGATTCTAGGCTTCATCCGCGGCAGCATCGCCATCTGCGCGCGGCTTTCCACCTGGAACGTGCCTACGCTGTCTCCCCGGCACAGCATGTCGAACGTCGGCTCGTCCTTACGGGGAATGGTGGCCAGAGTCAGGTGGCCCAGCCCGTGGCGCGCCATCAGGTCAAAGCTTTTGCGGATGCAGGTCAGCATGCCCAGCGCCAGAACGTCGACTTTCATCAGCTTGAGAACATCGATATCGTCCTTGTCCCATTCGATGAACGTGCGATCGGGCATGGCGGCGTTGTGGATCGGCACCAGTTCGTCGAGCCGGTCCTGGCACAGCACGAAGCCGCCGACATGTTGCGACAGGTGGCGCGGAAAGGTCAGCAGGCGATCGACCATCTCGCGCAGCCGGGCGATTTCGGGATTGGCCGGATCGAACCCGGCCTGGGCCAGGCGCTCTTCGGGCAGGGAGCCGCGCCCCCAGCTGCCCCAGACCGTGCCCGCAAGGCGCGCGGTCACGTCTTCGGAAAGGCCCAGCGCCTTGCCCACGTCGCGAATGGCGCTGCGCTGGCGATAGTGGATCGCCGTGGCCACGATTCCCGCACGCGCGCGGCCATAGCGGCGATAGATGTACTGGATCACTTCCTCGCGTCGCTCGTGCTCGAAATCCACGTCGATGTCGGGCGGCTCGTCCCGCTGTTCCGACAGGAAGCGCGAGAACAGCAGGCGTTCCCGCACCGGATCGATCGGCGTGATGCCCAGCAGGTAACAGACCAGCGAATTGGCGGCCGAACCGCGCCCCTGGCACAGGATCGGCGGCGAAAGGCTGCGTGCATAGCGGACCACATCATACACGGTGAGAAAGTAATAAGCATAATTTCTTGAAGCGATTAGCCTGAATTCCTCATTCAGAACCTCACGATAGCGAGGTGGCAATCCGTCGGGAAACTGGCGCGCCGCATTTTCCATCACGAGATGTTCGAGCCAGCCCTGCGGAGTCCAGCCCTGCGGCACCGGTTCGTGCGGATATTCGTAAGCGATCTCGTCCAGCGTGAAAGCGATGCAGGCAAGCCAGTCGCGCGTTGCTTCCAGGGCTTGCGGGCACAGGGCGAACAGGCGGGCCATTTCGGCCGGAGGCTTGAGATGTCGTTCGCCATTGGCCGCCAGCCGGCGCCCGGCAGCGCGCACCGTGGTGCCCAGGCGCACAGCCGTGAGCACATCGTGCAGCGGGCGATCCGCCGGAACGGCATAGAGCGGATCGTTGCTGGCGATCAACGGTATCCCGGTTTCGTGCGAAAGCGCCATGCGCCGGGCAAGTTCGCGCCCGTCGCGCCCGGCGCGGGGCATGGTGGCGGCCAGCCACAGATGCGAGGCCGCCTCGTTCAGGCGTGCCAGCAGTGCCGCATCGGCATCCATCGCCACCAGCGCCAGTCCCTGCGCATGATCCAGAAAATCGCCCAAGGCGAGGTGGCAATCGCCTTTGTCCGCGCGGCGGTTTCCAGTGGTAAGCAGGCGTGTGAGCCGCCCCCAGGCCGCGCGCGTCGTGGGATAGGCGGCAATATCGGGCGTGCCATCGGCAAAGCACAGCCGCGCCCCCACTTTCAGGGAAAAGCCGCCGTTCGCGCCGCCGATCTCGCGCCAGGCCGCATGGGCGCGCACCACGCCCGCCACCGAATTGCGATCGGCGATGCCAATGCCTGTCAGGCCCAGGGCATGGGCGCGCGCCACCATTTCGGCCGGGTGTGCCGCGCCGCGCAGAAAGCTGAAATTGCTGGCCGCCACAGGTTCGGCAAAGAACGGCGCGGCATTCATGGAAACAGTCCGTGGACGTACCAGGAGGGTGCGCTTTCCACGCTGCCGTAAAGCCCCCGCCGGAAGACCCACAAGCGGCGGCCGCGCGCATCCTCGATCCGGTAATAATCGCGCGTCGTGCGACCGGCGCCCCGGCCCATGTGGCCGCCCCGCTGGCGCCACCATTCCGGCGCGATCCGTTCTGGCCCTTCGGCATGGACCACCTCGTGCACCGCGCCGCGCCAGCGCAGGCGCAGCGGCGGGCCATCGGGCACCCCGGCGATCACCTCGATCCCCTGGGGCGGATCGAACAGCAGCAGCGGGCGCGGCATGGCCGGTGGAACAAGCCGGGCGGGCAAAGGAAATGAGACGGGTTCGTTCAATTCCATTGCCGGCACGCGAACCTGGGCTGCTTCAGGCAGGTGACGGTCGGCCGGAACCAGACGCAGCACGGCATCCCGGCCCAGCCGCACGCCCAGCCTGTCGATCAATGCCTGCACGCCATCGTGCACGTGTTCGGTGCGGTCCAGCCCCGCTTGCCGTGCCGCCAACGGTTCTGCACGGGTGACGGCCAGGGCCATGGCGTCAAAACCGAAACCCGGATCGAGAGGATCGGCCAGGCTTTCGATCCTCTCGCGCAGCAGACGCACCACCGGTGATGGCGCGCGCGTAGGCTGGCCGGTTTCCACCGACAAAGAGCGCTGCGCCCCGTCGCTCCGGTAAAGCGTCAGGACAAAGCGCCGGCCGCCCAACCGGCGCTGCTCCATCTGTGCGGCCACCTGGCGCAAGAGATCCTCGGCCACGTCCAGCACATCGTCGGTGCGGGCGATGGGTTCGGCAAAGCGCGCTTCGGCTGCGATCGGCGCCTGGGCCTGGCGCGGGGCGAGCGGCGCGGCCACGTCTCCCATCACCTGGCGCAACCGCAACACCACGCTTTCGCCAAAGCGCGCGGCCAGGGCCTGGGGCGGGCGGGCCGCCAGATCGCCCAGGCGCCTGAGCCCGGCACGGCGCAGCGCCGTCGTGGCTTCCTCGGCCAGATCCAGCGCGGCCACGGGCAGGGCGGGCACGTCTTCGGCGCGGCGTTGTGCCGGGCTGCCATGACGGGCCAGGGCACGGGCGGCCGCCGGATTGCCGGCCAGGGCATGGACCGTGGCAAGCCCGGCCAGTTTCGCCGCCCGCGCCGCCATCGCCGTTTCCGAGCCGAACAGATGCGCGCAGCCGCTGATATCCAGCAGCAGGCCGTCAGGGGGATCGGTCATTACATTGGGCGTCAGGGCATGCATGGCTGCGGCCAGGCGTTCCAGCAAGGCTGCATCTCCCGCCGGATCGTGGGGCAGGGTGAACAGATCGGGGCAGCGCGCGCGGGCATCGGCCAGGCCCATGCCGCGCGCCAGGCCATGGCTGGCGGCATCGCGCTCCACCGCCGCCAGGCGCAGGGCCTGCCCGCTGCGCGCCACCAGGGCCAGCGGCGCCCCTTCAGGCAGCGTAGCCGCCAGCCCCGGATGGCTCCTTGCCCGCTCGCAGGGCAGCCATGGGAACCACAGGGCCAGGTAACGCCGCTCTGCCGGGATCCGTTTTGCCTTCGCTGTTGCCGATGCTGCCTGTGGCGTCACGGAATCGGCCATGGTCTTCATCCCATTGCAAGTGCCACCTCTGCCCTGCCGGCCCACCGCGCCAGCGCAGGGCCTCTACCGCAAGAGCGGGAAGGCCGGGCGGGCGCACTTGCGCACCAGGCGGCGCCTCCAGCGGCATGGAAGCCGCGCTCGCCACCTGCCAGCGGGTATGCGCGGCGCTGGACTGAACCGGCGCGGCGTGGCGCAAGAGGACCACCGGTGTCTGCGTGCGTTCGGCCGCCAGCACGAAGCGCCGGCTCGCCGTCAGGTCATAGCTCTTGAGCGGCCCTTCGCTTTCCAGCACCACCAGCGCGAGGCCAGGGCAGCGCGCGGCTTCCAGCCCGGCGCGCAGCAGGGCGGCGGCATCGCCCGCTTCCACCAGCAGCAAGTCGGCTGGATCGATGCCAAGGTGCGCCAGCCCTTCGCCATAAAGCCCCAGCGGCTGACGCAAGGCCCCGCGTATCACCAGCACCGGCCCTGCGCGATTCGCCGCGCCCAGCCCCAGGGCAAAGGCGAGCGGCGCCACGCGATCATCACCTTGTCCATGCACTTCATGGACTTGGCCGGGTGCCAGCACCGGCACGGGGCGGCGAAGCGCCGGGCGCAAACGCCATGCAGGCGAGGAAAGGATCGAAGCGGAACACGTTTCCATGTTCCCTTTATGTTCTAAATTCTCCGCGCTGTCGAGGCTGGCCGTTGGAACAGGGGGAGGAAAGTCCCGTTATCATTACCGATATGAAAAATGCGCCACAAGCCTTTGCTCGTGGCGCATTTTCCATCACTTCATCGTCGGGATCACGAAGCTCTGGTCCACCACGGCGGCGCCGGTTGCCGGCCAGCGCTGGGTCACCGTCTTGGTGCGGGTATAGAAGCGCACGCCGTCCATGCCGTACTGGTTGAGATCGCCAAAGCCCGAGCGCTTCCACCCGCCGAAGCTGTGATAGGCGACCGGCACCGGGATCGGCACGTTGATCCCCACCATGCCTACTTCCACCTTTGCAGCGAAATTGCGCGCGGCGGCGCCATTGCGGGTGAACATCGCCACGCCATTGCCATAGGAATGATCGGTCGCCAGCGCGATGGCTTCATCCACGTCCTGCGCGCGCACGATCTGCAGCACGGGGCCGAAGATCTCTTCCTGATAGCTGCGCATCTGCGGCGTCACCCGGTCGAACAGGGTAGGTGCCAGGAAATAGCCGTTCTCATAACCCTGGAGCGAGAAACCGCGGCCATCGACTACCAGTTCGGCGCCTTCGTCCACGCCCATCTGGATATAGCTTTCGATCCGGGCCTTGTGCTGCGCGGTCACCACCGGGCCGTAATGAGCCGCTTCGTCGGTCGAGATGCCGACCTTGAGACCGGCGATCCCGTCGATCAGGCGGCTACGCAGTTCCTCGGCCGTCTTGTCGCCCACCGGCACCACCACCGGCAGGGCCATGCAGCGTTCGCCGGCCGAGCCATAGGCCGCACCCAGAATGTCGCTGACCACCTGGTCGAAATCGGCATCGGGCAGCACGATGCCGTGGTTCTTGGCCCCGCCCATGCACTGCATGCGCTTGCCCGCCTGCGCGCCGCGCTGATAGACATAGTTGGCGATGTCGGATGAACCGACAAAGCTGACGGCCTTGATGCCAGGATGATCGAGAATGGCATCGACAGCCACCTTGTCACCCTGCACGACGTTGAACAGGCCAACCGGGCCGCCCGCCTCGATGAACAGTTCCGCCAGCATGACCGGCACCGAAGGATCGCGTTCCGAAGGCTTGAGAATGAAGGCGTTGCCCGTGGCAAGGGCCGGGCCGCACATCCACAGCGGGATCATCGCCGGGAAATTGAACGGCGTGATGCCCGCAACGACGCCCAATGGCTGGCGCATCGAGAACACGTCGATCCCCGGGCCGGCGCCTTCGGTATATTCGCCCTTGAGCAGATGGGGGATGGCGCAGACGAACTCGATCACTTCCAGCCCGCGCTGCACATCGCCCTTGGCATCGGCGATCACTTTGCCGTGCTCGGCCGAAAGGGCACGGGCCAGCTTGTCCATGTCACGCTCGATCAGGCGCTTGAATTCGAACATCACGCGGGCGCGGCGCTGCGGATTGAGCGCAGCCCATTGCGGCTGCACCGAGGCCGAAAGGGCCACGGCCTGATCGACATCGGCCTCGCTGGCCAAGCCGACTTCGGCCTGGACTTCGCCGGTATTGGGATCGAAAACCGCGCTTTTGCGGCCCGATGTGGCGGCAACGGCGGACCCGTTCAGGAAATGATCGATCTGACGCATAGCAACTCTCCCGCAGGACATGTGATGCCCTTTTGTAGAACGTGCGCAAATATCATGATACAGGCATTTTTGCCAAACAGGCCGTGCAAATTTACAGGGACGTCATGCGTATTCGCCAATGGGATGATCTGAGGATATTTCTGGAAGTGGCGCGCCATGGCCGCCTGAGTGCCGCCGCGCGTTCGCTGGGTCTTGATCATTCCACGGTCTCGCGCCGGCTCGATGGGCTGGAAAGCGGGCTTGGCGCGCGACTGGTCGATCGCTCGCCCAACGGGGCGCGGCTGACCGAGGCGGGCCGCGCGCTGATGCTGCATGCCGAACGGATAGAGGCCGAAACCCATGCGGCCGACAGCGCGCTGGGCGGCGTGGATACCGAACTGACCGGTACCGTCCGCGTGGCGACGCCGGCCGCTTTCGGCACGTATCTGGTGGCGCCGCGCATTGCCGCCTTCATGGCCCGGCACCCGCGCATCGAACTGGAACTGGCGCCCGAAACCCGCGCCGTCAGCCTGTCGCAGCGCGAGGCAGACCTGGCCGTCACACTCAAGCGTCCGCCGCGCGGACGGCTCTATGCCCGGCAACTGGCGCCCTTTACCGTGGGATTCTATGCAGCACCCGCCTATCTGGAACAGTACGGCATGCCGCAAGGCGTCGATGATCTCGCCCGGCACCGGCTGATTTCCTATATCGACGATCTGATCGACTGGCCCGAGTTGCGCTATCTCGATGAAGTGGCGCCGGGGCTGCATGCGCAATTCCGCTGCACCTCGGCCACGGTGCAACTGGCCGCCGTGCAGGCGGGGGGCGGCATCGGCCTGCTGCATACCTTTGCCGCCGACGGCCTGGCGGGCCTGGTGCGGGTTCTTCCCGATCTGGTGGCACAGCGTGCCTATTGGCTGGTGGTGCATGCCGAACTGCGCCGCCTGCCGCGCGTGCGGGCGGTGGCCGAATTCCTGGAAGAGGCGGCCCATGCCGCGGCGCCCACGGCAAAATAACCGGCCCCGGGGCAGACAAGCCCGGGCCGCGTTCCTATCTTGCCCGCACGACCTTTCGCCGGAGCGTACCTTGACCGATATCGCCACGATCGACACCGTCTTTCCCTTGCTTGCCCCGCATGACCAGCCGCGGTTCGCCGCGATCCGGCCAGACGATATCGTGCCGGCCATCACTGCCGCGATTGCCGATCACCGCGATGCCATGGCGCACTGCGTGGCGCGTGCCGGCGATCCGGCCATGCTGGCGTTCAAGGAAGAGGCCGATCGCCGCATCGGCGAGGCATGGACCGTGGTCGGCCATCTCCTGGCCGTGACCAACACGCCGGAATTGCGCGCCGCCCATGCAGAGGCGCAGCCGCTGATCGCCGCGCACTTTGCTGCCGTTGGCCAGGACCGTGCCCTGTACGACGCGATCCGCGCGATTGATCCGGCAGCGCTCGACCGGCTCGCCGCGCGCGCCCGCGAGCTGGCCCTGCGCGATTTCGAGCTTTCCGGCGTCGCGCTGGACGGGGACGAGGCCCGTGCCTTTGCCGAAAACCAGGTGGAGCAGGGGCGCCTGGCAACCGAATATGCCAATGCCGTGATGGACGCAACGGAGGCCTGGAGCCTGCACATCACCGATCCTGCACGCCTGGCCGGAATGCCCGCGGCAGACCTGGCCGGCATGGCCGCCGCTGCCCGTGCCAAGGGACACGCGGATGGCTGGCTGATCACGCTGCACGCGCCAGTGGTGGTGGCTGTGCTGACTTATGCGCAGGATCGCGCGCTGCGACACGAGGTGCAGCGCGCCTATGCCACGCGCGCATCCGATCAGGGGCCCAATGCCGGGCAGTTCGACAATGGTCCGCGCATGGCGGCCTTGCTGGCGCTGCGCGCCAGGGCCGCGCAGCTCTTGGGCCAGGGCGATGCCGCCAGCCTATCGCTGGCCACCAAGATGGCGCAAAGCCCGGCGGCGGTGGAAGAATTCCTGATCGACCTGGCAGAGCGCGCCCGGCCTTTGGCCCAGGCCGAACTGGCCGACCTTGCCGCATTTGCCCGCAGCGAGCTTGGCATCGATGCGCTCGAGCCATGGGACATGGGCTTTGCCACCGAGCGCGCGCGGTTGGCACGCCATGCGCTCGATCAATCCGAAGTGCGTCGTTATCTGCCGCTCGATAGCGTGCTGCCGGCGCTGTTCGGCCATGTCGAGCGGCTGTTCGGGGTGCAATTCCGGGAAATGCCTGCCGATGGGCTGTGGCATGAGGACGTGCGTTGCTTCGGTCTGTTCCAGCAAGGGGCGGATGTGCCATTCGCGCGGCTCTATGCGGATTTCTTTGCGCGCGATGGCAAGCGCGGCGGCGCCTGGATGAACACGTGCCGCTCGCCCAGCCGCGCGGCGGCACGGCATCAGATCCCGATGGCCTATCTTGTCACGAATTTTGCGCGGCCCGCGCCGGGCGCGCCCGCGCTGCTCCAGCATGCCGACATGGTGACGCTGTTTCACGAAATGGGCCATTGCCTGCACCATCTGCTGGGCGAGGGCGATATGCCCTCGATCGGCGGCATCAGCGGGGTGGAATGGGACGCGGTGGAACTGCCCAGCCAGTTTCTGGAAAACTTCGCGTTCGATCCGGCGGTACTCAAGGCTGCTTCGGCGCACGAGGAAACCGGGGAGCCGCTGCCCGATGACCTGATCGCCCGGCTGAATGCCGCGCGCGGTTTCATGGGCGCGCTGGCCGTGCTGCGGCAGATCGAATTCGCCCTTTTCGACATGCGGCTGCACCGCGCAGCGGCCGCAGCGCCCGATATCCAGGCCATGCTGGATGCCGTGCGGGCCGAAGTGGCCGTGGTGCGCTATCCGCCGTGGAACCGCTTTGCCCATTCCTTTACCCACATCTTTGTAGGTGGCTATGCGGCAGGGTATTATTCCTATCTCTGGGCCGAACTGCTGTCTTCGGATGCATACGAACAGTTTGTCGCCGCGCCCGGAAGGCAGCCGGCGCTGGGCGCGGCATTCCGGCGCGAGGTGCTGGCCCAGGGCGGCGCGCGCCCGGCCATGGAAAGCTATGTGGCGTTTCGCGGGCGTGCGCCCGATCCGGGGGCGCTGTTGCGGGTGCGCGGGCTCGTGGCTTGAGCGGCAACGCCGTTGCAAGACGCGATGACGCATGGCCTGTTTTCCTCGCCCCGGACTTGATGCGGGCCTGCGTTCACCAACGGAGTACGACACCTCGAACGGGTGCCGAACCTTATCGCAAGGGCCGCTTTTCCAGCTTCCGCGCCAGGGTGCGGCGGTGCATGCCCAGACGCCGCGCGGCTTCCGAAATGTTGAAATCGCATTCCACCAGCGTGGAATGGATATATTCCCATTCCACCGTCTTGATCGAGGTTTTGCGGGTATCGAGCGGCACGGTGGGATCGCCGCCCGTGCGGCCGAAAGCTTCCTCGATATCGTCGGTATTGGCCGGCTTGGCGAGATAATGCGCCGCGCCGAGCTTGATCGCCTCGACCGCCGTGGCGATTGAGGCAAAGCCGGTCAGGACGACGATCCGCGTGTCGCGATCGCGTGCGGCCAGCATCTGTACGCAAGTGAGGCCCGATCCGGTGCCGAGCTTCAGATCGACCACGGCAAACTGAAAGGCATGGACGGCGAGCAGGGTTTCGAGCGCGTCAGGGCTGGCGGCATGCTCAACGGCATAGCCACGCCGTTCGAACGAGCGGCGCAGCGTGCGGGCAAAGGCCGGATCGTCTTCCACGATGACCAGCCGGGGAGTATCCAGCATGGCCTCGCCCGCTGCGGGATCAGGCATGGTCGTTCCCCGAATGATAGGCGAGCGAGGCCAGCGGTATCTCGAGCCGCACCATGGCCCCGCGCGCGGTGCGGTTGCGCACTTCCACCTGCCCGCCCAGCTTGCGCACCACGTTGACCACCAGGAACAGGCCCAGCCCGCCGCCGTCACGGCCCTTGGTCGAACTGTAGGGCCGGCCGATCGCTTCCAGCATCTCGGGCGTGAAGCCGGGGCCAAGGTCCAGCACGGTCAGCACGATGTCTCCACCGGCCATCTCGGCACGGATTTCGACGAAATCGGGCGAGACTTCCAGGGCATTGTCGATCACGTTGCCGATCACCTGACGCAGCGCAGGGTCGGCCACGATCGGGCGGTCGGTCTTCACCATGTTGCGCAGGTGGATCGTGCCGTTGCCGCGCTGGTTCCATTCGGCGGCAATGGTTTCCAGGAATGCGCCCAGCGTGGTGACCTGCGGGTTTTCGCCGCGCGCTTCGCCGGCGCTGAGCAGGATGCCCGAAAGGATCGCTTTGCAGCGCCGCAATTCCGACGCCATGTCCTGCACGTCGTCATGCAGATCGGGATCGCCCTGGATTGCCGGGTGGCGTTGCCAATCGCCCAGGATGACCGACATCGTGGCCATCGGGGTACCCAGTTCGTGCGCCGCGCCCGAAGCCAGCAGGCCCATGCGCACGATATGCTGTTCCTCGGCCGCCTGCTGGCGCAAGGCGGCCAGCGCGGTTTCGCTCTGCCGCCGGTTGCGGTCCATGCGGATGACGAAGAACACCAGCAGCGCGGCAACCAGCACGAAGCAGACGAGATTGCCCAGCTGGAACAGTTCCACCGTGCCGAACGTGCCTCCGGGCAGATCGAGCGGGCGATGGGCGAACGTCAGGATGGCAACGATCAGCGCGGCCATGGCCGCGACGATCGCGCTCCAGTTGGGCGGCAGAAGGATCGCGGCGATCACGATTTGCAACAGGAACAGGAACGTGAAGGGGTTCGAGGTGCCGCCGCTGAAATAGAGCTGCCAGGCCAGCGCCAGCATATCGAGCGTGAGGGCGCCGAGCAGTTCCACATGGCTATACCCCTCGCGCCCACGATCGAGCACGAGGGTGAGCGCATTGACCACGATCATCAGCATCGGCACGGCGAGCAACGGCGCCACGTCGAGCCTGACGCCCAGGAGCCGCAGGCTGACCCAGATCGCCACGAGCTGCCCGGCTGCCGCGAGCCAGCGCAGCTGGACCAGCAGCGCCATGTTGCGCGCGCTGGCCGCGGGATAGATCGGCCTCTGCGTGGAAAGGGTGGCGGCGGCGCTCATCGCGCCTTGCGCCATACCATGATCGCCGCGCCAAGCGAGAGGGCGCAAAGGGCAAACCAGGTAAGCGCATAGGACAGGTGGCTATTGGCGAAGCGGATCACCGTCAGGCCGGGCACGGGCACGGGCGCCACGGTCGGCCGGGGCGTTTCTTCTTGCGCATCGAGGAAATAGCGCGGCTCGGCCACGATGCCGCGGCGCGCGGCCATGACCGGCAGGTCACGCGCATACCAGCGTTCGGCCGCGGGGCGGTTGTCGCGCAGGAACGAGCCCTTGGGCTCGCTCGGCCGGATCAGGCCGTTGGTGGAAACGATTCCGCCCGGCACCGCCGCGCGCGCGGCATCGAGACGGGTACCCAGCGGCACGAAGCCGCGGTTGATCCAGATCGGCAGGTGCCCGGGCCTTTCCAGGGGGACCATGACCCAATAGCCGTTGCCCAGCGTGCTGGTGGCGGTGGCAAGGACCGTGGCGGCCGGCAGGAAGCGCCCCGACAGCACGACGCGGTGATAGGCAAGGGGCGCGATGTTGCCGGGCGGAATGGCCTCGGGCGCGATCGGCGCGGCACGCAGGGCACGGTCCACATCGGCGATCAGCGCCTCTTTCCAGGCCAGGCGCCGGACCTGCCAATGGCCTAGCGCGGCAAAGAGCGCGGCCAGCACCAGCAGGAGGGAAACGGGCAGCACGCGCCGCCTGCCGCCCCCTTTCCCAGTCATGGTCAGTCCATCTGCTCGGCGTGCATCGGCATCATGTTGCGGTTCATGTGATACATGACCCACATGGAGCCCGAAATGACGATCAGCACGATCACCGCGGTGAAAATCAGCGCCAGCATGTTCCACCCGCCTTCGGCCTTGCCGTTCATATGGAGGAAGAACACCATGTGCACCACGATCTGCACCGCGGCAAACACCGCGATCGTCATGGCGGTCACGGTCTTGTCGGCGATCACGCCGCTCATCACCAGCCAGAACGGGATGGCGGTCAGCACGACCGAGAGAACGAAGCCGATCACGTAATCGCGCAGCGAGCCGTGCGCTTCTTCGTGATGATGGCCGATGGCATGGGGATTGGCTTCCCCATGCGCATGGCGGTGCGCCAGATCGTTGTAGTTTTTCGCGGTCATCGCAGCATGCCCATCAAATAGACGAAAGTGAAAACGCCGATCCACACGACGTCGAGGAAGTGCCAGAACAGCGACAGGCACATCAGGCGCCGCCGGTTAGCCTGGATCAGGCCCTTTTGCGCGATCTGCACCACCAGGGTGAACAGCCAGACCAGGCCGAAGGTCACGTGCAGGCCGTGCGTGCCCACCAGGGTGAAGAAGGCCGAAAGGAAGGCACTGCGTTGCGGCGTGGCCCCTTCGTGGATCAGGTGGGCGAATTCATACAGTTCGATCGACAGGAACGCCGCGCCGAACAGCGCCGTGACCAGCAGCCAGATCTGCGTCTGGCCCGCCGATCCGCGCTGCATGGCCAGCATGGCAAAGCCGTAGGTGATCGACGAGAACAGCAGCATCGCGGTGTTGAGCGCCACCAGCGGCAGCTCGAACAGGTCTTTCGGACCGGGCCCGGCCGCATAGTTCCCGCCCAGTACGCCATAGGCGGCAAACAGCATCGCGAAGATGAGGCAGTCGCTCATCAGGTAGAGCCAGAAGCCCAGCATGGTGCTGTGGCCTTCGGGATGGTCGTGCTCGTCAAGGTCCCAGAACTTGCCGAGTTTCTGCAGCGCGCCGGGCGAAAGCGCCGCGGGCAGGGGCGGGGTTTGGGTGGCATCGCTCATGCGGCGGCTCCTTGTTTACCGGCAAGGCGTTCGAGCTGGGCCGTGCGGCGCCCTTCGACTGCGGCAACATAATCGGCCGGAATATGATAATCGCGCTTGTAGTTGAACGTATGGACGATCGCCCCGGCGATGAGCGCCGCGAAACTGGCGCCGGCCATCCACCAGATATGCCAGATCAGGGCGAAGCCCAGAACCGTGCTGATGCCGGCCAGGATCACGCCCGCGCCGGTGTTGCCGGGCATGTGGATCGGGCGGAAACCGTCGAGCGGGCGGCCGACGTTGGCGCGCTTCATGTCGTCCCAGGCGTCAAGATCGTGGACAATCGGCGCGAAGGCGAAGTTGTAGGCCGGCGGGGGCGAGCTTGTCGCCCATTCCAGCGTGCGGCCGTTCCACGGATCGCCGCTTTCGTCCTTGAGCGCCTCACGCTTCCAGATCGAAACGCCGAACTGCACGATCATCGCGCCGATGCCCCCGGCGATCAGCACCGCGCCCACCAGGGCGACGATGAAATAGGGTTGCAGGCTGGGATCGTCGAACACGCGGACGCGGCGGGTCACGCCCATCAGGCCCATGACATAAAGCGGGGTGAACGCTACCCAGAAGCCCACGACCCAGCACCAGAAGCTGACTTTGCCCCAGAACTGGTCGAGCTTGAAGCCGAAGGCCTTGGGCCACCAGTAGTTGATCGCGGCAAACACGCCGAACACCACGCCCCCAATGATCACGTTGTGAAAGTGGGCGATCAGGAACAGCGAGTTGTGCAGCACGAAGTCGGCCGGGGGAACGGCGAGGAGAACCCCGGTCATGCCGCCCACGGTGAAAGTAAGCATGAACGCCACCGTCCACATCATCGGCAGGTCGAAACGGATGCGGCCGCGGTACATGGTGAACAGCCAGTTGAACAGCTTTGCCCCGGTGGGAATCGAGATGATCATCGTGGTGATGCCGAAGAAGCTGTTGACGCTGGCTCCCGACCCCATCGTGAAGAAGTGATGCAGCCAGACCAGATACGACAGGATCGTGATCACCACCGTGGCATAGACCATCGACGTATAGCCAAACAGCCGCTTGCTCGAAAACGTGGCGGTCACTTCGGAAAACACCCCGAAAATCGGCAGGATCAGGATGTAGACCTCGGGGTGGCCCCAGATCCAGATGAGGTTGACGTACATCATCGGATTGCCGCCGAAATCGTTGGTGAAGAAGTTGGTCCCCACGTAGCGGTCAAGCGACAGCAGCACGAGAACGGCGGTCAGCACCGGGAAGGAGGCAACGATCAGCACGTTGGTGCACAGCGCGGTCCAGGTGAACACGGGCATGCGCATCATCGTCATGCCGGGCGCGCGCATCTTGATGATCGTGGCGATCAGGTTGATGCCCGAAAGCGTGGTGCCGACGCCGGCCACCTGCAAGGCCCAGATGTAATAGTCGACGCCGACGCCAGGGCTGTAGGCCAGCCCCGACAGCGGCGGAAAGGCCAGCCAGCCGGTCTGCGCGAATTCCCCCAGGAACAGCGAGGCCATGACCAGGAGTGCACCGCCGGTGGTCATCCAGAAGCTGAAATTGTTGAGGAACGGGAACGACACGTCGCGTGCGCCGATCTGCAGCGGCACGACATAGTTCATGAGGCCGGTGACGAAAGGCATCGCCACGAAGAAGATCATGATCACGCCGTGCGCGGTGAAGATCTGATCGTAATGGTGGGCGTTGAGATAGCCTTCGCTGCCGTTGAACGCGATAGCCTGCTGGATGCGCATCATGATCGCGTCGGCAAAGCCGCGCAGCAGCATCACCACGCCCAGGATCATGTACATGATGCCGATCTTCTTGTGATCGACGCTGGTGAACCATTCCTTCCAGAGATAGCCCCATAGCCGGAAATAGGTAAGAACGCCCAGCAGCGCGATCCCGCCCAGGATCACGGCAACGAACGTCATCCCCACGATGGGTTCATGCAGAAAGGGAAGCTGCTCGAACGAAATGCGCCCCAAAAGCGGGGTCCACGGCGGCGGGGCGGTGGCGGGAAGGGAATCTGCGGGCATCGCGGTATCCATCGATCAGAAAGTGGGGCCGGAGCAAACCGGGCGTGGCTTCTCGCTCAAGGCAAATCGGTTCAGGAGGTAGGCTGGAGAAGGGGCGCCACCAGGCTGATGCGCTGACCGCCTGCCTGGTTGATCCCCGATCCGCGCAGGCGGTCGAGCGTCTTGGGTGCGACGGTTTCGCCGCCGGGCGCGGCCATCGGGCGATTGTCGCTGCAGAAGGCTTTCACGAAGCGGTCGGTCTGGGCAACCACGCTGCCCGGCAGCACCGCCGTCTCGGTAGCGCGACCCTGTTTGTCATAGGTCAGCGCGGCGACATTCAGCATCGCGGCTTCCTTGCCCACGCCGCCCTTGGCATCGAGCATGGCCATCTGGCTCATGCAGATCTTGCCCGGCTGCACGCACAGGTTGACGACGGCGTTGAACAGATCGGGCGCCACGCCGGCGTAGTGGCGCACGGGCTCGGCCACGCTGGGCTTGTCGAGCCGGAGATAGGCCCCGCGATCGAGCGTGCCGTCGTTCCGGCCCGCTTTGACACTTTCGACCCATTGCGCAAACTGGGCGTCGGACACCGCGCGCGTGGCAAAGCGCATGTGCGAAAAGCCCGCCCCGCTGTAATGCGCGGACAGCCCCTTGAACGTGCCCTCGCTGTTGAAAACCGCGTGCAGCTTGGTTTCCATGCCCGGCATCGTATAGATCATGCCGGCGAGCGCGGGGACGTAGAACGTGTTCATGACGGTCGAGGAGGTCAGGCGGAAACGCAAGGGGCGGCCCGCCGGCACGACCAGTTCGTTGACCGTGGCGATGTTCTGTTCGGGATAGATGAACAGCCACTTCCAGTCCATCGATACCACTTCGACGTCCACCGGCCTGGCATCGGCGGGGATCGGCGTCTGCGCATCGATCCGCGAAATCGTGCGATAGGGATCGAGCAGATGCGTACCTACCCAGGTCACCGCGCCTAGGGCGATGATGATCATCAGCGGCGCGGCCCAGATCAGCAGTTCCAGCTGGGTCGAATGGTTCCAATCAGGCTCGTACTTGGCTTCTGTATTGGTTGCGCGATAGCGCCAGGCGAAAATCACCACGGTCGCCATGACGGGGACGACGATCAACAGCATCAGGAACGTGGCGACGATGACCAGGTCGCCTTGCTGGCGCGCCACGTCGCCGGCCGGGTTGAGCACGACCCAGTCGCAGCCGGAAAGCGGCAGGGCCAGGAACGGAACGGTGGCGCGGCGCAGGAGGCGCGCCCGATTCAGAAGTTTCGCACGCATGCAGCGCAACTAGGAGCGACGGCGGATGCAAACGATAGGACATTTTGTCCAATCCCCTTCATCGCTCGCCGGGGACATTAGGACAGCCACGAGCAGGCTGCCATCGGCGGCCGGCCGTTCGGCGCGTTCCCGGGAACGGCGCGGAATCCAAGGAGTTTGTGACAGTCATGACGGCCGCCGTAGTCGATAATCGCCAAGGGCTGGAAAGCGATCCCAACGCCGGTAACGGCGAGGTCGCTCATGGCCAAATTCCTCATGGCCAAATTCCGCATGGGCCGATCTCTCCCGGCGAAATCGCCATCGGCGTGATCATCGGGCGGACGTCGGAATTCTTCGACTTCTTTGTCTATGCGATCGCGTCGGTGATCGTTTTTCCCAAAGTGTTCTTTCCCCACCTCGACCCGCTTAACGCCACGCTCGCCTCGTTCGCGGTGTTCCCGCTTGCTTTTCTGGCGCGTCCGGTCGGCACGCTGTTCTTCACGTGGCTCGACCGTGCCTATGGGCGTGGGCTCAAGCTTACGGTGGCGCTGTTCGGCCTCGGCGGATCGACCGCCGCCATCGCATTCCTGCCCGGCTACGAATATCTCGGCCGCAATGCGGTGCTGTTGCTGGCGCTCTTGCGCCTGGGCCAGGGTTTTGCCCTGGGCGGCACCTGGGATGGCCTTGCATCGCTGCTGGCGCTCAATGCGCCCAAGGGCAGGCGCGGATGGTTCGCGATGGTCCCGCAGCTTGGCGCTCCACTGGGCCTTATTGTCGCCAGCCTGCTTTTTGCGTTCTTCACGTCATCCCTGCCGGCCGAGGATTTCCTGTCGTGGGGCTGGCGGTTTCCGTTCTTCGTGGCGTTCGCCATCAACGTGGTGGCATTGTTCGCACGGCTGCGCATCGTCGTGACGCCGGAATACCAGCGTCTGTTCGAATCCCGCGACCTGGTGCCTGAAAGCGTGATGGTCACGCTGCGCGAACAATGGAAAACCATCGTCATCGGAGCGTTCGCCCCGCTCGGCAGCTTTGCCCTGTTTCACATGGTCACCGTGTTTCCGCTGTCGTGGGTGTTCATCTTCACGACCGAGGAGCCGAGCCGCTTCCTGACCATCGAGGCGGTCGCGGCGGCCGTGGGCGTGGCCGCGATCGTGATTTCGGGGATCGTTGCCGATCGCGTCGGCCGCCGTACGCTGCTGGGCTTTTCCGCTGCTGCCATCGCCACGTTCTCGGGCTTTGCCCCGCAATTGCTCGGCACCGGGGTCGCGGGCGAAATTTCGTTCATGCTGACGGGTTTCTTGCTGCTGGGGCTGGCGTTCGGCCAGTCTTCGGGCGCAGTGGCCGATGCCTTTGAAACCCGGCATCGCTATACCGGCTCTGCACTGACGAGCGACCTTTCCTGGCTTCTGGGCGCAGGCTTTGCGCCTTATGCCGCGCTGTGGCTGTCGGCCAATTACGGCCTGCTTGCGTCGGGCGCCTATCTGCTGTCGGGGGCGGTCTGCACGATCGTGGCGCTCTGGGCAAACCGTACCGCCGCCACGCACTGAACCGCGCAAACGGACAGCGGGGGCGGCTTGGCATCGGCCGGGCCGCCCCTTGCCGCGTTTCAGCCGGGCTGGCCCGCCTGCGCCGCGGCCTGAACCGTGTTGCTGAGCAGGCAGGCGATGGTCATCGGGCCAACGCCGCCGGGAACCGGCGTGACGGCGCGGGCGTGGTTCATTTCGTGGGCGGCGCAATCGCCCACCAGGCGGGTGGTGCCGTCGGGCTGGGCCACGCGGGTGATGCCTACATCGATCACCACGGCGCCCGGCTTGATCCAATCGCCCCTCACGAGTTCCGGCGCACCGGCCGCCGCCACCACGATATCGGCCTTGCGCACGATAGCGGGCAGGCCTTGCGTGGCGATATGCGTTACCGTGACCGTGCATTCACGCTCAAGCAGCAGCATCGCCACAGGCTTGCCGACGATGTTGGACTTGCCGATGACCACGGCATCGAGCCCGCGATAATTGTCGATCACCGTATCGAGCAGCATCATACAGCCAAGCGGCGTGCAGGGCACGAGGCCGCCCGTGCCGGTTGACAGCCGCCCGACGTTGACGGGGTGGAACCCGTCGACGTCCTTGGCCGGGTCGATCGTATCGAGAACCTTGCCGGCATCGATCTGGGGCGGCAACGGCAGTTGCACCAGAATGCCATGAACGGCGGGATCGGCATTGAGCGCGGCGATAAGCGCCAGGAGATCGGCCTCGGCGGTATCGGCCGGCAGACGATGCTCGATAGACAGGATGCCCGCTTTGGCGCACTGGCTGATCTTGCGCCTGACATAGACTTCACTTGCCGGATCGTTGCCGACCAGGACCACGGCGAGGCCCGGCGCCGGCCGTCCTTCGGCGATCATCCGGGCGACGGCCCCGGCGGTTGCCTGCGAAAGCCTGCTGGCGATTGTTCTGCCGTCGATAAGCGTTGCCATGTTTCCCTCCCCTGGCGATTGCGGTTGCGGCTTTTGCCGGCTTTGGCGCATCGCGCAAACATTCGATGCAGCCTCTGCCGATCGACATGATCAGTTGACAGTGATCCTGCCCAGCAGCAGATCGGCGGCGAGGGCCTCTGCCACGCGGATGCCGTCGACCGCCGCCGAAAGGATGCCCCCGGCATAACCGGCCCCTTCGCCCGCCGGGTAAAGGCCGGCGGTGTTCAGGCTTTGCAGATCGCGGCCGCGCGTGATTCGCACGGGCGAAGAGGTGCGCGTTTCCACCCCGGTCATCACCACGTCGGGATGGTCATAGCCGGCCATCTGGCGGCCGAACACCGGCAGCGCCTCGCGCAGGGCCGCGGTCACGAAATCGGGAAGGCAGGCGTCGAGCGCGGTCAGATGCACGCCCGGCTGATACGAGGGCACGATGCTGCCGAGCTCGGTGCTGGCGCGGCCGGCCAGGAAATCGCCCACCTTATGGCCCGGTGCGCAATAGTTCGAACCGCCCGCGGCGAACGCGCGTTCCTCCCAGTGGCGTTGCAGGGCAACGCCGGCCAGCGGGTGCCCGGGAAAATCGCGTTCGGGCGTGATGTCCACCACCAGGCCCGAATTGGCGTTGAATTCCGCACGGGAATATTGGCTCATCCCGTTGGTGACCACGCGGCCTTCCTCGCTGGCGGCGGCCACCACGCGCCCGCCAGGGCACATGCAGAAGCTGTAGACCGAGCGGCCGTTGGCGCATTTGTGCGCCAGGGCATAGGCGGCCGGCCCAAGCACCGGATGGCGCGCACAGGCACCATAACGCGCTTCGTCGATCAGGCTCTGCGGATGCTCGATCCGCACGCCGATGGCAAAAGGCTTTGCCTCCAAATGCACGCCGCGCCGGTAAAGCACTTCGAACGTGTCGCGCGCGGAATGGCCCACGGCCATGATCACGCGCCGCGCGGGCAGGAAGGCGCCATCGGAAAGGTGCAGACCCGCCAGCCACCGCCGCCCTCCGGCGTCGGCCTCGATCTCGAAATCATCGACGCGCGTGCCGAACCGGTATTCGCCGCCGAGCTGCTCGATCGTCTCGCGCATCGACATGACCATGGTGACGAGGCGGAACGTGCCGATATGCGGGTGGGCCTCGGTCAGGATGTCGTCGGGCGCGCCCGCCTTGACGAATTCCACCAGAACCTTGCGGCCCAGATGGCGCGGATCCTTGATCCGGCTGTAAAGCTTGCCGTCGGAAAAGGTGCCGGCACCGCCTTCGCCGAACTGCACGTTGGATTCAGGGGTCAGCACCGATTTGCGCCACAGCGCCCAGGTATCCTTGGTGCGTTCGCGCACGGCCTTGCCCCGTTCGATGATGATCGGCCTGAGCCCCATCTGCGCCAGGATCAGTCCGGCAAGCAGGCCACAGGGGCCGGCCCCGATCACTACCGGCCGCTCGCCTTCGCCGGAGCGCCACCCTTCCGGCGCCCGCACCGGAAAGCGATAGCCGGTATCTGGAGAAGGGCGCACGTGACTGTCGGCTTCAAGCCGGGCCAGCACTTCAGTCTCGGCCGCTGCGTCCAGCGTCACATCCACGGCATAGACCAGCTGGATCGCGTTCTTGCGCCGCGCGTCGTTGCCGCGCCTGACCACGGCATAGCGCAGGATCCGCGCAGCATCGACGCCCAGCCTGGCCGCGATTGCCGGCAGCATCGCCTCGGGCGGATGATCGAGGGGAAGCTTGAGTTCGTTCAGGCGCAACATATCGTGCGCCTCTAGCCCTTGCGCTACTGCAGGGAAAGCGCGATGAACAAGGTCTATGCACCTGACCCGCACCGCGATTGCGCCCGCCGCCCTCCTGGCTCTGTGCCTTTCCGTTTCAGCCCGTGCCGAGCCGCCCGTGCCCACCAAGGCCGAACGCGCGGTGCACGAGCGGTTGCTCACGCTCGACACGCATCTCGATACGCCGGCCTCGCTGGCGATACCGGGCTGGTCGATCATGGAGCGGCACAGCGTGACGCGCGATTACACGCAGGTCGACGTGCCGCGCATGGTGGCGGGCGGGCTCGATGGCGGCTTCTGGGCGATCTATACGCCGCCCGGCCCGCTCGACCCCGTCAGCACGCGCGCCGCGCGCGATTACGCGCTGCGCCGGGCCGTGGCGATCAATGCCATGGTTGTTGCCCATCCCGAAGCATTTGCCCTGGCCGACAAGGCGGCGGACGCGGCGCCGATTGCTGCCGGCGGTCGCCGCGTGGTCTATCTTTCCATCGAGAACGCCTGGCCGCTGGGCGATGATCCCACCCTGCTGCAATCCTTTCATGCGCTGGGCCTGCGCATGTCGGGCTTTGCGCATTTCCGCACCAACCAGTTTGCCGACAGCAGCACCGACGCGCCCAAGTGGGACGGGCTGAGCCCGGCGGGCGTGCAGCTTCTGGCGGAAATGAACCGCCTGGGCGTGATCGCCGATCTTTCGCACAGTTCCGATGCCGCGCTCGACGATGCCCTGCGCCTTTCCAAAGCGCCGATCATTCTCAGCCATTCGGGCTGCAAGGCGGTGTTCGATCACCCGCGCAACATCGACGATGCGCATCTGCGCGCTCTGGCCGAAAAGGGCGGGGTGATCCAGATCAACTCGCTATATCTCAAGGCCCTGACGCAAAGCCCGCAACGCAAGGCCGCGCTGGAAGCGCTGGCCCAGCGGTTTCCCGAACGTGCCGCGCTTTCGGCGACGCAACGGGCCGAGTATCTGGCCGCCCGCCAGCAGATCGACCGCGACACCCCTGAAGTGCGCGCCGGGTTCGACGATTTCATGGCCAATCTGCTGCATGCGCTTAAAGTGGCCGGCGTCGATCACGTGGGCATCGGCATGGACTGGGACGGCGGGGGCGGCGTGGCTGGCCTCGACGATACTGCCGATCTGCCGCGCATCACCGCGGCGCTGCTACGCGCCGGCTATAGCGAAACGGATATCGGCAAGATCTGGTCGGGCAACGTTCTGCGCGTACTGGCCGCGGCAGAGGCGGAAGCAGCGCGCGAACAGGCGGGCACGCAACCGTCACGCTGATTCCGGCATTGCGTGGTTTTAGGCTGCGCTAATTTTTGCAACGATCCGTTTCGATCATTGCGTTGGATCGATAGGGGGAGGGCGGCTACGATCAGCCGCACCATGGCCGATCCGCCCGTTACCCCGCCGGTTGTCGACACGCTGCCCGCGCTCCCTCTGACCGAGGCGGAAGCGCAGGCCGGCGCCGCGCGCGAAGGCTGGCAGATCCCGGACGCTTGCTTGCCAGGCGTGGTGGCGAACCTTCGCCTGCTGGCACGGCACGCGGCGATTTTTGCCGGAAGCGAGCCGTGATTGCAGCGCTGGAGCAGGCCGCCATGGTTCGCAGCGGCACGGCCCGCGCGGTCGATCTGGCGCAGGCGGCGCTGGCAGGGCTGGCTGCCGATCCGCACGGCGCCGTAACCCGGCTGCTGCCGGCGCGCGCGTTGGATGAAGCGGCGCGGGTTGACGCGATGGTGGCGCAAGGTCGCGATCCCGGCCCGCTGGCGGGGGTGCCCTATGGCGTGAAAGACCTGTTCGACGTGGCCGGCGAAGTGACGACGGCCGGATCGGCCGTGCGCGCCGGCGCGGCGCCCGCCGCCGACGATGCAGAGGCAGTGCGCCGCCTGCAAGCCGCGGGCGCGGTACTGGCTGCCACGCTCAACATGGACGAGTTCGCCTATGGCTTTGCCACGATCAACGCGCGTTACGGCACTACGCGCAATCCGCACGATCCGGCGCGCCTTGCCGGCGGGTCATCGGGTGGATCGGCGGCGGTTGTCGCGGCCGGGCACCTGGCATTCACGCTGGGTTCGGATACCAACGGTTCGATCCGCGTGCCGGCCAGCGTTTGCGGGCTGTTCGGATTGAAGCCGACGCACGCCGATTTGCCGTGCGAAGGCACCTTTCCCTTTGCCCACAGCTTTGACGATATCGGCCCGTTCACCGCATCGCTGGCCGATATGCGGGCCGTCTGGGCCGTGCTCTCCGGCCGGGCTGAGGCACCGCCGACGCGGCCGCTGCGGCTGGGGGCTTTGGGTGGCCGCTTTGCCGAAAACCGCGATCCTGAACAGGCCGAGGCCATTGCCGCCATCGTGGGCGAGGGGCCGACTATCGTCGTGCCCGATCTGGCGCGCTATCGTTCGGCGGCATTCCTGATTACCGCGTATGAAGGCGGTGCGCTCCACCGTGCCGATCTGGCGCGCGCGGCGATGGATTATGATCCGGCGGTGCGCGACCGGCTGATCGCCGGCAGTCTTGTGCCGGCGGGGCTTCACGATGCGGCGCAGGCGCTGCGCGCCCAGGCCCGCGCCGCGATCGACGCCCTGCTGGAACAAGCCAACATCGACGTGCTGGTGGCACCCGCCGCGCCTTGCATTGCGCCGCCGATAGACGATCCGCGCATCCTGATCGACGGGGCCATGGCGCCGGCGAGGGCCGATCTGGGCATTCACACCCAGCCCGTGACGTTTCTTGGCCTGCCGGCACTGTGCGTGCCGCTCTCGCGGCCGGGCCGATTGCCGCTGGGACTGCAACTGATCGGCCGCCGCCATGGCGAGGCTGCGTTGTTTGCCTGCGCACAGATGCTGGAAGAACGGGGCGTGGTGGGCATCACCGCGCCGGGGGCAATGACAAAGGAACGGCAATGACAGTGGGGACGGGGCCACAGGGGACTGGGCCAGACGGGACTGGGCCGGAAGTTACGGGAACAGCGTCCGTGGGGATGGCGCAACGGATCGGCGCCTTTTTCGATTTTGCGGGCCGCGGCACCGATCTGCGTACCGAAGTGGTGGCGGGCGCCACGACGTTCCTGACCATGGCCTATATCGTGCTGGTCAACCCTTCGATCCTGGGGCAGGCGGGCATGCCGGTGGCAGCGGTGGCGGCGGCCACCTGCTTTGCCGCGGCCTTTGCCTCCATCCTCATGGGGGTGGCCGCCAATACCCCCCTGACCCTGGCGCCGGGCATGGGCCTCAATGCCTATTTCGCGTTCACCGTGGTCAAGCAGATGCAGGTGCCCTGGCAGGTGGGGCTCGGCTGCGTGATGATTTCCGGGGTGGTGTTCCTGATCCTGACTTTGACGGGCGTGCGCCAGTTGATCGTTTCGGTCATTCCCAACTATCTGTTTGCCGCCGTCGCAGGGGGGATAGGCCTGTTCATCGGCTTCATCGGGTTGAAAGACGCGGGGATCGTGGTGGCCAACCCGGCAACGCTGGTGGCGCTGGGCGATCTCAAGACAGCCGGGCCGGCCCTGGCGCTGCTTGGCCTGCTGATCATCGGCGCGCTTTCGGTGTGGAACGTGCGTGGCGCCATGCTGCTGGGCATCGTTGCCACGACGGTGATCGGCTGGTTTTCCGGCATGGTCCATGTCTCGCCCGAGCCCTATTCGCTTTCGGCGCTGACGGCCACGGCGTTCAAGCTCGATCTGCCCGGCGTGCTCAAGCTGTCGGGCGGGGTGATCGAAATCGTCTTCGTGTTCCTGTTCGTCGATCTGTTCGACAATATCGGCACGCTGGTGGCAGTGACCAAGCGCGCCGGGCTGATGGACGCGGCCGGCCGCATTCCCCGGCTCAACCGCATTCTGGTGACCGACGCGGTGGCAACCATGGTTGGCGCGCTGGCGGGCACCAGCACGGTGACATCCTATGTCGAAAGCGCCGCGGGCGTTCAGGCGGGCGGGCGGACCGGGCTTACCGCAGTCGTCACCGGCGTGCTGTTTCTGGCCACGATGTTCGTGGCGCCCTATGCCCAGCTCGTGCCGCTGGCGGCGACGGCGCCGGCGCTGATCATCGTCGGCGGCCTGATGCTGCTGCCGCTGACCGAGGTGGAATGGGACGATCCCATGGCGGCGATCCCGGCGTTCCTGACGGTGGCGATGATTCCGCTGACCTTTTCCATCGCCAATGGCCTGGCGCTGGGCATCACCGCCCATGCCGTGCTGATCCTGCTGCGCGGCCGGGCGCGCAAGAGCGACTGGTTCCTGTTCGTGCTGGCGGCGCTGTTCGTCGCGCGCTTTGCCTGGATGGGGGCGGCATGATCCGGGCGATTGCCGCCGCGCTGGCCGTCATTGTCGCCACTGCCCTGCCGCCCGCGCCCGCCTGGGCAGCGGCCCGGCTGCTCGATGCCACGCCGCGCACTCTGGTGTTGACCGCCTATGCCCCCGAATGGGACGCGATGGCCGCGGTGATCACCCACGGCCGGCGCGTTCGGGTCAACGACCGCGAGATCGTGCTTGGTACGCTGGCCGGGCGGCCGGTGATCCTGATGTCGAGCGGGGTGAGCATGGTCAACGCCGCGATGAACACCCAGTTGGCGATCGACCGCTTCAATGTGAAGCGCATCGTGTTTTCCGGCGTTGCCGGCGGGGTGGACCCGGCGCTGCGTATCGGAGACGTTTCGGTGCCCGAACGCTGGGGCCAGTATCTGGAAGTGATGTTTGCCCGGCAGACCGCCACCGGCTGGCAGACGCCGTCGCCGAGCCCGCCCGGCGCACCCGAAAACTGGCAGTTCATTTTCCCTTATGGCACGCGCGTGGGCAATGCCCGTGAACCGGCGAAAAAGCATGTGACGCTCGCTGCCGACCCCGCCCTGCTCGCCTTGGCGCGCCAGGTGGCGTCGCGCGTGTCGCTCGAACGCTGCGTTGCGCCGCCGTCCAGGCAAAGGGCCGAAACCCGGCTGTGCCTGCCGCACGATCCCAAAGTAGAGGTGGGCGGCACCGGCGTTTCGGCCGGCGCCTATGCCGATAATGCCGAATTCCGCGAATACCTGTTCCGCGCCTGGCATGCCCGCCTGCTCGACATGGAAAGCGCCGCGGTGATCCAGGTGGCCTATGCCAACCAGGTGCCGGCAGTGGTGTTCCGTTCCGTGTCGGACCTGGCCGGCGGGGATGCCGACCGCAACATGGAATATGTGTTCGATCACCTGGCCTCGGTGAATTCGGCCACCGTGGTGCGCGCGTTCATCGCCGCGCTGCCGGATTGACGCGCGCATGACCCGGGCACTTCACACGGTAAGCGGGCGCTACGGGATCGTGACCGCGCCGCATCATCTGGCAGCACAGGCCGGCCTTGCGGTGCTGCGCGATGGCGGCAGCGCGGCGCAGGCTTCGATCGCCGTCGCGGCGATGCTGGCCGTGGTCTATCCGCACATGACCGGGATCGGCGGCGACGGTTTCTGGCTGATCCGCGAGGCGGACGGGCGCGTTCATGCCGTGCACGGGGTGGGCGCCGCGGCCCGTGCCGCCACCCTGTCGCTCTATGCCGGGCACGCGGCGATCCCCTGGCGGGGGCCGCTCGCCGCCAATACCGTGGCCGGAACCCTATCGGCGTGGGCCGCGGTGCTGGCGGAAGCCCCCGTGCCCCTGCCGCTGTCCCGCCTCCTGGCCCCGGCGATCGCCCATGCCGAGGCGGGTGTCGTGGTAACCGCCGGCCACGCCGCATTGGCCGCAACCAAAGGCGCCGAACTGCGCGCGCAACCGGGCGCCTATGCTGCCGTGTTCGAGCCTCACGGCGCACCCTTGCGCGCAGGCGATGTGCTGCGCCAGCCTGCCCTGGCGCATACCTTTCGCCGCCTTGCCGATCATGGCCTCGACAGTTTCTATCGTGGCGCGCTGGCCGCCGATATCGCGGCCGACCTGGCCAGGCTGGGCAGCCCGGTCGAGGCCGAGGATCTTGCCGCCCACCGGGCGACGCGCCCTGCGCCGCTATCGCTGTCCACCCGCGCCGGCCGGCTTTACAACAGCGCCCCGCCGACCCAAGGCGCGGCCTCGCTTTTGATTCTGGCGCTGGCCGAGCGCGTGGGGTGCGACACGGGCGAAAGCTTCGGCCATGTTCACACGCTGGTCGAGGCGACCAAGCAGGCGTTTCTCTGGCGCGACGCCCTTTGCGGCGATCCCGCGTTCATGGCGCAGGACGCGCAGAGCATGCTTGACGACGGGGCCGGGCTCGCGGCCATGGCCGCGCGGATCGCTCCGGCGCGGGCACTGCCCTGGCCGCACCCCGCGCAATGGGGCGATACCTGCTGGTTCGGCGCGATCGACGCGCGGGGCCAGGCCGTTTCGGCAATTCAGAGCACCTATTTCGAGTTCGGATCGGGCCTGGTCCTGCCGCGCACGGGGATCGTCTGGCAGAACCGCGGCGCGTCGTTCCGCCTTGCCGAACAGGGCTGGAACGCCTTGCGGCCGGGCCGCCTGCCCTTTCACACGCTCAACCCGGCGCTGGCCGTGCTGAAGCATGGCCGCGTCATGGCCTATGGCACCATGGGCGGCGAAGGGCAGCCGCAGACGCAGGCGGCGATCTTTTCGCGGTATGCCTGGCACGGCATGGATCTGCAGGCCGCCGTATCTGCGCCGCGCTGGCTTCTGGGCCGGACATGGGGTGAAGACAGCACGAGCCTCAAGATCGAGGATGGTTTCGATCCGCCGCTTTATGCCGCATTGCAGGGCGCCGGCCATATGGTCGAGCGCGTGGGGCCGCTGACTGCCATGATGGGCCATGCGGGCGCGCTGGTCCGCCATGCCGACGGCCGCCTGGATGGCGCCACCGATCCACGCAGCGATGGCGGGGTGGCGGCATGGTAGGAGGCATTGGCCTGGCGGATAAAGGCGGAGCGCGCGCGGTGGAGCGGTGCCGGCTGCTGGGCCGCGCGCCCTTTTCCGACATCGATGGCGGGCTCTATCGCGGCTGGTTGAGCCCGGCGCACCGGGCCAGCGTGGAACGGGTGGCGGCCTGGATGCAGGAGGCCGGCCTGGCCACACGCGTGGACGGCGCCGCCAATCTGATCGGCCGCTATCCGGGCACGGGCGACGGCCCGCCGCTGCTCATCGGCAGCCATATCGACAGTGTCCGCGATGGCGGATTCTATGACGGGCCGCTGGGCGTGATGCTGGGCATCGAATGCGTGGCGGCATTGCACGGGGCGGGGCGTCGCTTGCCTTTTGCCATCGAAGTGGTTGCCTTTGGCGATGAAGAGGGCAGCCGCTTTCCCGCCGCGATGCTGACCAGCAAGGCTCTGGCCGGCACGCTGGACGCGGTGCCGGCAATGGCCGATGCGGCCGGCATCCCCCTGGCGCAGGCGCTGCGCGAATGGGGCCTTTCGTCCGAAAGCCTGCTTGCCGCGCGTCATCCGGGCGCGCTCGCCTATCTCGAAGCGCATATCGAGCAGGGCCCGGTTCTCGAGGCCGAAGGGCTGGCGTTGGGCGTTGTCACCGGCATCGCCGCGCAGCACCGCTACGAAGTGGACGTGGCGGGGCAGGCCGGGCATGCCGGCACCACCGCCATGCCGCTGCGCCGCGACGCCCTGGCGGGTGCGGCCGAAATGATCCTGGCGATCGAGGCCGTCGCCAACGCCGATCCGGGCGATCTGGTAGCCACGGTGGGGCGGATCGCCGCGACGCCGGGCGCGGCCAACGTGATCGCCGGGCAGGTGCGCTTCACGATCGACGTGCGGGCAGGCGAGGCCGCGCGGCGCGACTGCGGCGCCGCCGCGATTCTTGCCCGGCTTGACGCCATCGCCGCGCGGCGCGGCCTGGCGCTGGCGTATCGCCTGGTTCACGATCTGCCGCCATCGCCATGCGATCCGGCGCTGATGGACCGGCTGGAAGCGGCGCTGGTGGCCGCTGGCCATCCCGCTCGCCGGCTGGTTTCCGGGGCAGGGCACGATGCCATGGTCGTCGCCGCGCTGTGCCCCACGGCCATGCTGTTCATCCGCTGCCGCGGCGGCGTAAGTCACAACCCTGCCGAGCATGTCGAACCGGCCGACGCAGAGGCTGCGTTGGCGGTGATGCTGGGCTTTATCGACAATCTGGGAGCATCCTTTGCCTGATCCACTGCTTTTTGGCGAAATCGATCCGCCGCAGCGCCTGTTGATGGGGCCGGGGCCGGTCAATGCCCATCCCCGCGTGCTACGTGCGATGAGCGCCGATCTGCTGGGCCAGTTCGATCCCGAAATGACCGGCTACATGAACCAGGTCATGGCGCTCTATCGCCCGATCTTCGGTACGCGGAACCAGTGGACCATGCTGATCGACGGCACCGCGCGCGCCGCGATCGAAGCGTCGCTCGTCAGCCTGATCGAGCCGGGCGAAACCGCGCTCGTCATCAATTTCGGGCGGTTCGGCCTGCTGCTGCAGGAAATCCTCACCCGGATCGGCGCGCGATTCGAAACGGTCGACGCGCCCTGGGGCGAGGTCGTGCCGGCCGAGGCCATTCGCGCCGCCGCGCTGCGCGTGCGGCCCCGCCTGATCTGCTCGGTGCATGGCGATACGTCCACCACCATGGCCCAGCCGCTCGATGATATCGGCGCCATCGCGCGCGACGTTGGCGCGCTGGTCTATGTCGATGCCACGGCCACGCTTGGCGGAATGGACATCGCCGCCGACCGCTGGGGCGCGGACGTGGTCACCGGTGGTCTGCAGAAATGCCTGGGTGGCCCCTCGGGCAGTGCGCCGATCACCATTTCCGATGCCGCTGCGCAGGCGATCTTTGCCCGCCGCCACGACGAAAAGGGTATTCGCGCCGCCGACGCGGTGGACGGGGCCAGGCCGCGCATCGCATCCAACTATTTCGATCTCGCCATGATCATGGACTATTGGAGCGAGAAGCGCCTCAATCACCATACCGAAGCGACAACGATGCTTTATGGTGCGCGCGAATGTGCGCGCGTGGCGCTGGGCGAGGGGCTGGAGGCGCGCTATCGGCGCCACCGCGCGGCAGGCGCCGCGATGAGCGCGGGCCTGCGCGCCATGGGCCTGACGCTGTTTGGTGACGACGCACACCGCATGGCCAACGTCACCGGCGTCTATATCCCGCAAGGCGTGGATGGCGAGGCCGTGCGCCGCATGATGCGCGAGCATTTCGAGATCGAGATCGGCACGGCTTTTGGCCCCCTGGTCGGCAGGATCTGGCGCCTGGGGGCGATGGGTTACAACGCCATGAAGCACAAGGTGCTGATCACGCTGGGCGCGCTGGAGGCCTGCCTTGCGGCACAGGGCGTATCGCTGCCGCTGGGCGCTGCCGTGCCCGCCGCGCTGGCCGCCTGGGACGCTGCTTGGGAAGACAGGGCCTTGGACGGGGCTTTGAATGGAGCCAGCGCGGCATGACACGCGATCTTGTCGGTTATGGCTCGGTGCCGCCAGCGGCCGATTGGCCTGGCGGCGCGCGCGTCGCGGTGAATTTCGTGATCAATTACGAAGAAGGCGCGGAAAACTGCGTACTCAACGGTGACGCGCTCTCGGAAGGTTTCCTGTCCGACATGGTCGGCGCCGCCCGCCATCCGGCCCGGGCCATGGCGATGGAAAGCCTGTACGAATACGGCAGCCGCGCCGGCTTCTGGCGGCTTCACCGCCTGTTCGTCGATCGCGGCGTGCCGGTGACGGTGTTCGGCGTGGCGGCCGCCCTGGCGATGAACCCGGCAGCGGTGGAGGCGATGCTGCAAGCCGGGTGGGAAGTGGCAAGCCACGGGCTGCGCTGGATCGACTATCAGGACGTGCCCGAAGCGGTCGAAGCCGAGCATATCGCCAAGGCCATAGCCATGCACGCGGCGTTGACCGGCAGCCGCCCGCTGGGCTGGTACCAGGGCCGCACCAGCCCCAATACGGCGCGGCTCGTGGCCCAGGAAGGCGGCTTTGTCTATGATGCCGACAGCTATGCCGATGACGTGCCCTATTGGGACGACCGCCACGGCCGCGCCCAGCTGATCGTGCCCTATAGCCTGGATGCCAACGACATGAAGATCGTGGCGCTCAATGGCTTTACCGAAGGCGAGCAGTTCTTCCGCTATCTGCGCGACACTTATGACCAGCTTGCCGAGGAAGGCGGACGGATGATGAGCGTTGGGCTGCACGGACGCATTGCCGGGCGCCCCGGCCGGGCGCGGGCGGTGGCGCGGTTCGTCGATCATGTTCTTGCCGACGGGCGCGGCTGGATCGCCACGCGGCTGGAAGTGGCCCGCCACTGGATAGCGACCCACCCCTATCGGGAGAGCGGGGCATGAAAATCGACGATCCGGTCTTGCTGGCCGAAGTGGAAGCGGTCTTTGCCGCTTATGAACGGGCGCTGATGGCTGACGATGTCGCCGCGATGGATGCGCTGTTCCACGATGCGCCCACGACCAATCGATATGGCGTTGGCGAAGTGCTTTACGGGATCGAGGCGATCCGCGCCTTTCGCAAGGGTCGCGGCGGATCGCCGCAGCGCCGGCTGGGCCGCGTGGCGATCACCGTCTATGGCGAGAGCTTTGCCACGGCCGATGCCGAATTCTTTCGCGAAGGGTCCGATCGGCGCGGCCGGCAGAGCCAGGCCTGGGTGAAGTTCGCCGACGGCTGGAAAGTCGTTTCGGCCCATGTCAGCCTGGAAGGGAACGGCCATTGACGGCCCTGTTCGAACATTCTCCCTGGGTGGAAGCACGCGCCGATGCCGCGCCCTCTTCGGGCGATCGCCATGCCGATCTGATGGCCGTGGTCCATGCCGCGACGCGTGCGGAGCAGCTGGCGCTGATCCGCGCCCACCCCGAACTGGCCGGCAAGGCGGCGATCGACGGCACGCTGACCAGCGCTTCGGCCGCCGAACAGGCTGCGGCCGGGCTGGACCGTCTGACGCCCGAGGAGTTCGCGCGTTTTCACCAGCTCAATGCCGCGTATCGCGCCGCGCATGCCATGCCGTTCATCATCTGCGTGCGGCTGACCGACAAGGCCGGCATCCTGGCGGCGATGGAAGCGCGCATCAGCAACGACACCGAAACCGAAATCGCCACCGCGCTCGCCGAAATCGGCAAGATCACGCGGCTGCGGCTGGAGGACATGGCATGACCCTTGCCCCATCTGTCGATACCGCGGCTCTTGCCGCCCTGGAAGCCGAGCTTGCGCGGCAACTCGCGCTGGTCGATTGCTTCGGCCCGGATTGGACCCGCCCGCGCACCCATCCCGATGGCCACGTCCATGACGTGGTCATCGTCGGCGGCGGGCAAAGCGGTCTTGCCGCCGCGTTCGGCCTGCGGCGGGAGCGGATCAACAACGTCCTCATCCTCGATGAAAATCCGGAAGGGTTCGAAGGCCCCTGGGAAACCTATGCCCGGATGATCACGCTGCGCACGCCCAAGGGCCTTACGCCGATCGACATGGGTATCCCAGCGCTGACGCCCCAGGCCTGGTTCGAGGCCAGCTTCGGCAAAGAGGCCTGGGACGCGCTCGACAAGATTCCGCGCGGGGTCTGGATGGCTTACCTGCGCTGGTATCGTCGCGTGCTGAACCTGCCGGTGCGCAACGACGCCAAAGTGATACGGATCGTGCCGGCGGGCGAGAGTCTCTATCGCGTGGCGCTGGCCGATGGCAGCGCGGTGCTGGCGCGCAAGGTGGTTCTGGCCACCGGCATCCAGGGTGGCGGCCAGTGGCATACGCCGGCGATGATCGAAAGCAGCCTGCCCCGTGCCGCTTACGCCCATACCAGCGAACCGATCGACTTCGCCGCGCTTCAAGGCAAGCGCATCGGCATTCTGGGCGGCGGCGCCAGTGCGTTCGACAACGCCAACTGGGCGCTGAACCAGGGCGTGGGCGAAGTGCACGTGTTCATGCGGCGCAAGGCCCTGCCGCGCATCAACCCGATCCGTTTCATGGAAAGAGTGGGGTTCACGGCGCGCTATCCCGCGCTTTCCGACACCGAAAAGTATCGCGCCATGGCGGCGTTCCTGGCGCACAACCAGCCGCCCACCAACGACACGTTCAATCGCGCGGCAAGCTGGCCCGGTTTTGCGCTGCACCTGGCCAGCCCCTGGGAAAGCGTGGCCTATGGGGATGGCAACGTCATCGTCACCACCCCGCGCGCGCGCTTTGCGTTCGATTTCGTGATCCTTTCCACCGGCCTGGTGTCAGACCCGCGGCTGCGCCCCGAACTGGCGGCGCTCGCCCCGCATGTCGCGCTGTGGGGTGACAAGGTCGCCATGCCGGAAGACCAGCGCAATGCCCTGATCGATGCCCACCCCTACCTGGGTCCCGCGTTCGAATTCACCGCGCGCACGGCCGAAAGCGCGTCGCTGCTGCACGGCCTGTTTGCCTTCAACTATTCCGCCCTGATCAGCCTTGGACTGTCAGCCTCGGCGCTTTCGGGCATGAAGCACGCGCTGCCGCGCCTGGTGCGCGGCATTGCCGACCAGCTTTTCCTCGATGATCGCGAAGCGCTGCTGGCGCAGTTCCTGGCTTATGACGAGGAAGAATTCATCGGCCGGTGGCCGCGCGATGCCGCGAGCGTGGAGGTTGCGGCATGACGACACTTTCCACCCATGTGCTTGATACCACCACCGGCCGCCCGGCGCAGGGCCTGCGCATCATGCTGTGGTCTGCCGACAGTCTTCTGGCCGAAGGCGAAACCGATGCCGATGGCCGCCTGCGGGAATTTCCCCTTCTCTCTGCCGGCGCCTATACCTTGGCATTCCATGTCGCGGGCTATTTTCGCGAGCAAGGCCTGATCCTGCCCGATCCGCCATTCCTCGACGTGGTGCCGATCCATTTCGGAGTCGGGGCAGAAGGGCACTATCATGTGCCGCTGCTGGCCTCGCCCTATGCCTATTCCACCTATCGGGGCAGCTGACATGGCGCTGCGATTTGTCTGCGATGGCAGCTGGGTGGAACTGCACGATGTGGCACCAGGCGATACCGTGCTCGATTTTTTGCGCACCCGCGCAGGCAAGACAGGCACCAAGGAGGGCTGCGGCGAGGGGGATTGCGGTGCCTGCACCGTCCTGGTCGGCACGCCCGAGGCGGCCGGAGCGGGGCTGACGTGGCGGGCGGTCAATGCCTGCATCCAGTTCCTGCCGATGCTGCATGGCAAGGCTTTGCTGACCGTCGACGGCCTCGGCAACGCTCTCACGCCCTTGCAGCAGACCATGGCCTCAAACGGTTCCTCGCAATGCGGGTTCTGCACGCCCGGCTTCGTAATGTCGTTGCATGGGCGCACGATCGGCGCGGTCGGTTGCGATCTGCCGGTGGGTGAAGTGCTGGCCGGGAACCTTTGCCGCTGCACCGGTTATGGACCGATTCTGGAAGCGGGCACTCGCCCTGCCGCGCATGGCCATGACGATGGCGCGCTTGCCGCCATGCTGCGCGAAGGCATGGCTACAATGCCGGCATGCGGCAGTGCCGCTCTGCCAAATGGCACGACCGCGCGGTGGTTCATTCCCGACAATGCCGATGCCCTGGCAACCCTGCTGGCGCAGTATCCGGGCGCCCGGATCGTCGCGGGCGCGACCGACGTGGGACTGTGGACGACCAAGAAGCTGGTCGATCTGGATACCGTGATTTTCTTGGGCGACGTGCCCGAACTCGGCACGATCGCCGAAACGGATGGCGGCCTGCGGCTGGGCGGGGCAGCGCGCTATGCCGATGCCCATGCGGCGTTGAGCCGGCTGACCCCCGAACTGGGTGAACTGGTGCGCCGGCTGGGCGGGCTGCAGGTGCGCAACGCCGGCACGATCGGCGGGAACATCGCCAACGGATCGCCCATCGGCGATGGCCCGCCGGCGCTCATCGCGCTGGGGGCGCAGCTGACGCTCCGCTCGGTGCGCGGGCGGCGCACCATGCCCCTGGAGGATTTCTTCGTCGCTTATGGCCGGCAGGACCGCGCGCCCGACGAATTCGTGGAAAGTGTATTCGTGCCGCGCCCGGCGCTGCATGCCGTGGTGCATATCTCGAAGCTTTCGAAACGCTTCGACAGCGATATTTCCGCCGTTTGCGGCGCTTTCTGCCTGACGGTGGAGCAAGGACGGATCACGGCGGCGCGCGTGGCGTTCGGCGGCATGGCGGCAACCCCGCGCCGCGCGTCGCGCACCGAAGCCACGCTGACGGACGCGCCTTTCACCGCCGATACGATGGCGGCCGCGGCCGAAGCGATCCGTGCCGACTTCACCCCGCTCAGCGACGTGCGCGGCAGTGCTGCCTATCGCCTCGAAGCGGCAGGAAACCTGGTCTGGCGGATGTGGCACCAGGCGCAGGGCACGCCGGTGCGCGTGCAGGAGGTGGCCCATGAATGAAACCATCGCGCTCACCGCAAGCCGGCCGGCAGAGCCGGTGGTTGGTATCGGCCACCGGCACGAAAGCGCGCATCTGCACGTCACCGGCAGAGCGCGCTATATCGATGACGAGGCCGAGCCGCCGCACCTGCTGCACCTCGCCTTCGGCGTTTCGAGCAAGGCCCGCGCCCGCATCGTGGCGATGGACCTGGATGCCGTGCGCGCGGCGCCCGGCGTCGTGGGCGTCTATACCGCGGCCGACATTCCCGGCGCCAACGACGTTTCGCCCGTTGCCGGAGACGACAGACTGCTGGCCGAAGACGAGGTGGTCTGGCTGGGGCAGCCGGTGTTTCTGGTAGCCGCGACAAGCCGCCGCGCCGCTCGCCAGGCCGCGCGCCTTGGCCGCATCGATTATGCGGCGCAGGAACCGATCCTGACCATCGACCAGGCCCGCGCCGCGCAGAGCCTGATCGAGCCGGCGCAGCGCATGGCACGCGGCGATGCACTTGCCGCACTGGCCGCGGCCCCGCACCGGCTGTCGGGCCGGCTGGCCATGGGCGGGCAGGATCACTTCTATCTCGAAGGGCAGGTCGCGCTCGCCCGCCCGATGGAAGACGGGCAGATCCATGTGCTTTCGTCGACGCAGCACCCCAGCGAGGTGCAGCATCTGGTAGCGCACATGCTCAATCTTTCATCGGCCGACGTGACCGTGGAAGTGCGGCGCATGGGGGGCGCCTTTGGCGGCAAGGAAAGCCAGGCCGCGCTTTATGCCGCAGCCGCAGCGCTGGTGGCGCATCATACCGGCCGCCCTGCCAAGTTCCGGGCCGACCGGGACGACGACATGGTGCAGACCGGCAAGCGCCACGATTTCGAAGTGGATTACGACGTCGGCTTCGACGGGGAAGGCCGGGTCACGGGCCTGCGCCTGCGCCTTGCCTCGCGCTGCGGCGCGACAGTCGATCTCTCGCCGGCAATCAACGACCGGGCGATGTTCCATGCCGACAACAGCTATTTTCTGCCGGCGGTCGAGATCGTGTCGGAACGGCTGAAGACCAACACGGTATCGGCCACGGCTTTTCGCGGGTTCGGCGGGCCGCAGGGCATGCTCGCGATCGAGCGGGTGATGGATGCCATCGCCGGGCATCTGGGCCGTGATCCGCTGAGCGTGCGCGAGATCAACCTCTATGGCCCGGGGCGCGACGTCACGCCTTATGGCATGATCGTGGCCGACAACATCGCCCCCGATCTGGTTGCCCGGCTGCGCGCCGACGCCCGCTATGACGCGCGGCAGCAGGCCGTCGCGCGGTTCAATGCGAACAGCCCGATCCTGAAAAAAGGGCTGGCGCTCACCCCGGTGAAATTCGGCATCAGCTTTACCACCACGCATCTCAACCAGGCCGGTGCGCTGCTGCACGTCTATGCCGATGGATCGATCCAGATCAACCACGGCGGCACCGAGATGGGGCAGGGCCTCTATACCAAAGTGGCGCAAGTGGTGGCGCAGGCTTTCGGCGTGGCGCTGGGGCAGGTGCGGATCACCGCGACGCGTACCGACAAAGTGCCTAACACCTCGGCCACGGCGGCCTCTTCGGGAGCCGATCTGAACGGCATGGCCGCGCTGAACGCGGCGCAGACGATCCGCGCGCGCCTGGCTGATTTCTGCGCGCGCACCTTTGGCTGCAAGGCGCAGGACGTGGTGTTCGAAGGCGGCATGGTGCGCGCCGGGGAACAGGCCCTGCCCTGGCCGACGCTGTGCCGCCGCGCCCACATGGCGCGCATTTCGCTTTCGTCCACCGGATACTATGCCACGCCCGATCTGCATTACGACCGCGCGGCGCATCAGGGGCAGCCGTTCTATTACTTTGCCTATGGCGCGGCGCTGGCCGAAGTGGTGATCGATACGCTGACGGGCGAACATCGCGTCCTGGCGGCAGACATCCTGCACGATTGCGGCCGTTCGCTGAACCCGGCGATCGACAAGGGGCAGATCGAAGGCGGTTTTATCCAGGGGCAGGGCTGGCTGACCGGCGAGGAACTGGTGTGGGACGATGACGGCCGCCTGCTGACGCACGCGCCCTCGACCTACAAGATACCGACCGCCAACGATCGGCCCGCGCGTTTCAGCATCACTTTGTGGGACGGGCAGAACCACCGGCCCACGATCCATCGCTCCAAGGCGGTGGGAGAGCCTCCGTTCATGCTGGCGAATGCCGTGTTTTCGGCGCTTGGCGCGGCCATTGCCGCATGCAACCCGGCGGCAGGCTGGCCCAGGCTCGATGCCCCGGCCACGCCCGAACGGGTCATGGCCGCGCTGGCGCGGCAAACGGGCAAAGCGGCATGAGGTGGTGGGACGTGGCGCGCCGATGGGCGGGCGAGGAACCCCTGGCGATGCTATCGGTGCTGGCGTGCGAAGGGTCTGCGCCCCGCGGCCCGGGCACGCGCATGCTGGTGGGCGCCACGCGCACCTGGGGCACGATCGGCGGCGGCGCGCTGGAATTCCGTGCGGTGGAGCAGGCGCGTCGCGCGCTCGATCTGCCGCCCGGGGCCTGGCGCATCCAGGACTATCCGCTTGGTCCGCTGCTGGGCCAGTGCTGCGGCGGGCGGGTGCGCCTGCTGGTGGAGCATCTCGATCCGCAGAGCCTGGGCCCGTTGCAGGGTATGGACGACGATGCCCTGCTCGTCAGCCATCTTTCGCCCGCGCGGATCGACCGCCACTGGACGATGGAAGGGCAGCCCACCCCGCTTTCGGCCCGCGCCGCAAAGCCGGTGAGCGGCACCCGCATTGTCGAGGCAGTGGGGCAATGGTGCCGCCCGGTCTATCTGTTCGGCGCGGGGCACGTGGGCCAGGCCATTGCCCGGCACATGACGGGCCTGCCGCTGCGGCTGTGCTGGTTCGATACCCGGCCGATGTTCGCCAGCGTCGACGGGGTTACGATCGTTCCCGAGGATACCGTCACCGCTTGCGTCGCCGAAGCGCCGGCCGAAGCGGCGATCGTGATCCTTACTCACGATCACGCGCTGGACTACCGCCTGACGCACGCGGCGCTGCAACGACCAGAGAGTGGTTTCGTCGGCCTGATCGGATCGGCCACCAAGCGCGGGCGGTTCGTGTCGCGCCTGCGCGCAGAGGGCATCGATGCCGCGGTGCCAGGCCGTTTGACCTGCCCGATCGGCATGGCGGGCATCCCCGGCAAGGAACCCGATGTGATCGCCATTGCCGTGCTTGCCCAATTGCTCCAATTGCCGGTCGAAGTGGCTGGAAAGGAACAGAAAGTGGCGACCGTTGCCTGAGCTTCGCGCGTTTCGCGGGGAAATCCTGTCGGTTGGCGCAGATCCGCTGCACGCGGCAGATGCGGTTGCCTATCAGGCTGACGGGTTGCTTGTGGTGGAAAACGGGATCGTGGTTGCGCGCGGCGACTATGGCGCCCTGGCGCCGCTTTTCGCCGGTGTGCCGGTCGTCCCGCTCGCCGGGCTTGTCGTGCCCGGCTTCGTCGATGCCCATGTCCACTATCCGCAGATGGACCGTATCGCCTCGCATGGCGCGCAATTGCTCGACTGGCTGGAGCGGCACATCTTTCCGGCCGAAAAGGCCTTTGCCGATCGCCGCCATGCCGATGCCATCGCGCAGGCCTTCCTTGCCGAACTGCTGCGCCATGGCACCACGTCGGCACTCGTCTTTCCCACCGTGCACGACGTTTCGGTCGATGCGCTGTTCGACGCGGCACTGGCGCGGGGGATGCGCGTGGCGACCGGCAAAGTGCTGATGGACCTGGGGCCGGAGGGCCTGCGCGATACGGTTCATGCCGCACGCGCGGAAACCGAAGCGCTGATCGCGCGGTGGGCCGGGCGGGGGCGCCTGTCCTATGCCATCACCCCACGCTTCGCGCTGACCTCGTCCGACGCCCAGCTTGCGCTGGCCGGGGAATTGCTGGCGGCGCATCCCGATGTCTTGCTGCATACGCATCTGGCGGAAAACCGTCACGAATGCGACGCGGTCGCCGCCCGGTTTACCGATGCGACCGACTATCTCGATGTCTATGACCGTTTCGGGCTGGTCGGCGATCGCGCCGTCTTCGCTCATGGCATCCATCTGTCAGACCGCATGTGCGCGCGCTTGGGGCAAAGCGGGGCGGGGATCGCGGTCTGCCCGTCTTCGAACCTGTTTCTGGGTTCGGGGTTCTTCCATTTCGGCCAGGCGGATCGCCACGGCGTGAAACTGGGCCTTGGCACCGATATCGGCGCGGGTACCAGCTTTTCGATGCTGTTCACCCAGGGCCAGGCCTATCAGGCGGCGCTGGCACGGGAGGAGCGGCTCGATCCGTTTCGGGCGCTTTACTTCGCCACGGCAGGCAGTGCACGGCTTTTGCACATCGATGGCAAGGTGGGAGGGCTCGCGGTGGGGCAGGAGGCCGATTTCGCCGTTCTGAACGACGCCGCCACGCCTTTGCTGGCACGGCGCACCGCCGGGGCGAGCCTTGCCGAACGGCTGTTCGCCATGCAGATCCTGGGCGATGACAGAGTGGTTGCGCAAACCTGGGTCATGGGCGAATGCGCCTGGGACCGGCGATGGGAAGGAATGACAGGTGACTGATATCGAAGCCTTCGTGCGCGGCCTGCCCAAGGCGGAACTGCACCTGCATATCGAAGGCAGCCTCGAGCCGGAAATGATGTTTGCGCTTGCCCGGCGCAACGGCATTGCCCTCCCCTATCCCGGCGTCGAGGCGGTGCGGGCGGCCTATGCCTTTTCCAATCTTCAGGATTTCCTGGACATCTATTACGCCGGTGCCAGCGTGCTGCTGACGCGACAGGATTTTCACGATCTGGCCAGGGCCTATTTCGATCGCGCGGCCGCCGATGGCGTGCGCCATGCCGAAATCATGTTCGATCCGCAGACGCACACCGACCGGGGCGTGCCGTTTGCCGAGGTGATCGAAGGCCTGCTTTCGGCCATGGCCGAGGCAAAGGCACGCCATGGCATGACGAGCGCCCTGATCATGAGCTTCCTGCGCCACCTTTCGCAGGACGCGGCCTTTGCCACGCTGGCCATGGCCGAACCCTGGCTCGACCGCATTGCCGCGGTGGGCCTCGACTCATCGGAAGTGGGGCATCCGCCCGAAAAGTTTGCGCAGGTCTTCGCGGCCGCGGCAGCCAGGGGCCTGAAACGCGTGGCCCATGCCGGCGAGGAAGGCCCGCCCGCCTATGTCCACCAGGCGCTCGATCTCTTGCAGGTCGATCGCATCGACCATGGCAACCGCGCGCTTGAAGACGATGCGCTGGTGGCGCGCCTGGTGGCGCAGGGCATGACATTGACCGTGTGCCCGCTGTCGAATCACAAGCTCTGCGTGGTGGGCGACCTTGCCGACCATCCGATCGACCGCATGCTGGCACTGGGCCTTGCGGCAACGGTGAACTCCGACGATCCGGCCTATTTCGGTGGCTATATCGGCGACAACTATCTTGCGGTGGCGCAGGCGCGCGGGCTTTCGCGCGACATGCTGGCCCGGCTTGCCCGCAACAGCTTCACCGGATCGTTCCTGCCGGCGCCCGACATCGCCCGTCATCTGAAAGAAATCGAGGCCTTCGTCGCGGCGCGTTGAAAGCGCGCAAAACGCGCGAAATCAGCCCAGTCGCTCGGGCACTTCGTGGGCCTGGCCGGTCAGCACCTCGACCGTGGCGACCGCTTCCCAGGGGAACACGAACCAGCGCTTGTCGGTGGTGCGGTCGATCGTCTGCACGGCATAATCGACGCTTTCCTGCGAAACCGTGTTGTTGATCATGACGGCAAAGCGCAGATTGTCCTCGATGCTTTCGTGCGCGCGCAGCAGGCGGCGCACGGCAGCGATGGTGCGGCCGGAATCATTGATGTCGTCGATAATGAGGATACGCTGGCCCGCCTTGCTCATCGTTGCCAGCTTGACCAGCAGCTCGTCGGCAAAGCCGGGCACTTTGGCCGACTGATCGATGGACAGCATCGGCACATCGAGAATCTGGCTCATGTAGACCGCCGGCACCAGCCCGCCGCGCCCGATGCCCACTACGAAATCGGGCCGCCAGTCGCCGGTTCCGACGGTTTGCGACAAAGTGCGCACGATCGCCAGGAAATCGTCATAGGCGATGTAATCGAAAACCGGCTGGGTCATGGCGAAGATCCCCTCGAGGCCGTGCGAACCGGCTCTCCCTGATTCAGGAAAGCCGCCCTTACAGCCTTGCTCAGCCAGGGTCCATATAGTCGAGCGAGGCAAAACTCGTCTGGATTTCCTGAAGCACGACATCGGCGGCATAGGATGTGGCGCGCGAGGTGGCGGTACACAGGGCCAGGGTCATCGGCTTGAGCACGGGATCGGTAAGCGGCACGAACGCGAGCTGGCCCCCGCGCACCTCGTTGGCCACGTCGAGCGAGGTCAGAAGCCCGATCCCCACCCCTTCTAGCACGAGGGACGTGATCATCTGGATGTTGTCGGACGATGCCCTGCGCTCCAGCGGCATTTTCGACGTACCGGCCAGGACGTTGACCTGCTGCGCCACCGCGAGGGGGGCGGCAGGCAGGATCATCGGCATGCCCGCGCAGGCGGAAAACCGGGCAGAGCCGCGCGCGGCGAACGGATGGTCGGCCGGCACCACGAAACCCAGGCGGATGTTGGCATAGGCCAGAACGGTCAGATCGCGGAAAGTCTGCGGATCGAAGCAAATGCCGAAATCGACTTCGCCGCTGGCGATCGCGCCGCGGATATGCTCGTTCGCCATGACCCGTACATCGACGGAAATGCCCGGATAGCGGTTGTGGATCGCGCTGATCCTGGCGGGAATGTAACCCTTGGTCAGCGCGTCCATGATCGCCAGGGTTACATGCCCGCGTTTCAGTCCGCGCAAGTCCTCGATCTGGGCACGAACTTCGGCCAGCCCCTTCTGCCAGCGGGTGCCGGCGGCCATCACGATTTCTCCCGCCGCCGTCAGTCGCAGGCCGGTGGGCAGACGCTCGAACAGTTGCATGCCCAGTTCCGCCTCGGCATTCAGGATCTGACGATCGATCGCCGATGCCGACACGTTGAGCTCGTCGGCGGCTTTGCGGATCGAGCCCAATCGGCCCACGGTCATGAAATAGCGAAGGAAGCGGGAAAAGGCCGGCATGTGGGAGCTCTATTTTTTGCAACGCGCTGTCACATTCATTGTGATTGATTGCAACGCAGCAAGTCTTTTAGCAAGCGTCGGACACAGAATATCGACCAGGGACGCATTTTGGGGCGCATGACAGTGGCAGGGCCGGGCAATCAGCAAGAGGCCGTCGAACGGCTCTTTGCCATGCGCATCGCGCCCGGTTCGGCGTGTGCACATTTCGCGCGTGCACATGTCGCGCGGGCGGTTGCCGGCGCTTTTCCGGCGCGCGAACTGGCCTGCGCGCGCCGGTGATGAAGCATGCCGGCATCCTGTCAATCGTATGCGGGGCGGCTGTCGTCCTGGGCGCTGGCCCGGGCTTCAGCACGGCCCCAGCACAGGCCGCCACGGCCGATCCGGCGGCCGCACGCCAATCGGCAGTGGCGGCCATCATGGCAAAAGCGGCCCGCAATCCGGGCGAACTGCGCCTGTTCCTGCAGCGCATGCCGAAAGGCGCAGACCTTCACAACCACCTTGGCGGCGGGATTTATGCCGAAGACATGATCGGCTGGGCACGGGAGAAAGGCTTGTGCCTGGCGGCGGACGGTGACGGCTTTGCCAAGCCGCCGTGCCCGCCGGGGACCGATCTCGCCAGCATATCCCATGCGCAGCCGCATGCGTATGGCAAGCTGGTCGATAGCTTGTCGACACGGGGATGGCAGGCCGGGGTGGGGGCTGATGCTGTCAGCGGCCACGACCAGTTCTTTGCCACGTTCGAACGTTTCGGCCCGGCGCTCGATGGCCGCGAAGCCGATGCGATGATCGCGGCACGGCGTCTGGCCGCGGCAGACGGGCTGCTGTACCTGGAACTGGATCACAATCCGCCCGGCCTGCTGGAAGCGGCGCTTGCGGCGCCGGCGCTGCCGCTCGACATTGCCGGATTGCCCGGGTTCTTCACGCAGGAGGTGCCGCGTCTGCATGCCCTCGTGCCGACGCTGCGCGCGCAGATTGACAAGCAGGAGGCCGCCGCCGCCGCCGGCATGGCCTGCGGTACGGCCAAGGCCGAGCCGGCCTGCAGCGTGTCGGTACGCTATCTGGCCATGGCCCTGCGTGCCGTGCCGCCAGCCGCGGTGTTTCGCGCCCTGATCCTTGCATTCGCGTTGGCGGAGCAGGACCCGCGCTTTGTCGGCGTCAATATCGCCCAGCCCGAAGACTGGCCGGTCGCGCGGGCCGATTACGATCTGCACATGGCGATGTTCCGCTTTCTCGCCGGGCGCCATCCCAAGGTCGCCATGGCGATGCATGCGGGCGAACTGGCGTTCGGCCTCGTCCCGCCGGCTGATCTGCGCAATCATATCGCCAAGGCCGTGGATGCCGGCGCGCGGCGCATCGGCCATGGCGTCGATATCGCTTACGAAGACAATGGCCGGCAGACCATGGCACGCATGGCTCGCGATGGCATCGCCGTGGAAATCAACCTTACCAGCAACGCGGTGATCCTGGGCGTGAAAGGCGCGGATCACCCCCTGGCGCTCTATCGGCGCCATGGCGTGCCGGTGGTGCTCGCCACCGACGATCAGGGCGTGCTGCGCACCGACATGACCAACGAATTCCAGCGCGCGGTGCGGGAGCAGGGGCTCGGCTATGCCGATCTCAAGGCGATGGCCCGGGCCAGCCTGGAATACAGCTTCTTGCCGGATCGCAGCCTGTGGCGCGGCGGCCGGCCGGGAAACCCGGTGGCCCCCTGCGCACAGACGATCGACGCGGCATCGTGCCGCGCGTTCGTGGCCACCAGCGAAAAGGCGCGTCTGCAGGCGGAACTGGAACGGCGGCTGGCGCTGTTCGAGGAGGAAGAGATTGCCGCCGATCAACGGATGCAACGCAAGTCATAAAAACAAGGCCATGCCCGGGAGGGGCGCAAAGACAGGATCATCAGCAACGGACGGCACGCCTGGAAATAGGGTGGCCGATCATGGGGGTTACCGAAATGAACGATTTGGAAATCACGCCGCACCTGCCGCTTTCCCGGCGCGGCACCCGGCGCGCCATCATGGCGCTGGCGCTTCTGGCCGGCACCGCGCTTGCCCGTCCGGCGCTGGCCGATCAGGCCGAAACCGCACCCGCGCCTGAAAAGACCGACGATAAGGAAATCGTGGTCAGCGGTTCGCTCGGCGCCCTGCCGCTGAAGAACGTCGGCTCGATCTTCGGTTTCGACAAGACTCTTGTCGAAACGCCGCGCGCGGCCTCGACGGTCAGTTCCGAACAGCTCGAACGGTTCGGCATCACGCAGATCTACGATCTCGTCAGCCAGGTGCCCGGCACGTTCACCAACTCGTTCTTCGGCACCGGCGGCTCGCTCGACATTCGCGGGACGACCGGCGAAGTCTATTTCCGCGGCATGCTGCGCCTCGAAAACTCGGGCAACTATCCCACGCCGATCGCCGCGGCCGACCGCATCGACATCGTGCGCGGGCCGTCCTCGCCAATCTATGGCCCGTCGAAATCCGGCGGTTACATGAACTTCGTGCCGCGGACGGCGCGTGCGGCCAACGGCACTTATGCCGCCAGCCCGACCGGCTCAATCAGCTATGATACCGGCAGCTGGGCGCGCAGCGTGATCCGCGCCAACATCACCGGCCCCGGCAAGATCGGCGATCACGAATTCGGCTACAGCTTCTATGCCGAAAACGAGGATTCGGGCAGCTATTACCGCAACATCAACCCGCGCAACCTGATACTTTCGGCCGCATTCGACACCGACATCACCTCGAACCTGCGCACCGAATTCGGCGGCATGTATCAGAAGTTCCGCGGCCAGCAGAACAGCGGCTGGAACCGCGTGACGCAGGACCTGATCGACAACGGCACCTACATCACCGGCAGCGCCAGCAATTTCATCACGCAAGCCGATGGCAGCCGGGTCGATGTCACCACCGACGGCGTGCTCAGCCGCGAGGAAGCCCGCGCCGCGAACCGTGGCAACGGCCTTGCCAACTTCGGTTCCTTTGCCTGCGGCGGCGGCGTTGGCGCCGGGGGCTGGACGGACGCCTGCCTCCAGACCAACTATCCCGATTCGGCGCTGGTCAATCCCGGCACCACCAAGCTCAGCATGCGCGACACGCTGACCGGCCCCAACGACAAGCTGCACAACGATCAGAAAACGTTCTACTTCGACCTGATCTGGCAGGGCCCGGGCAAGCTGCAGGTCAAGAACCAGGTTTTCTACGACGGTACAAAGAACCTCAACGAAAACTATTACGGCTTCTCGCAGAAAATCGATTCGTACGTTCTGGAAGACAAGCTGACCGTTTCCGATACTTTCACCATGTCGGGCGTAAAACTGTCGTACCAGGGTGCCGCGTCGCTGCGTTACACGCACTTCGAGCATGGCGATGACTATGACGTTGAGCTTTGGAGCCGCCCCGACATCACCGTGGGCTATACGCCGGCATCCACGCGCCTGCTTTCGACCGACTGCGACTGCAATTATTCCAACTATACCGTCGGTCATTACTACGATTTCGGTCTGGCTGGCCTGGTCGATGCCGATTTTGACTTCGGCCTGAACATCGTTGCCGGCCTGCGCTGGGACAATGTTCGCGTCAAATCCACGCCCATCATCGAAAAGATGGACCCTCTGAACACCGCGGGTCTGACCGAACAGACGGGCACCGACAGTGGTCTCTCGTGGAACGGCAGCATCTCGTTCCGCACGCCGATCGGTCTCGTCCCGTATTTCACCGCATCGCGGCAGACCAACCTGGTAATCGGCCAAGGCGCGCAGATCCTGCCATCAGCGGTAGCCTCGCGCAGTTTCATGGCCGCCACGCGCCTTTACGAAGCGGGGATCAAGGGCGAGTTCCTCGACAAGCGGCTTTATACCGCCCTTTCGGTCTATCAGCAGGAACGGACCGATCTGCTGGTATCCGAAAGCGCGCTGACCAACCAGTCGATCCGCACCAAGGGCGTGGAAGCCGAGTTGCGCTGGGCGATCGATCGCCATGCGCTGGTCACTGCCAGCTATACCTATATCGACGTCGTCAATATTTCCGCGCTTGGCAGCGGCGGCTATTTCAACTTCTTCGGCATTGGCGACATGACCAATGTCAGCGATCCGTCGCTCTATCTGGGCGGTGCACAGTATGGCCTGCTGTTCCCCAGCAACAATGCGCAGGCACGCCGCCCCGGCATTCCGCACAACGTCGTTTCGGCCACCGGTACCTATGCGTTCGATAACGGCCTGGCGGTGAACGCCGACATCAGCCACGTCGATTCGGTCTATTCGGGCTACAGCCAAAAGGTGCGCCTGCCGGCCTATTGGCTGCTCAATGTCGGCGCTTCGTTCACCACCGGCCCGTGGGTGATCCGCGCGGTGGTCAAGAACGCCAACAACGCGCGCTACTTCCGCGCGGTGGGCCAGGATCTGTTCGGGGCAAACGTGGTTCTGCCGCAGCAGCCGCGCAGCCTGCAGGCCACGATCCAGTACCGGTTCTGATCTCTCCCTCCCCGGCAGGGCGGTGTTCGCCGCCCTGCCAAATTCCTGCCGATCGACAGTTTGACGGAAAACACCGATGCTCCACGTAAAGTTGGTGCGCGCCGCGGCGCTGGCGCTGGCCATGGTTCTGGGCGCAAGCGCGGCCTGCGCCAGTCCTGCACCGGCTCTTTCCCGCGGCGTGGCGCAGGCCCTGCGCTGCAAGCCCGGGGCGCCCTGCGCCGCGCGCATTCCGGTCAAAGTGGTGATCGTCACCATGTTCGAGATCGGCAATGACACGGACGACGTGCCGGGCGAATTCCAGTTCTGGCGCGAGCGGCGCAGGCTCGACCTGCGGATCCCGTTCCCGCAATCGCATCACGATCTCTATTATGATCCGCAAAGCCAGATCCTGGGCATGGTCACGGGCATGGGTTCGATCCGCTCGGCCACGGCCACGCTGGCTCTGGGGCTCGACCCGCGGTTCGACCTCAGCCGCGCCTATTGGCTGGTGGCGGGGATCGCCGGGGTCGATCCCCATCAGGCGACGATCGGGTCCGCCGTCTGGGCGCGCTATCTGGTCGATGGCGATCTGGCGCATGAAATCGATGCGCGCGAAATGCCGGCAGACTGGAAAACCGGCTATTTTCCGCTTCATGCCAATGGCCCGCACGACAAGCGCCCGCAACCGGGCGACGAGGGCGAGGTCTATGCGCTCAACCCCGCGCTGGCCGATTGGGCCTATCGCCTGACCCGGGACGTCCGGCTGCCCGACAGCCCCGATCTTGCCGCCGCGCGCGCGCCTTATGCCGGCATGGCCGAAGCGCAGAAGCCCCCGCGCGTGATGACCGGAGACAACCTTGCCGCCATGACGTTCTGGCATGGCGCCCTGCTTACCGACTGGGCACATGACTGGGTCGATTACTGGACGGGAGGAAAAGGCGTATTCGTCACCTCGGCCATGGAGGAAACCGGCACGTTCCAGTCGATCGAATATCTCGCGCGCATCGGCCGGGCCGATCGCAACCGGGTGATGGTGCTGCGCGGCGCATCGAACTTCACCATGCCTCCGCCTGGCGAGAAGGCGGCCGATTACCTGCTCAAGGAAAACCAGAATTATTCGGGCATGCGCGCCTCGCTCGAAGCGCTCTATGCCGTGGGATCGCGCGTGGTCGATGCGCTGCTCGCCGATTGGCCGCGCTATGCCAAGGCGCCGCCCCGGGCAGATCCGGCCAGATGAGCCCCACCGCATGAACGCCGGCGCCATCGTCCATGCCGATGTTCTGGCGACGATGGACGATGCGGGCACGGAAATTGCCGATGGCGCCCTGCTGTGGCGCAACGGGGTGATCGTTGCCTGCGGGACGACGGCCGATCTGGCCCCGCTGCTCGGCGGCATCGCAACGATCGATGCGCGGGGCTGCGTGGTCACGCCCGGCCTCGTCAACACGCATCACCATCTTTACCAATCGCTTACCCGGGCCGTGCCCGGCTGTCAGGACGCTTCGCTGTTCGGCTGGCTCAAGACGCTTTATCCGATCTGGGCGCGCTATACGCCCGATGATGTGTTTGCCGCCACGCAGCTCGGCCTTGCCGAACTCGCCCTTTCGGGCTGCACGCTGTCTTCCGACCATCTCTATCTCTTTCCCAACGGGGTGCGGCTGGAAGACACCATCGCCGCCGCGCAGGCCATCGGCATCCGCTTTCACCCCACGCGCGGGGCGATGAGCGTGGGCGAAAGCCTGGGCGGCCTGCCGCCCGACAGCGTTGTCGAAGCGGAAGACGTGATCCTGGATGACATGATCCGCGTGATCGACGCCTTTCACGACGGGGCCGAAGGCGCCATGGTGCGCGTCGGCGTCGCGCCATGTTCGCCCTTTTCCGTCAGCCGCGAACTGATGCGCGATGCCGCGCTCCTGGCGCGTGACAAGGGGGTGATGATGCACACCCACCTCGCCGAAGATGCCGACGACGTGCGCTACAGCCTGGCAAAATTCGGCTGCCGGCCCGGCGCATATGCGGAAAGCCTGGGATGGACCGGGCCGGATGTCTGGCATGCGCACTGCGTGCAGCTCGATGCGGCGGAAATCGCCCTGTTCGCGCGGACCCGCACCGGCGTTGCCCATTGCCCCTGTTCCAACTGCCGGCTGGGATCGGGCATAGCGCCGGTGCGCGCGATGCTCGATGCGGCCGTGCCGCTGGGCCTGGGCGTCGACGGTTCGGCATCGAGCGACAGTGGCCACCTCCTGGCCGAAGCACGACAGGCCATGCTGCTGCAACGCGTCAGCCATGGCGCCGGGGCGCTCAGCGCGCGCGAGGCCCTGCGCATGGCCACGCGCGGCGGCGCAGACGTTCTCGGCCGCCGCGATTGCGGCCGGCTGGAAGCGGGCAAGCGCGCGGACTTTGCCGTCTGGCCGGTAAGCGACGTGGCATCGACCGGCGCGTGGGACAAGCTCGCCGCCCTGGTGCTGGCCCCGCCGGCGGCCCCGCGCGACGTTTTCGTGGAAGGGCGTGCCGTGGTGCGCGATGGCGATCTGGCGCGGGTGGCGCGGCACGATGTGGTGGCCCGGGCGCAAGCGGCGCTCGCCCGCCTTATGGCATGAGCGAAAGGGCGGAAAGATTGGCAATGGCACCGGCGGCACTACCCGAACCCACTGAAACGTCGGCGGCCGGCAATGGCCCTACGGCCGCGCAACGCCGCGATCCGGCCTATGTGCCGCCGCTGCCCATGGCCGTGGCGCTGGGGCTTCAGCACGTGCTGGCGATGTTCGTGTCGAACATCACGCCGCCGATCATCGTGGCGGGCGCGGCCGGTTTCGGCTTCGGATCGGCCGATCCTTCGGCGCTGATCTACATGATCCAGGCGGCCATGCTGTTTGCCGGGGTCGCCACGCTGCTCCAGACCGTGGGCCTCGGCCCGATTGGCGCACGCTTGCCGCTGGTCCAGGGCACCAGCTTTGCTTTCATTTCCGTGATGGTTCCCATCGTCGCGGGCCGGGGTGTGGAAGGCATGGCCGCGCTCACCACCGCCGCTTTCCTCGCCGGGCTGCTGCATGCCGGGCTCAGCCGTCTGGTCGGGCCGATCCGCTTTGCCCTGCCGCCGCTGGTGACGGGCCTGGTCGTGCTGATGATCGGGCTCTCGCTGGTGCGCGTCGGCGTGGAATATGCCGCAGGCGGCGTCGTGCTGCGCGGCCAGCCGGCCTATGGCGCGCCGGCCAGCTGGTTTCTGGCGGGCGTGGTGGTCTGCGTCACGCTGGGCCTCAAGTTCTTCGGCCGCGGCGTTTTCTCCACGGCGGCGGTGCTGCTCGGCCTGCTTGCCGGCTATGGCGCGGCGCTCGCCATGGGCCGCGTTGATTTCGCCCCGGTGGGCCAGGCGGATTGGATCATGCTGCCGCGTTTCCTCGCGTTCGGCTGGGCGCTGTCCCCGTCCGCGATCCTCGGTTTCTGCCTGATCGGCTTCGTCTCCTCGATCGAATCGATCGGTGATGTGGAAGCGATCTGCGAAAACGGCGCCGGCCGCCGCGCCACCGATGGCGAAGTGATGGGCGCGGTCGCGGCCGATGGCGTAGGCACCGCGCTGGCGGCGCTGTTCGGCGCCATGCCCAATACCACGTTCAGCCAGAACGTGGGCCTCATTGCCATGTCCGGGCTGATGAGCCGCTTCGTCGTGAGCCTGGGCGCGGCATTCCTCGTCGTCTGCGGCCTTTTGCCCAAGATCGGCGCGGTGATCACCACCGTGCCCATCGAAGTGCTGGGCGGCGGTGTGATCGTAATGTTCGGCATGGTCGCCGCCTCGGCCCTGGCGATGCTGTCGGCCGTGGTATGGAACCAGCGCAACATGCTGATCGCCGGCACCGCGCTTTCGGTGGCCCTCGGCCTCCAGCTCGAACCCGAAGCGCTGAGCCACCTGCCGGAAACCGCCCGCATCCTGCTGTCGTCCGGCGTCATGCCCGTGGCGGTGATCGCGGTGGTGCTCAACCTGGTGCTGCCGGAGGAGGGGCGGGGTTGAGTGGGTGAGGCAGCGTGCCGCGCCGGCGGCAACTCACACTCACGGTGCGGCAGGTTAAGCTCGAAGCCTCTGGATCGTTAAAGGCATTGTCACCGTAATTCCTAACACGGCCAGCGCCTCGCGCCTACAGGTGCGGGGCGCTGCATAAACCATCATTGCCACACAGCGGAACCGATGGCATGTCGGCTGAATGGGGACGGCACACTTCCAAGCTAATCAGAGCGATGTTATCGCAGCCTACAAGCTAAACTTCCGTGCCACGTTAAAGTCTAAGCGGATCGCGCGGTCGTATATCGGAGGCTGTGCAGCACTTTCCGGTATTGCAGCTTTGGCTGCATGGGCTTGGAATCTGATGTCTGTGCCTCTCGCTGCGGCGGCAGGCGCTGCATATTGGATCGTTTTTCTATCTGCGATCCTGTTCTCGGCTTACTTGCGCCTGCCGCGTCAGGTAAAGCGCATCTTTCTTCAGCAAAAATCCTTGCATGAAGATACTACTATCGAATGGTCCGAAAGTGGCATATCTTTTCGCTCAGCCCGAGGATATTCCTCTTTCGAATGGTCCGATTTTGTTTTGGTGGTCATTGGGCGCGATGCGATAATTTTTCGTCAGAGCGATGCCCTTATGAACTTCGTTCCTGTTCGCGCTCTCACGCCCCAGCAAGTTTCTGACATATCCCACTATCACGCGAATTCGTAATGGGCTGGCGGAAGCGGTGGGATTCGAACCCACGGAGAGCTTGCACCCTCGCTGGTTTTCAAGACCAGTGCCTTAAACCACTCGGCCACACTTCCTTGTCACAGGGGCAGCCGATAGCGGGTGCGGGGCGGGGCGGGAAGGGGGTTTGCGCGCGGCGTGGCGTTAAAATGCGCGGCGCTGCGCTTTTTGCGGGGACGGGGCTTCGACTGGGCGCGGGGGTGTTCCATTGTTCGGCAAGGCGTGCAAGACAGCCTGCGATGCTGGCTTTGCTGAACCTTTTCCTCTCGCTTGTTAACCATCGCCGCCCAAGGACCGGGTCCCGGGTGGCCATGGCCGCGGCCCTTGTCCTTTGCGGCATGGCCGGGCCGGCCGTGGCACAGGGCGGCGAGGAAGCGGGATTTCAGGCCTATCTGCAATTGCTGGCGGCCAAGGCGCGTGGGCGCGGGGTGCGTGAGCAGACCATTGCCGGAGTGCTGCCCGGCCTGACGTTCAATTCCCGCGTCATTGCGCTCGATCGCAGCCAGCCGGGCGGCGGCCCTTCGGCCGGCCCGTCGACCGGGGTCATGGCATTCGAGCCCTATCGCCGCCGCCATGTCGATGCCGGGCGCATTGCCAGGGGGCGGCGGCTCTATGCCGAGTCCATGGACCAGATCGCCGCCGTTTCGCGCCGTTATGGCGTGCCCGGGCCGATCATTCTGGCCATCTGGGGCCACGAAAGCAATTTCGGCGCCTATACCGGCGATTTCGATCTGCCGCGCGCGCTGGCCTCGCTGGCATACGAGGGGCGGCGGCGCGATCTGTTCGCCGACGAGTTCATCGCCGTGCTCAAGATGATCGATCGCGGCGTGCCCCGGCAAAAGCTGGTGGGCAGCTGGGCCGGCGCCTTCGGCAATCCGCAGTTCCTGCCCAGCGTCTACCTGCGCGTGGCGCAGGATGCCGATGGCGATGGCCTGGCCGATATCTGGGCCAGCCGGGCCGATACGCTGGCCTCGATCGCCAACTATTTCCGCGATGCCGGCTGGCGCCCCGGCGAGCCCTGGGGCTTTGCCGTAACCACCCCGGCCGGGCTCGATCGCGCGGGGCTGGGCACCGCGTTGATTAGCCCGCGCTGCCCGCCGGTTTTTACCCGCCACAGCCGCTGGCGCACGGTGCGCGAATGGCGGGCCATGGGCCTTGTGCCGCAGGCCGGGTTCTGGCCCGCCGGCGACGACACGCTGGCAACGCTGCTCGAACCCGACGGGCCGGGGCGAACCGCTTATTTGCTAACCGGAAATTATAGGGTCATCCTCGATTACAACTGCTCCAACTTCTATGCCCTGTCCGTGGGATTGCTCGCCGATGAAATCAGCCGTTAGCCGCCTCTGCCTGGTCGCCGCATTTCCGGCGATGATGATGGCGCCCGCAACGCTGGCCGCGCGGGCCGTGCTGCCGCCGGTGGCGAGCGGGCCTGCGCAGGACTATCCGATGGTCCTGGGCGCGCCGTTCGCCGTCGATGGCGTCACCTATACGCCGGTCGACACGCTGAATTACGATGCGGTCGGCTATGCCGTTGCCGATGGCGATGGCGGCGGCGCGATCAGCGGATCGCATCGCACGCTGCCCTTGCCCAGCTATGCCGAAGTGACCGCGCTCGACAGCGGCCGCACCGTTCTCGTGCGGGTGGAGCGCCGTGGGCCGATGCAGGGCGACGGGCTGATCGCGCTCTCGGCCGGCGCCCTGGCGCAACTGGGGATTGCCGAGGGCCGCGCGGCTGTGCGCGTGCGCCGGGTCAACCCGCCCGAGGCAGAGCGCGCCTTGCTGCGTGGCGGCCAGCCGGCGCCCGCCCGCATGGATACGCCGCCGGGCCTGCTTATCGCGCTCAAGCGCAAGCTGGGCATCCTGCCGCCGGTCGATCCCAAGCCTGAAACCCTGTCGGCCGCGCTTGCCGGGACGAAGACGCCGGCGGCGGCGGCCATACCGCGGCCGATCGTGCGCAATACCACGCCAATGCCGGCGCCCACTCCACCGCCGCCCACCTTGGCACCTCCGCCTGCGCCTGTTTCGACGGCAACGCCGCCGCCGCCGCAGCCAAAGGCGGCCAGCTATGTTGTGCAGGTGGGTGCGTTTTCCACGCGTGCCAATGCCGAGAAGGCAGCACGCGCGGTAAACGGAACGGTGGCGCCCTCGGGCAAGTTCTTCCGCGTGCGCATCGCGGCCGGCTCGCAGGATGAAGCCAAGGCGGCGCTGGGCAAGGCCAGGCAGGCGGGCTATGCCGATGCCAGGGTCCAGCGTGCGCCTTAGGCGTGGGTCCGGTCCATTGCTGAAATCGGGGTTTTGCTTGCGCCGTCTGTTATCCGTTGCCCTTGCCGCCGCGGCGTTCGTGGCCGTGCCCGCCCAGGCTATCCGGTCTCCGCATGTCGTGGTTTCGGCCGATCCGGCCCGGCCGCCGGACGTGGTGGCGCCTATCGCACTGCTCATCGACGTCAATTCCGGCCGCGTCCTGTTCGAGCGACAGTCGCACCGCCGCTTCGTCCCGGCCTCGCTCACCAAGATCATGACCAGCTATGTCGCATTCGAACTGGCCGCGCAGGGCCGGCTGAAGCTTGACGCCAGCTTTCCCATGCGGCCCGAAACGTTCCGGCAATGGCACGGCGTGGGCAGCACGATGTTTCTGGAAAACAACAGCCAGACGCGCGTTGCCGATCTGCTGGAAGGGATCGTGACGGTATCGGCCAACGATGCCTGCGTCGTTCTGGCAGAAGGCGTGGCGGGCAGCGTTGCGGGCTTTACCGCGCTGATGAATGCCAAGGCCCGCAGCCTGGGCATGCGCGATACGCATTACAACACGCCCAACGGCTGGATGGACGAAGGCCGGACCTATGTTTCGGCGGCGGATCTCGCCACGCTCAGTACCGCCTTGATCACGCGCCATCCCGCATTCTACCGGCGCTTTTATGGCCACGAGACCATGATCTGGAACGGGATCGAACAGCGCAACCACAACCCCCTTTATGGCGCCGTGGCGGGCGCCGACGGGGTGAAGACCGGCTTTACCAACGAGGCAGGCTATGGCCTGGTCGGCTCGGCCCAGCGCGGTGGCCGGCGGCTCATGATGGTGATCGGGGGTTACGACAAGCCGCAGGATCGCGCCCGGGATGGTGCGGCGCTGATGGAATGGGGCTTTGCCGCCTTTGCCGAAACGCCGCTTTTCGCGGCTGGCGCCCCTGTCGGCAGCGCCCGCGTGCAGGGCGGCACGATGCCCAGTGTCGGCCTTGTCGCGCCGCGCGCGCTCGCCATGCTGCTGCCCCGTGGGCCGACCGTGCGGCCCGCGCTTTCCGTCCGTTACAAGGGCCCGCTGCGCGCGCCGATCGCCAAGGGGCAGGACGTGGCCGTGCTGATAGTGCGGGCGCCGGGCCAGCCCGAGGCGCGCCTGCCGCTTGCCGCGGCAGAGGCTGTCCCTGCCGGCGGAATGCTGGATCGCCTGGGCGACGGCTTTGCCGCGATGGTGGGGAAATGAGCGGGACTGTCACGCCTGGGCGCTTCGTGGTTTTCGAAGGGGGCGAAGGCGCCGGCAAATCGACGCAGGCGCGGCTGCTGGCAGAGGCACTGGCCACGCGCGGGATCGAGACGGTGCTGACGCGGGAACCTGGCGGAACGCCGGGCGCCGAGGCCATCCGCGCCCTGTTGCTGAGCACGCAAGGGGAAGGGTGGGGCGCCCGCGCCGAAGCGCTGCTGTTTGCCGCCGCGCGTGCCGATCACGTGGAGCGGCTGATCCGCCCGGCCCTGGCACGCGGTGCCTGGGTCGTGTGCGACCGTTTTCTCGATAGCAGCCGCGCCTATCAGGGTGGCGGAAACGGCTTGTCAGACAATGACGTGATCACCTTGCATCGCATCGGCAGCGAGGGGCTGCTGCCCGATTGCACGATCCTGCTCGATCTCCCCGCCGAGGCGGCAACGGCGCGTTGCGTCTTGCGCGATCAAGGTGTTGCCGATCGGATCGGCGGGCGCGATGCGGCCTATCATGCCCGCGTGGCGGCCGCTTTCGATGGGTTCGCTGCGGCCGAGCCGGACCGGTTCGTCCGTGTTTCCGCGCTGGGCACGCCCGAAGCGGTCGCCACCCGCATTCTTGCCGTGCTCGATCAACTGTTTCCCGCCGGATGCTGATCGGGCACGAACAGCCCTGGGCCACGTGGCGCGCGGCGATGGCCGGGCAGCGCATGCACCATGGCTGGCTGCTGGCGGGGCGGGAAGGGGTCGGCAAGGCCAGCTTTGCGCTGCAGGCCGCCGCCGAACTGGTGGCCCAAGCCGGCGTTCCTCAGCCGCCGGCCCGCCAGCATCCCGATATCCTGATGCTCGAACCGCTGCCGGTGAACGACGATGAAGCCAAGAAGCGCGACGAAGGGCGCCCCTATGCCCGCAAGCGCAATATCAACGTCGACCAGATCCGCGCGATGCTGCATCGCCTGCATACGCGGCCGACCTTGGGCGCCCGGCGCGCGGTGATCGTGAATGCAGCCGATCATCTGGAAAAAGGCGCAGTGAACGCTCTGCTCAAGGGGCTGGAAGAGCCGCCACAGGGCACGTTCTTCCTGCTGGTCGTGCATCAACCCGGTCGCTTGCTACCCACGGTCCGCTCGCGCTGCCAGGTCTTGCGGTTCCGCGCGCTGGAGGCGGAAGAAATGAACGAGGCCGTCTCATTATCCGCACCGGAACTTGATGCCGCGACGCGCGCTGCGGCCATTGCCGTGGCCCATGGCTCCCCAGGCGCGGCGCTGGCCTTTGCCGTGCACGATCTGGCGCGCCCACTGGCGCTGCTGCGGCGAATCCTGGGCGAAGGAGACCCCGATCTGTCCCTGCGCGCGGAACTCGCCGCCGCGCTGGGCGCTCGCCCCGATCGCGAGCGGCTGCTGGCCGCAATCGAGGCAGCGCGCACTGTGCTGGCCCAGGCCCTTCCCCAGGCCGGGCCGGACAACCGCCTGGGCCTGATCGTCGCACATCAGCGACTGGTGGAACTGGGGCGCGAGGTGCCGACTCACAACTTCGAGCCAGCCTTGCTGGTTATGGAAATCGGCGGGTTGCTGGCGCGCGCCGCGCGCTCTAGAGCGGGGGCGACCTCCCGCTGAAGGAAGCGAGCCTCGCCATGGGCGAACCCTATTATATTACCACGGCCATTTCCTATCCGAATGGCAAGCCGCATATCGGCCACGCTTATGAAGCGATTGCCGCCGACGTGATCGCCCGGTTCCACAAGGCAATGGGGCGCGATGTGCGGTTTCAGACCGGGACAGACGAACACGGCCTGAAAATGGCGCAGAAAGCGCGTGAACTGGGTCTGTCGCCGGCCGAGCTGAGCGAGCAGATGTCTCAACATTTCATTGATATGTGCGATGTGCTTAACGTCAACTATGATGTTTTTCTGCGCACGACCGAGCCGCGCCACCATGTCGCCAGCCAGGCGATCTGGCAACGGATGGAGGCCAATGGCGATCTCTATCTCGATCGCTACGAAGGCTGGTATTCGGTGCGGGACGAAGCCTATTACGACGAAAGCGAATTGATCGAGGGGGAAGGGGGCGCCAAGCTTTCGCCCCAGGGTACTCCGGTGGAATGGACAGTCGAGGAAAGCTGGTTCTTCCGCTTGTCGAAGTATCACGACAAGCTGCTTGCCCTCTATACCGCAAATCCCGATTTCATCCGGCCGGAAACGCGCCGCAACGAGATGATCGCGTTCGTGTCGCAAGGGTTGCGCGATCTTTCGGTCTCGCGCACCAGTTTCGACTGGGGCGTGAAAGTGCCGGGCAGCGACGATCACGTCATGTACGTGTGGGTCGATGCGCTGACCAACTATCTGACCGGGCTCGGCTGGCCAGAAGAAACCGATGCGTTTTCAAAATACTGGCCGGCAAACCTGCACTTGATCGGCAAGGACATCGTACGGTTTCACACTGTCTACTGGCCCGCCTTCCTGATGAGCGCCAACCTGCCGGTGCCGCACCAGGTCTTCGGCCATGGCTTCCTGCTGAACCGCGGACAGAAAGAGTCGAAGTCGCTCGGCAACGTGACTGATCCGGTAGCCCTGGCAGAACGTTTCGGCGTTGACGCGTTGCGCTATTTCCTCATGCGCGAAGTTGCGTTCGGCCAGGATGGTTCATGGTCACCCGAAGCGATCGTCATGCGTTGCAACGCTGAACTGGCCAATAGCTACGGCAATCTGGTGCAGCGGGTTTTGTCCATGATTTTTAAGAATATGGATGGAAAAATTGAAGCGTTTTCGACGGTAAAGGCCGATGACGAGTTGCTTGCCCTGGTGCGCGATGCCGCGTCGGTCGAATTGCCGCGCGCGTTTGCCGCGCTCAACTTCTCGGCCGGGATCGACGCCTGGATGCGCGCGGTCTTTGCCTGCAATGCCTATATCGACGAACAGGCGCCATGGACCTTGCGCAAGACCGATCCGGAACGCATGTGTGCCGTGCTGCTTACCTTGTTCATGGCCGTTCGCGATCTCACGATCGCCATTGCCCCGGTGGTCCCCTCCGCCGCCGGCAAGGTTCTCGATCAACTGGGCATTCCGGCAAACGAGCGTGGATATGCCGCGCTGAACCATGCGGACTGGTATCTGGAACGAGTCGCCATGGGAGAGGCGCTGGCCCAGCCCACGGGTGCGTTCCCGCGGCTGGAACTGCCTGCAGAGGAAAGCGCGGACGCCTGATGCTGATCGATTCCCACTGCCATCTGGTCTACGAGGGGCTTGTCGATCGCCAGGCCGAAGCCCTTCGTGCCGCGCGCGCAAGGGGGGTGGGAGGGTTCCTCAACATTTCGACCCGCCAGCGCGAATGGGACGCCGTGATCGCCGTGGCTCGTCGCGAGCCCGACGTATGGGCCAGCGTCGGCATCCATCCGCACGAGGCCGATGGCCATGCCGATCTGGGCGCCGCCGTTCTGGCCGGCGCTACGGGCGATCCGCGGGTTATCGGCATCGGTGAAACCGGGCTCGACTATTATTATGACCATTCCGATCGCCAGGTGCAGCAGAACCTGTTCCGCATGCACATCGGCGTGGCGCGCGAAACCGGATTGCCGGTGATCATCCATACGCGCGATGCCGAGGACGATACGCTGCGCATCCTGACAGAGGAAATGGAGAAGGGCGCTTTCCCCGGGTTGATCCATTGCTTCACCGCCAATGCCGAATTCGGCCGCGCAGTGTTGGATCTGGGCCTGAGCATATCCATTTCAGGCATCGTGACGTTCAGGAATGCCAAGGATTTGCAAGGTTTCGTTGCCACGATACCCGCTGATCGTCTGCTGGTGGAAACCGATGCGCCGTTCCTGGCGCCGGTTCCCCATCGGGGCAAGCCATGCGAGCCGGCGTTCGTTGCCGATACGGCCGCGTTCGTGGCGGCGCTGCGCGGCGTTTCCGCCGCTGATCTGGGCGCAGCGACAACGGACAATTTCTTCCGCCTCTTTGCCAAGGCACAGAGGCCACCGGCGTGAAGCTTGTAGTTCTTGGCTCCGGCACGTCGACCGGGGTCCCCCGCATCGGCAACGACTGGGGCGACTGTGACCCCGCCGAGCCGCGCAACCGCCGCACGCGGGTCGCTATCGTCGTGGAAGGCAGCGATGGCGCGCGTATCCTGGTCGATACGCCAACCGATCTGCGCCATCAGCTGCTGGCGACGGGGATCGACCGCATCGACGGCGTAGTGTGGACGCACGACCATGCCGATCACACCCACGGCATCGATGATCTGCGCCCGTTGCGCATGGGCCGTGGCGCGCCCATTCCCGCCTATGCGGCCGATGAAACCGTGCGCCGCCTGCGTCAGCGGTTCGGCTATGTCTTCGCAGGCCAGCATGGCTATCATACGATCTGCAATCTCGACAATCTCGACCGGGTGCGCATGATGGCCGGTATTGGCATCGATCATTGCCAGATGGCCCACGGGCCGGCGCAATCAACCGCGTTCCGGTTTACGCAGAGTGGTAAATCGATAGGATATGCCACTGATTTTTCAGAAATAAGTTCCGAGATGATCGATCTGTTCCATCGGGTCGACGTGCTGGTGGTGGACGCCTTGCGGCGCCAGCCACATCCGACACATGCTCATCTTGCCATGGCACTGGAACTGGTGGAGGCCTGTCGCGCGAGCCAGGCCGTGCTCACGCATCTCGACAAATCGATGGATTATCGCACGCTTTGCGCCGAAACGCCCGATCACGTCCAGCCGGGCTATGACGGGTTGGAGATCGTGCTGTGACAGGAACCATCGGCAAAAGGATCATCGGGAAAGGGTTCGTGGGATGACACCAGATCGTATCGTAGCACTGATCGCCTTGGCCATGGCGCTCGTTCTGGTTCTCCGCAACGGGGCGTTGCGCCGCACGGCGTGGCCGGCACGCGCACAGATGGCGTTGATATGGGGCGTGATTATCGTGGCAACGGCTGTGGCGTTCACCTGGATCGGCATGCACTGAACGGACATATGGACAGCCCATTTAACATAATACTTATTATCCATCATAAGGAGATCGGCAGGTGACGCAGCTTTCCCGGTCCGGGCCACCGCTTCCCCGCCTGCTGGCGATCATGGCCCGCCTGCGCGATTCCCAGGATGGCTGCGAATGGGATCTGGCGCAGGATTTCGCGTCGATCGCGCCTTACACGATCGAAGAAGCCTATGAAGTTGCCGATGCCATCGCACGTGGCGACATGGCAGCGCTGCGCGAGGAATTGGGCGATCTGCTGCTGCAAGTGGTGTTTCACAGTCGCATGGCGCAGGAAGCCGGTCACTTCGGCTTCGACGACGTGGCGGCCGGCATTGCCGACAAGATGGAAGCGCGCCATCCGCACATCTTCGGCGGCGATGACGAGCAAGGGCAGTCGCGCGAGGAACGCTGGGAAAACCGCAAGGCGGCCGAACGCGCAGCCAAGGGCGAGGAAAGCGCTATGGACGGCGTCGCGCTTGCCCTGCCAGCGCTGATGCGGGCGGAGAAGCTGCAGAAACGGGCCGGACGTGTCGGTTTCGATTGGCCCGATACCGCCGGGCCGCGCGCCAAGGTGATCGAAGAACTGGACGAACTGGCCGCCGCCGTATCCCCGGCGCAAAAGCTGGACGAAGCCGGCGATCTGCTGTTTGCCGCAGTCAATCTGGTGCGCGCGCATGGGGTGGCGCCCGAAGACGCGCTACGCCATGCCAATGCCAAGTTCGAGCGCCGCTTTCGCGCCATGGAAGCACGCGCGGCCGGCACGTTCGCGACGCTCGATCTCGCTGCTCAGGAAGCCTTGTGGCAGGCCGTCAAGGCCTCCGAGCATGGGGCCTCGGAGCATGGGGCCTTAGAGCATGGCGAAGCGGCCGATGTCGGCGGGGCTTAGCCGCACGGTCAGCCGCACGGTGGCATGATCGGCGCTTGGCCGTTCGTCCAGTACCTCGCCATGGGCGTGCAACCAGGCCAGGCGCTGCCCATCTTCGGTCGGTACTGACAATTCAAGCACTTGCGCCCCACCTGTAAGCAATGCGCTCAAGACGTCAAGCAAGGTTGCCGTGCCTTCGCCGGTGATCGCCGACAGTGGCACGATCCGGCGTTCGGGTGCGGCCTGGGCCAAGACCGCCGCGCGCACGTCCCGCTCGGGCGCGGTCAGCAGATCCCATTTGTTCCATGCTTCGACGATCGGGATCGTGCTGCCGCCTTCCCCGATCACGCCAAGATCCCCGAGGATTTCTTCAACTTCGATCTTTTGCTGGGCGCTGGCGGGATTGGCGATGTCGCGCACATGGACGATTACGTCGGCCGCCGTCACTTCCTCCAGCGTGGCGCGAAAAGCGGCGACCAGTTGCGTGGGCAGATCGGAAATGAAGCCGACCGTGTCCGACAGGATCGCCTTTTCCACACCGGGCAGGCGAATGGCGCGCATGGTGGGATCAAGCGTGGCGAACAACAGGTCCTCCGCCATCACCCCGGCCCCGGTCAACCGGTTGAACAGCGTGGATTTTCCCGCGTTTGTATAGCCCACCAGCGCAATAACCGGCCATGGCGCACGCTGGCGCCGTTCGCGGTGCAGGCCGCGCGTGCGGCGCACCTGTTCCAGCTCGCGGCGCAGCCGGGCCATGCGGTTGCGGATCATCCGCCGGTCGGCCTCGATCTGGGTTTCCCCAGGCCCGCCAAGAAACCCGAAGCCACCGCGCTGACGTTCGAGGTGAGTCCACGAACGCACCAGGCGCCCGGCCTGGTAGTCGAGATGAGCCAGTTCGACCTGAAGCCGCCCTTCGACCGTCGCCGCGCGCTCGCCGAAGATTTCGAGGATCAGGCCAGTGCGATCGATCACCTTGCGCTTGAGCTTGTCTTCCAGATTGCGCTGCTGGATCGCGGACAGCGCGCCGTCGACAATGACCAGTTCGGCTTCGTTCTGCGCGGCGCTTACCGCCAAACGTTCGATCTGCCCTTCCCCGAACAGCGTCCCGGGACGCACGGCGCGGATCGGCACGACGAATGCGTCGACCACATCGATGCCGATGGCGCGGGCAAGGCCCTGCCCTTCCTCCAGTCGCGCTTCGGCATCCTCGCCCAGGCCACCGCGCTGGCGAATATCCGGCAGGACGACGATGGCGCGCGCGCCGCGGGCAACCTCGCCTTCGATATCACCCGCATTGCGTCCGAATTCAAACGTGCTCAGTTCGCTTCGCCTTCCCAATCGCCCGTCAGGTCGACATGGCCGGCAGGCTGGATCGTCGAGACGGCATGCTTATAGGCAAGCTGCACATAGCCTTCTCGTTCCAGCAACATGCAGAAAAGATCGTAAGCGGCAACTTTGCCCTGAAGCATGACGCCGTTGACCAGGAACATGGTGACCTGCACGCCGGCGTCCCGCACGCTGGACAGGAAGACTTCCTGCAACAGCCGCTTTTTGGCGCCTTCTTCTCCACCGCTCTGGAAATGGGCCACCGAAAGCTGCTGGCCCGGCATGATCGTCGAAATGGCGTGCTTGTAAACCAGTTGCGATTGCCCGTCCCGACGCAGCAGGATCGAAAAGTTGTCGAACCAGGTGACGATGCCCTGCAGCTTGACCCCTTTTACCAGAAACATCGTCACGGGAATCTTGTTCTTGCGCAGGTGGTTGAGGAAAACGTCCTGCAGGTTCTGGCCCTTCACCGCGGCTGTGGCCGCGACGGGCGCCGGTGTCGGCACATCGGCTTCGGCTGACTCGGCCGCTTCGGCTTTCGTTCGAGGGCGGGCAGACAAGGTTTTTCCGGTCATTCGCGTGACTCCATCGTATTGGCGAGCCCCTTGGCGGAACTGCGCGATCTGGCCGGGAACATTGCGGTGCAAGATGACACCGCAATGGCCGCCGGCCGTATTAGACGCCTAGTTTATGGCGCGACGCGATTCCCGTAAACCGGGTTTTTTCGATTGGTCTTCGCTTATGCGAAAATCGCCCGTACCTGGATTATTCGTCCTCTTCCCCTTCCCGCCGCTCGGCCATGCCAAGCAACTTGAGTTTGCGGTGGAGAGCGGATCGCTCCATGCCGATAAAGCTGGCCGTCTTCGAAATATTGCCGGAAAAGCGCCGGATCTGGACTTTGAGGTACTCCCGCTCGAAATTCTCGCGCGCCTCGCGCAGCGGCACGCCCATCAGTGCCGATGTGCCGGTGTCCACGCCAAGGCGGGTCGATACGATCTCTGCTGGCAGCATGTCGGCCTCGATGCGCGCCAGGCGTTCCCGTGGCGTTAGAATGATCGTCCGCTCCACCACGTTGCGCAACTGGCGCACGTTGCCCGGCCAGTCATAGCTTTGCAGCGCGGCCAGTGCCTCGGGCGCGACGCCGGGGGGCGCAACGCCCTGCTCGCTGGCGTATCGGGCGAAAAAATGATCGACGAGCGCGGGAATGTCGTCGCGCCGGTCAGTCAATGGCGGAATGGCCACGGGCACTACGTTGAGGCGATAGAACAAGTCTTCACGAAAGCGCCGTTCGGCAATTTCACGCTCGAGCGGCCGTGACGAGGACGAGACTACACGCACGTCAACGCGGATCTGGCGATGCCCGCCCACGCGCACGAACGCTTGCTCGGTCAGCACGCGCAGGATTCGAGCCTGGCTCGATGGCGGCATGTCGGCCACTTCATCAAGGAAAAGCGTGCCGCCATCGGCCATTTCCAGCAACCCGGCGCGCACCAGTTTCCCGTCAGCCTCTTCGCCGAACAGCTCCTGTTCGAAGCGTTCGGGGGTAATGCGGGCCGAATTGACGGTGATGAACGCGTTCTGCGCGCGCGGGCTCCAACTGTGCAGCAGGCGCGCGGCGACTTCCTTGCCAGACCCGGCCGGCCCGGTAATCAGCAGGCGGCTGCCGGTGTTGGCCACGCGCTTGAGCGTGGCGCGCACGTGGTTGATCGCAGCGGAATTGCCGGTGAATTCCTCGGAAGCGACAAAGCCGTGGCGCAGGCGCTGGTTTTCGCGGCGGAGGCGTTCGGTTTCCGTGGCACGTTCAACCAGCAGCAGCAGGCGTTCGGCTTCGAACGGCTTTTCGAGGAAATCCATCGCGCCGCGGCTGATAGCGGAAACGGCGGTATCGATGTTGCCGTGTCCCGAAAAGATGATCACGGGCAGTTCGGGCTCGCGCTTCTTGATCTCGTCCAGCACTTCCAGCCCGTCCATCGGGCTGCCATGCAGCCAGACGTCGAGCAGCACGAGGCTGGGCCGCCGTTCGTCGACCGCGGCAAGCGCCGAGGTGCTGTCGGCGGCAAGCCGGCAGCCATAGCCTTCGTCGCTAAGCACACCCGCGACCAGTTCGCGAATGTCGCGTTCGTCGTCGACGATCAGGATATCGAGAGCCATGGAATGTTTGCGTCCTGTGGAAAAGTCTGTTGAAATCCTGTGTGCTGCCGGGGATCACTGCGGCACGGCCAGGGCGTTTTCGCCTGGCGGTGCAATGGCCCCGGTGGTCAGCGGCGGCTGGGCCAGCGGATCACGGGCAAAGCGCATGGTCACCCGCGTGCCCCCATCGGGTTCCGCAGCGAATGCCACGTCACCGCCATGTTCCTCGACGATCTTGTTCACGATCGCCAGGCCCAGTCCCGTGCCTTTTTCACGCGTTGTGACATATGGTTCGAGTATCCGCTCCCGTTCGACCGGCAAGCCGATGCCGTTATCGATCACCGTCACCGTCACGGCCGCCTCGTCGGCTGCCAGCGATACGGCCACGCGGCCGCGATAATCGATGTCGGACAGCCTGGCGCGCTGCTGCTCGATCGCTTCGACCGCGTTCTTGAGCACATTGGTCATCACCTGGCCGAACTGATGACGATCGCACTGAAAGGGCACGGCGGGCGCCGTGGCGGCAAAGCTGAACGTGATGTCGGCATGGGCCACTTCCTGCAGGAACAGCGCCTGGCGCACCAGGTCGCTGGCATCCTCGCTGCGGAAAACCGGTTTGGGCAGACGGGCGAACGACGAGAATTCGTCGACCATCTTGCGCAGGTCGCCCACCTGGCGGATGATCGTGGCCGTCAGTTCCTCGAACAATTCGGGATCGGTCAGGATCTGGCGGCGATAGCGCCGCTTGAGCCGCTCGGTGGCAAGCTGGATGGGCGTGAGCGGGTTCTTGATCTCGTGCGCGATGCGGCGGGCCACGTCGGACCAGGCGGCGCGGCGCTGGGTGATCAGCTGACGCGTGATGTCTTCGAAAGTGATCACATGCCCGTGGCGATCGGCCCGGGTCTTGACCGCCAGTGTCAGGAATTCGCCCTGCCGCGCATATTGGACGATGCCGCCGCTTTCGCCATCGGCCACGAGCTGGGCGATCTGGGGGGCGATCTCGGCCAGCGTGCGCCCGTCGGCCGAATTGCCGGGATCGTCGAGCAGCAACTTCTGCGCCGACGAGTTCATCAGCTGGATCGTGCCGTCCGGGCCGATGGAAATGATGCCGGCCGTGATCGATTCCAGCACCGTTTCGATGAACACGCGGCGCACGTCGAGTTGCGCATTGGCATTGACCAGCGCCTGTGTCTGACCTTCCAGCTGCGCGGTCATGCGGTTGAAAGCCCGGGTCAGCATGCCGACTTCGTCGATGTCCTTGCCCGGCGCCACGCGCATGGCGAAATTGCCGCTGCCCACGCTGCGCGCGGCCTTGACCAGCCCGATCAGCGGCGCCACCTGCCTGTCGGCAAAGCGCAGCGCCACCCACACCGCCAGCCCCACCAATGCCAGGCTGATGATGAACAGCGCGATATTGAAGCGCAACTGGATCGCGCGCGCGCTGCGGGTCAGCACATCGTAGGCACTGAGCACGCTTTTGGCGCGTTCGAACTGGCTGAGCGCCAGCCTGTCGGAATTGCGCGCGACATACAGATAGATGCCGCGCTGATGATCGATCGTGGTGACGGCTTCGATGCGTTCGGCCGAGGCCTTGACGACGACCTGTTCGCCCGCGTCGAGCTTGCGCAGTTCGTCGGGCGTGATGCGTTCGCGATCGTCCTTGACATTGGGATCGACAATGGCGGCGGTGCGCAAGGTGCCGTCGCGCGCGCGTTCGATGATCGCGCTTTCATCCATCTTGCGGCTATAGACTTGCCACGAATAGCCGGCGAGGAAATCCTGGCTGGTGATCGGGGCCTGGTCGAAATAGCCGCGCACGTCGCCGGCCATCGCCACGCTTTCACGGCCCACGTCGCGCAGCTTGTCGGCATAATAGCCCCGCGCCAGGCTGCTGGCATTCTCCAGCATCCCGCGGGAATCATTGGAAAACCAGAATTCGACGCCAGACTGGAACAGCAGCGAGGCAAAGATCACCACCAGCAGCGTCGGAATGGCGGCGATCAGCGAAAACAGCCAGACGAGGCGCACGTGCAGCCGCCCGCTGGTGCCCAGCCCGCTGCGTGCGGCACGGGCCAGGGCCAGGCGGCGGCCGGCAAGCACGATCAGCGCCATGGCCGGAACCAGCGATCCAATAAGCAGCACCGAGGTGAGACGCGCGGGCAACAGCTGGTTGGCGGCGCCATTGGCGCTGACCGTCTGCCACGAAACCGCCAGCATGGTGATCAGCGCGGTGCCGGCCGTCATTTCGAGCAGGAGAAACACGTTTGCGCGCCGCAAGGTCACCAGCAGCCGGCGCCACCAGCGCGGCAGTCGTTTGCTTGAACGTATTGCAGATGCGACCATCGTGGCGCCGTTACAACGCCGCTGTTGCAAGATTGCAAGTGCTTTTATCGTTCATCCTCGCGGCCCAGATCGGTCAACGGCTGCCCAGCGCGTCCTCCGGCGCGATCCCCAGATCGACCAGCCGCTTGCGCAAGGTATTGCGATTGATGCCCAGCATCTGCGCGGCGCGCAGCTGGTTGCCGCCGGTCTGCGCCAGGGCATACAGGAACAGCGGCCGTTCGAACGCAGCCAGCGCCACATCGTACAGCGTGCCGGCTTCGGGCCGGGCGCGCGCCAGGAACGTTTCGAGCGCCGCGGCAAAATCCGCAGGCGCCCCGGGAGCCACGGCATCCTCCGCCACCGCATCTTCCGTGGCGGCTCCACGCGTACCGTTGCCTTCGCTCGCCAGCAGCGGTTCGATCGTCGTCTCGTCAATCACTTCGTCGCGGCCGAGCAGTGCCAGGCGGAAAATGAAATTGCGCAATTCGCGTACGTTGCCGCGCCACGGCTGCTGCGCCAGAAGCGCGGCGCCCCCGGCCGAGAGCTGCCGGCGCGGAAGGCCTTCGGCGGCGGCGCGCGCCAGAAAATGGCGAGACAGCGCTTCCACGTCGCTGGCGCGGTGGCGCAGCGGCGGCAATTCGATCGGCACGACGGCCAGCCGGTAATAAAGATCTTCGCGGAACGTTCCGGCCGCGATCATGGGCACCAGATCGCGGTTGGTAGCGGCGATGATGCGGCAATCGAGCGCGATTTCCTCGGTCCCGCCGACACGGCGGATGCGGCCCGATTGCAAGGCGCGCAGCAGCCTGGTCTGCGCGTCTAGCGGCATGTCGCCGATTTCGTCAAGGAACAGGGTGCCGCGCGCGGCCTGTTCGAACTTGCCGATACGGCGCGCCACGGCGCCGGTGAATGCGCCCTTTTCGTGGCCGAAAAGCTCGCTTTCGATCAGATCATGCGGAATGGCGGCCGTATTGACCGCCACGAACGGCCCGTCGCGCCGGTTGCCGAGCTGGTGGATCGCTTCGGCCACGAGTTCCTTGCCGGTGCCGGATTCGCCCAGGATCAGGACCGTCAGATCGTTGCGCAGCACGCGCGTGATCATTCGATAGACCGCCTGCATGGCCGCGCTACGCCCGACGAGCGGCAGGCCCTGGCCCAGATCGTCTGCCGCATCGGGCAGCCCTGCCCCCTCGTTGGCCCCCAGCGCCTGGCGAACCGCACGCACCAGTTCTTCCAGATCGAACGGCTTGGGAAAATATTCGAACGCGCCGGTATCGCTTGCCCGCACCGCGGTATCGAGCGTGTTCTGGGCCGACAGGATGATGACCTGCATGCGCGGATAAGCCGCGCGGACCGGCGGCAGAGACTCGATCCCGTCACCGTCGGTGAGCATGACGTCGGTGAGCATCAGGTCGTAGGGCCTGGTGGCGAGCAGGCGATCGCGCTCGGCAATGCTGTCGCAGCGATCGACAGCGAGCCCCTCGGCCTCGAGCGCGGCGGTTATGACGATGGCGATCGAGGAATCGTCTTCGACCAGGAGGATGCTGTTCTTCACTGCGTCACCCGTTCTGCGCCGCGGCCGCCACGGGCAGGTGCAGCCGGAAATGGGTCCACCCGCCAAGCTCGTCGCGATCGTGGGTGATGCGCCCATTCATTTCGCGCACCAGTTTCTGCACCAGCGCCAGGCCCAGCCCCTGCCCGTTCTTCTTCGCCGTGACAAAGGGTTCGAAGATATGTTCGCGCAGTGCCGGATCGATGCCGGGGCCATTGTCGCTCACGCGTACTTCGATCGGCAGGCGCAGCGGCTTGCCGGCGCGGGAATGGACCTGGATGCCGCTGGCAAAGCGGGTCCGCACCACGATGCGGCGGTCGGGCTGCCCCTCGCACGCCTCGCGCGCGTTGGTCATCAGGTTGAGCAGCACCTGTACCAGCGCATCGGGGTTGGCCATGATGGAAGGCAATGAAGGATCGAACTCCTCGTGCACCGTCACGGCACCGGGATCGCTGGCAGCGATCACCGCCTCGGCGCGGCGCACCGCCTCGTGCAGATTGCAAGGCACCGCCGGTTCGCGAATGCGGCGCGAAAGCGACTGCATCTGATCGATCAACTTGGCGATGCGATCCACCTCGGCCATGATCAGCCCGGTCAGCGACCGATCGGCCTTGCCCAGCTTGCGATCGAGCAACTGGGCGGCACCGCGAATGCCGGCAAGGGGATTCTTGATTTCGTGTGCCAGGACTTCGGGTGCCCGCAAGGCCCCGTTCTCCCCGGTTCCCGTGCCCGGCACATCGTCGCTCAGGCCCTCGACGCCGCTCATTTCGTGCAGCACCAGCATCTGCCAGCCGGGATGTTGCAGCACAGGCGCGGTCATCACGTCCAGCGGGCGCATGCTTTTGCCGGCAAACCCCACCCGTACCCGCCGCGCGACCAGATGGGTTTCCGCGTCGGTCAGCCGGCTCATGATCAGGGGTTCCTCGAACACCAGCACTTCGGCCAGTGCCCGGCCGACCAGACGCCGCGCGCCCTGCCCCAGCAACTGTTCGGCGGCAGGATTGACGGCCGAGATCGTCATTTCGGGCGCCAGCAGCAGCACGGCCAGCGGAAAGCTGGCGATCATGCGCTTGGGATCGGGCCGCACCACGGCGTCGGCGCGGGCGCGGTCGGCCGCCTGGGTCATGCAGCCTCGGTCATGCCGCTTGGCGGTGATGCAGCGGCGCGTAGAACGCCTCGAGGCTGTCCAGCACCTGGCCCGCATCGTCGATGAAATTCACCCGGTTGCGGAACTCGGCCGATCCCGGCAGGCCCTTGGTGTACCAGCCCAGATGCTTGCGCGCCATGTTGACGCCGGTCACCGGGCCGTAATGGTCGAGCATGGCGCGATAGTGTTCCACGATCAGGCGGTACTGGTCCTCGATCGCCGGATCGGGCCGCATCTGGCCGGTTTGCAGCCAGTGCATCACCTGGCCCAGAAGCCATGGCCGTCCATAGGCGCCGCGCCCGATCATCACCCCGTCGGCCCCGCTCTGTGCCAGGGCCTGCGCCACCTCGTCGATCCCGCAGATGTCCCCGTTGACGATCACGGGGATCGACACCGCGTCCTTGACCTTGCGCACGAAGGCCCAATCCGCGGTCCCCTTGTACATCTGGTTGCGCGTGCGGCCATGAACGGTGATCATCCGCGCGCCGAGATCCTGGGCAATGCGTGCCAGTTCGGGCGCGTTGAGGCTGTCGTGGCACCAGCCCATCCGCATCTTGACAGTGACCGGCACTTTGACCGCCTTGACCGTCGCCTCGATCAGGCTGGCGGCGAGGGGTACGTCGCGCATCAGCGCCGATCCGGCATCGCCGTTGACTACCTTGCGCACCGGGCAGCCCATGTTGATATCGATGATCGCCGCGCCCCGGTCTTCGGAAAGTCTAGCCGCTTCGCCCATCTGTTCAGGGTCGCAGCCGACAAGCTGCATCGAAACGGGTTCTTCGCTGGGGTGCCAGGCCCACTTCTGGATGGACTGGCGGGTTTCGCGGATCGCCGCGGGGCTGGCGATCATTTCCGTCACGTTGAGGCCCGAGCCGAACCGCCGCACCATCAGGCGGAACGGCAGATCGGACACGCCCGTCATCGGCGCCAGAACCACCGGGCACCCGATACGCACGGGGCCCACGTCAAGCGGGGCGAGGACGGGTGGGACAGGAACCTGGGTCATGCGCGATCAAAATGCCTAAAAAACAGGCAGCGCCCTTAATCCAATATGACCCTGCGGGCAAGGCGCTTGCCGCCGCTTGGCTTCCCCTCGCCCTGCTGATAGAGGGCCAGCGCGCATGACCCCTCCCGCTTCCCCTTCCATCGCACCGGCACCAGGCGCCGTGGCCGCCATCGTGGTTGCCGCAGGCAAGGGCCTGCGCGCGGGTGGCACGCTGCCCAAGCAGTTTGCCCCGTGGCACGGCAAACCGCTGGTGCGCCACAGCGTGGAACGCCTGATCTCGGCCGGACTGGCGCCGGTGGTCGTGGCTATCCCGCCGGGGTTGGACGCCATGGCCACTGCGGCATTGGCAAACCTGCCCGGCGTGATCATCGTGCATGGCGGCGCCACCCGCCGGGAATCGGTCCTCCGCGCGCTTGAAGCACTCGATCATGCAACCCCGGCGCAAGTGCTCATCCATGATGCCGCCCGGCCCGATCTCCCCCGTCAGGTGATCGACGCCCTGCTGGCCGCGCTGGCCACCGCGCCGGGTGCCATCCCCGTCCTGCCGGTGGTCGACAGCGTGGTGCGCGGCGCCGGCGGCTGGCGGCAAGGCGCCGTTTCGCGCGAAGACCTTTATCGCGTGCAGACGCCCCAGGCGTTTCATTTTCACGCCATCCTTGCCGCGCACCGCGCCTGGCAGGGCGGCGCAGAAGCCGGCGACGATGCACAGGTGGCCGATGCCGCCGGCCTGCCCGTGGCGCTGGTTCCCGGTGACGAGGCCTTGCGCAAAGTCACGTTCGCCAGCGACCTGGAGACGGCCACGACGCCCGGACGCCTGCCCCGCACCGGCAGCGGTTTCGACGTCCACCGCCTTGTGGCGGGGGAAAACCTTTGGCTGTGTGGCGTGAAAATCGATCATGCCAAAGGGCTTGCCGGCCATAGCGATGCCGACGTGGCGATCCACGCGCTGGTCGATGCCCTGCTGGGCGCCATCGCGGCCGGTGACATCGGCGATCACTTTCCCCCATCCGATCCGCAATGGAAAGGCGCCGCGTCGGACCGGTTCCTGGCTCATGCCGCCGGGCTGGTGGCGCAAAGCGGCCATGCCATCGCAAATGTCGACGTGACGATCATCTGCGAAGCGCCCCGCATCGGCCCGCACAAGGCCGCCATGCGCGCGCGCCTGGCCGAAATCATGGGCATCGCGATCGACAGCGTCAGCGTCAAGGCGACCACGACAGAGCGACTGGGCACCACCGGCCGCGGCGAAGGGATTGCCGCCCAGGCCGTCGCCACCGTGGTGCCGCTGTGATCCGCGCCCTATCCGCCGCGCTCGCGCTGGCGGCGCTGGTGGCAGGGCAAACGGCCGGTGCCGCAGCCCCCGCCCCCTGCCTCGACACCGCCGATGTCGATGCGCTCGTCACGTATTCGCTGCCGTCGGCACTCGACAGCGCGATGGCCTATTGTGCGCCGCATCTTTCCGCCCAGGGCTATTTCGCGCGCGACGGGCAAGGCCTGGTCAAGCGCTATGCTACGGTCAAACCGGCGGCCTGGCCCCGCGCCAAGGCGGCCCTGGTGAAATTTGCGCAGGCCGACAAGGACCCGACCATTGCCCAGATGGCGCGCCTGCCCGACAAGGCGCTGCAACCCTTTGCCGATGGCATGCTGGGGCAGCTGGTCACCGAATCGCTCAAGCCCCGGCATTGCGCTCCGCTCGAACGGATGACGCAGCTTCTGGCGCCCCTGCCGCCCGACAGGACGGCAGGCCTTTTCACGTTCATCATTCGCATGATGGAAACGCCCTCGTCCAGGCCGGGCACCGCTCTGCGCAAGTCGCCCGGCCTGCCGCTATGCCCGGCAACGCCTTAACGAAAGCCCATTTGATGCCTTCCGAAACAGACAGCCTCCTTCCGCGCGACATCGTGGCGCTGGCCCGGCGCGTGATTGAAGAGAACGGCGCCGTGGGGCGGACCGTGGCACTTGCCGAAAGCTGCACCGGCGGGCTGGTGGCGGCCGCCCTTACCGAAATCGCCGGCAGTTCGGCCGTACTCGATCGGGGATTCGTCAGCTATTCGAACGAGGCGAAGCACGAGGTACTGGGCGTTTCGATGGACGTTATCGACGCCGTCGGTGCCGTTTCGGTGGCGACTGCCTGGTCGATGGCGCAAGGCGCGCTTGCCCGTTCGCGTGCCGATGTGGCCGTGGCGATCACCGGCATTGCCGGCCCCGACGGCGGATCGGAGCAAAAGCCGGTCGGCACAGTGATCTTTGCCCGCGCCGAGCGGGGGCAGAACCCGGAAGATATCATGGCCGAGACCCGGCTTTTCGACAATTGCCAGACCCGCAGCGCCGTGCGTCACCAGGCGACGCTGTGCGCGCTGGAATTGCTGCTGCCACCGCCTGTGCCCGATCTGCCCTGATCCGGCGCTAGACCAGGCTTTCCAGCCAGGGCACGATGTCGGCCTTGGCCCGCGCGGTATAGGCTTCCTTGCGGACTTTCTTTCTGATCGTGGGATCGACCGGCGGGAAAAGCCCGAAATTGACATTCATCGGCTGATAGGTCTCAACTTCAGCGTCACCGGTGATATGGCCCAGCAGCGCACCCAGAGCCGTGGTTGCGGGCGGCGCGGTCCAGCTACGCCCGGCCAGTTCGGTAGCCGCCATGAGTCCGGCCAGCAAACCGATCGACGCACTTTCGACATAGCCTTCGCAGCCGGTGATCTGCCCGGCAAAGCGGATGTGGGGCGCGGATCCAAGGCGCAATTGCCGATCGAGCAGCGTGGGCGCATGAATGAAGGTGTTGCGGTGCAGCCCGCCCAGCCGGGCGAATTCCGCCTTTTCGAGGCCGGGGATAGTGCGGAACAGGCGCACCTGTTCGGCATGCTTGAGCTTGGTCTGGAAGCCCACCATGTTCCACAGCGTACCCAGCTTGTTGTCCTGGCGCAGTTGCACCACGGCATAGGGCCAGCGGCCGGTGCGCGGATCGTCAAGGCCGACGGGCTTCATCGGGCCGAAGCGCAGCGTGTCTTCCCCGCGCTCCGCCATCACTTCGATCGGCATGCACCCGTCGAAATAGGGAGTATTGGCTTCCCATTGCTTGAACACGGTCTTTTCGCCGTCGAGCAGCCCCTGGCGAAAGGCCTGGTACTGCGCCTTGTCCATCGGGCAGTTGATGTAGTCCTTGCCAGTGCTTTCCGGGCCGGCGGCCTTGTCCCACCGGCTTGCCATCCAGCACACGTCCATATCGATCGAATCGCGATAGACGATCGGCGCGATGGCATCGAAGAAAGCGAGGCTCTCGGCACCCGTCGCCGCACCGATGCTGCCGGCCAGCGAGGCGGCCGTGAGCGGCCCGGTGGCGACGATCGCCAGGCCGTGGTCCGGCAGGCTGTCCACGCGCTCGCGCACCAGTTCCAGATTGGGCAATGCGCGCAAGGCCGTTTCGACGGCGGCCGAGAAGGCGTCGCGGTCCACCGCCAGTGCCGAACCTGCCGGCACGCGCGCCTTGTCGGCGGCGGCCATGATCAGACTGTCGCAGCGTCGCATTTCGTGATGCAGCAGGCCCACCGCGTTCTTGTCATCGTCGTCGGACCGGAACGAGTTGGAGCATACCAGTTCGGCAAGGCCATCGCCCTGGTGCACCGCCGTGGTTTCGCCGCTGCCGCGCATTTCCGAAAGCCGCACGCGAAAGCCGCGGCGCGCCAGTTGCCACGCGGCTTCGCTGCCGGCCATGCCGCCGCCGATCACATGGACCTGATGCGCCATGGCTCAATCGGCCCGGGGCAGGACCACGCTGCCATCGGGCATGCGCGCCAGCGGCGCCATCGCCACCACGGCCGCCAGCGGCAAGGGGGCATAAAGATGCGGAAACAGCGCACCGCCACGGGACTCTTCCCATTTCAGGTTTTCGCCAAAGCCGGACAGGTCGATCGTGGCGATGTGCAGGTCGCTCTGCCCGGCAAAATGCTTGTCCAGCGTTTCAGCAAGCTGATCGGCGGTGGACATGTGGATATAGCCATCGGCCAGATCCACCGGCGCACCGCCAAATGTCCCGCTTTCCAGCTCGGCCCGCTGCTCGGCGGTCAGCACCTTGTAAGCCAGGGGCGGCCTTTCGCTCATGCCTCGGGGCCGCTTTCGATTACGGCGTCCGCCTCGGTTTCGCCATCGCCGGCATCCGCTTCGGCCAGGCGCACCGCGCCCACCACGTGTTCGTCGGCCGACACGTTGAACAGCCGCACGCCGGCCGATCCGCGCCCGATCACGCGCAGCGAGGAAAGCGGCAGGCGGATCAGCTTGGCCTGGTCGGTCACCAGCATCAGCTGGTCTCCCTGCGTGGCGGGGAAGCTGGCGACGACCGGTCCGTTGCGGGCGATATTGTCGATATTGGTAATGCCCTGCCCGCCGCGGCCGGTGCGCCGGTATTCATAGGCCGAAGACAGCTTGCCATACCCGTTGGCGCAGACCGTCAGCACGAACTGCTCTTTGGCGGCAAGCTCCTGATAGCGATCCGCGCTCATCTGCGGTTCGCCTTCCTTTTCCGCCTTCCACGGGGCGAAGCGCAGGTAATCCTCGCGTTCGTCCTGGTCCCTGACCCCGGCACGGTGCAGGATCGATAGCGATATGACTTCGTCGCCGTCCTTGAGCGCCATGCCGCGCACGCCGGTCGAGGTGCGGCTCTGGAATTCGCGCACGTCGTCGGCCGGGAAACGGATGGCCTTGCCCTGGCGGCTGGCCAGAAGCACGTCATCCCCTTCCGACAGCAAAGCGACGCCGATCAGGCGATCTTCGGCATCGTCCTCGAACTTCATCGCATATTTGCCGTTCGAAGGGATGTTGGCAAAGGCGTCCATGGCATTGCGCCGCACGTTGCCCTTGGCGGTGGCGAACATCACGTTGAGCGCACCCCACGCGGTTTCGTCCTCGGGCAAGGGCAGCACGGCGGCAACGGTCTCGCCCTGGTCCAGCGCCGGCAGCAGGTTGACGACCGGGCGGCCGCGCGTGGCCGCGCCGCCTTCGGGAAGGCGCCAGACTTTCAGGCGATAGACCTTGCCCGCCGTGGAAAAGAACAGCACCGGCGTGTGCGTGCTCGCCACGAACATCGTCGCAACGGCATCCTCTTCCTTAGTAGCCATGCCCGAGCGGCCCTTGCCGCCCCGCGCCTGGGCCCGGAACGTGGAAAGCGGGGTGCGCTTGATGTAACCGTCGAGCGTGACGGTCACGACCATGTCCTCCCGTTCGATCAGGTCCTCATCGTCGATGCCGTCGGCGGCCGGCATGATCTGCGACAGGCGCGGCGTGGCATAGGCGGCTTTAACTTCCACCAGTTCCTCGCGCATCACGGCATAAAGCTTCTGCCGATCCGCCAGTACCGCAAGGTATTCGGTAATGGCCCTGGCAAGCTTCTCCAGCTCGTCCCCGATCTCGTCGCGCCCCAGTGCGGTCAGGCGGTGGAGGCGCAGATCGAGAATGGCGCGCACCTGCACGTCGGACAGGCGATAGCTGTCGCCGCCCGCCAGGGCATCTTCCTCGATCGCTTCGACTAGGCGGATGTAGGGCGCGATTTCCCCTATCGGCCATTCGCGCGCCAGCAGCGCCTCGCGCGCCAGGGCAGGATTGGCAGCGCCGCGGATGATCCGCACCACTTCATCGAGATTGGTGACCGCCACCACCAGGCCGAGCAGGATATGCGCGCGGTCCCGCGCCTTGCCCAGCTCGAACTTGGTGCGCCGGGTGATCACTTCCTCGCGGAAGCGCACGAAGCTCTCGATAATGTCCCTGAGCGTCAGGATTTCAGGCCGGCCACCGCGGATGGCCAGCATATTGGCCGGGAAGTTGGATTGCGCCGGCGTGTTCCGCCAAAGCTGGTTGAGCACCACTTCGGGCGAGGCGTCGCGCTTGAGATCGACCACCACCCGCACGCCTTCGCGGTTGGATTCGTCGCGAATGTCGGCAATGCCCTCGATCCGCTTGTCCTTGGCTGCTTCGGCGATCTTTTCGACCAGGTTGGACTTGCCGACCTGATAGGGGATGGACGTCAGCACGATCGAGCGGCGGCTGGCGTCGCGGCCGCGCCCTTCCTCCACTTCGTGCTGGCAGCGCATCATGATCGACCCGCGCCCTTCGGTATAGGCCTTGCGCGCGCCGGCCGCGCCAAGGATCAGCGGGGCGGTGGGAAAATCGGGGCCGGGAATGATCTGGATCAGTTCGTCGATCGAAATCAGCGGATTGTCCATATAGGCCAAGCATCCGTCGATGACCTCGCCCAGATTGTGCGGTGGGATGTTGGTGGCCATGCCCACCGCGATGCCGCCCGCGCCATTGACCAGAAGATTGGGAAAGCGCGCCGGCAGCACCTGCGGCTCGTGCTCCGCCCCATCGTAGTTGGGCTGGAAATCGACGGTGTCCTTGTCGATATCGGCCAGCAGCGACTCCGCCACTTTGGCAAGGCGCGCTTCGGTATAACGCATCGAGGCCGGCGGATCGGGGTCCATCGAACCGAAGTTGCCCTGCCCGTCGATCAGCGGCAGGCGCATCGACCAGTTCTGGGTCATCCGCGCCAGCGCGTCATAGATGGCCGCATCGCCATGGGGGTGATACTTGCCCATCGTATCGCCCACGATGCGCGCCGACTTGCGATAGGGCTTGCCTGGGGTGAAGCCGTTTTCGTGGCTGGTCCACAGGATGCGCCGGTGAACCGGCTTCAACCCGTCGCGCACATCGGGCAGCGCGCGGGCCACGATCACGCTCATCGCGTAATCGAGGTAGCTGGTCTTCATTTCATCGACGATGTCGATCCGCTGGAATTCGTGTTCCGGCGCGCCGGGAGTGGGATCGAGGGTCGGTGTTTCGTCGCTCACGATGGTGGCTTTGTCATTTCGTTGTCAGTAAAGCAAACGCCCTAGGCGCCTTGGCTGCAAAAGGCCAGCAAGCGGTATCGGTTCGCACCTGTGGCCGGGCAGTTTTCCACACATGCGACAGATTGCCTGCCCGCCGGGACGAACTGTCATTCAATAGTGGTTCACGGCGTGTCACTAACACACATCGAGTTGCCAAGGGCGCCAATCCGCGCCACTAGCGCAAGGGCTGACCAGAACAAGCGACGCGGTTGCGTATCCCGGCGCCAGACCAGCCGGTTCGGGGACGAACGCGTCGGGGTCGAAAGGAGAGAAAAGATGCGCGGTTCTTTGTGGAAATCGAATGTGGGCACGATTGCGCGCGCGGCCATGACCGTGGCGATGGCCGGTGGCCTCGCCCTGGGCGCATCGGTTGCCCCGGCAAGCGCCAAGGAAGCCAAGAAGGAAGAGGGCGGCGGCAATTCCAAGGAATTCGGCGCGGCTGCGGCGCCTTTCCAGAAATCGTTCAACGATTGGCAGGCCACGAAGGGCAAGGTTGCAGATGCCGAATACAAGGCCGGCGCGCAAAAACTCATCGGCGAACTCGGCCCCGTCGAAGCTGCCGTCAAGACCCCGCTGGATCGCCTGGTCCTCGGGCAGTGGCAGCAGATCCTGGGTGGCGCGGTCGGCGATGGCGCGCTTCAGCAGAAGGGCCTGCAGAACATGGCCGACAGCGGCCAGCTCGGCCCCGATAAAACGCCCACGGTTCAGTATTTCCTGGGCGCGGTCGCTTATCAGAACAAGGACTATGCCACCGCTACCAAGGCGCTCAAGGTTGCGGTCGACGCCAACTACAACGAAGACAACGCGGCCGAGGTGCTGGCCGATTCCTATGTGCAGCTCGGCCAGCCGGCACAGGCGCTCGATGCGCTCAAGGCGGCCGTCGCCACCCGCAAGGCGGCTGGCACCGCCGTGCCGGCAAGCTGGTACAAGCGCGGCCAGATCATCGCCTACAATGCCAAGCTCGGCCCCCAGGCGGTCGAATGGGGCATGATGGTGGTGACTGCCGATCCCAGCCCGATCAACTGGCTCGGCTTGGGGCAGTTGGCCCGCGAAGGCGGCCAGTTCGGCCGGGAGGAGTCGGTCGATCTTGGCCGCCTGTTCCAGCGCACCGGCGCGCTGAGCGTGGACAAGCAATATACCAGCCGCGAATATGTCGAATATATCCAGGCCGCCGATCCGCGGCGCCTGCCCGGCGAAGTGCAGAAGATCGCCGAGCAGGGCGTGGCGCAGGGCGCCCTTGCCACGTCCGACCCGTTCGTGGCCGACGCGCTCAGCCAGGCCAAGGCGCGCATTGCCGCCGGGGACAAGGCTTCGCTGACCGGCCTGGAACGCGACGCCGCCAAGACCGCGGACGGGAAGCTTTCGGCGGTGGCGGCCGACGTCTATCTCTCTTACGGAGAAGCGGCAAAGGCCGAGGCGCTCTACAAGACGGCGCTGAGCAAAGGCATCGCTGCCCAGGCCGACAAGGACCGCATCCAGACGCGCCTGGGCATCGCCCTGGTCGATCAGGGCAAGTACGACGAAGCCAAGGCCGCCTTCGCCACCGTCACCACCGGCCCGCGCGCGTCGCTGGCCCAGCTTTGGTCGCTTTACGCGACGACCAAGGGCGCGAAGTAACGCCATTGCGCCTGGCCGCATGAACGAAGGGCCGCTCCCGATCGCCGGGGGTGGCCCTTTCGTCAGCCCCGTTATCCCGCGGGCGAAAACATTCCACTTTCCTCGTCCAGCAAGTGCAAGATGCCGTCGGAAATGGCAAAGAACACGCCGCGCAGCGTGAGCGTGCCGGCGGCTTCCTTTTGCTGGACCCAGGGGAACGTGCGCAAGTTGGCGAGGCTGGCTTTCACGCTGGCCATTTCCATCGCCCGCTCGGCGGCCTGCCCGGTCATGCCGTAAGCTTCGACCACCGGCTTGCGCGCCTCGTCGAGCAAGGCGATCCAGTCGGCCACGAAGCCGCCCTCGCCCAGCCCGGCGCCGACCAGTTCCCGGGTCAGCGCCACCCGGCATCCGCTGCACATGCCGTGGCCCATGACGATCACTTCGCGCACTTTCAGCACCTGGACGGCAAATTCCAGCGCGGCGGAAACGCCATGATGGCCCGGCGCGTTTTCGAACGGCGGCACCATGGCCGCCACGTTGCGCACCACAAACATCTCGCCCGGGTCGGTATCGAAAACCTGGGCCGGATCGACGCGGCTGTCGGAGCAGGCGATGATCATCACCCGGGGCTTTTGCCCCTCGCGCAGATTGTCCCAGCGCGCACGGTGGGGCGTCCAGCTGGTATCCCGGAAACGGCGATAGCCGGCAATGAGCTGATCGAGCTCGGGCGAGGTCGCATGTACCATGGCCAAAGGGCATGCCGCGTTCGATTGCCACTTTCAAGTGCCGCAAGATGTCCCTATCTGCGCAAGGATGACCGACAGCGCCGCCCATCCCGAGCCCGTTCAGCCCCCGCGCACGCGCAAGCCCGACTGGATCCGCGTGAAGGCCCCCACCAGCAAGGGCTATGGCGAAACGCGCCAGTTGATGCGCGATCTCAAGCTCAATACGGTTTGCGAAGAAGCCGCCTGCCCCAACATCGGCGAATGCTGGACCAAAAAGCACGCCACCGTCATGATCCTGGGTGACGTGTGCACGCGCGCCTGCGCTTTCTGCAACGTCAAGACCGGCATGCCGCGGGCCGTCGATGCGGCAGAGCCAGGGCACGTTGCCGAAGCGGCCGCTCGCCTGGGGCTCGAGCACATCGTGATCACCTCGGTCGACCGTGACGATCTTCCCGACGGGGGCGCCAGCCAGTTCGTCAAAGTGATCAAGGCCCTGCGCGAACAGACCCCGCAGACCACAATCGAAATCCTCACGCCCGATTTCCGCAACAAGATGGACAGCGCGGTTGCCGCCATCGTGGAAGCCGGGCCGGACGTCTATAACCACAACCTTGAAACCGTGCCCCGGCTCTATCCCACGATCCGCCCCGGCGCGCGCTATTATGCTTCGCTCCGCCTGCTGGAACAGGTCAAGCGCCTCAATCCACTGATCTTCACCAAATCGGGGATCATGCTGGGCCTGGGCGAAGAACGGCTGGAAGTGCATCAGGTGATGGACGACATGCGTTCCGCCCAGATCGATTTTCTCACCATGGGCCAATACCTTCAGCCCACGCCCAAGCATGCCAGAGTGATGGAGTTCGTCACGCCCAAGGCTTTCGAAGCCTATGGCGCGATTGCCCGGGCCAAGGGTTTCCTCCAGGTGGCATCGAGCCCGCTTACCCGCTCGAGCTATCACGCCGGCGAGGATTTCGCGCAAATGCGCGCCACGCGCGAGGCACAACTGGCCAGGACGGCCGCCCCGCGTGCCACGGGGCGCACCGGGGCCTGAAATGCCGCGCATTGCCGAACAGCGGCGGCTGCAATGGTCGCCGGAACAGATGTACGATCTGGTAGCCGATGTGCGCCGCTACCCCGAGTTTCTGCCGTGGGTCGTGGCAACGCGGATCAAGTCTGACAGCGAGACGGAAATGGTTGCCGACATGCTCGTCGGCTTCAACGCGCTGCGCGAAAAGTTTACGTCCCGCGTGCGGAAAACGCCACCTGGCGGCAGCCGGATCGCACGGATCGAAGTGGATTATCTCGACGGGCCGATGAAAACGCTGGCCAATAGCTGGGCTTTTCGCCCGGGCGATGACGGCAACGGCTGCGTGATCGATTTCTGCGTGGAATTCAGTTTCCGCAACGCGCTGTTCGAAAAGCTGGCTGGCCAATATCTCGACCGCGCGTTCCGCAAGATGGTCAACGCGTTCGAAACCCGCGCGGCCCGGCTCTACGGTGCCGAGCCGGCCTGACCGGCCCGACAGAAATCCCCTTCCGCATTGGCAGAAGGGGATTTTCGATATGGCAACCCGCGATGAACGTCAGAACGCCTCTTCGGCGAAATCCATGACCGCCCCCTTGCCGGCCTTGATCGTCAGGAAGAGCGCGGCCGTTTGCGGCAGCAGCTTTTCATAGAAAAAGCGCGCCGTATCGATCTTGGCCTTATAAAACGCCGCTTCCTCGGTGCCTTCGGACAGGGCACGTGCGGCGATGCGGGCGCTTTTGGCAAAGCAATAGGCCATGGCCACCATGCCCATCAGGCGCAGGTAATCGGTAGCCGCAGCGCCGCCTTCCTCGGGGTCTTTCATCCCGCGCTCCGCAATTATCGCGGTCGCACCCTGCAGCGCTTCGAACGCGCGCTTCAGGCCGGCGACCATCGGGGCGATCGCCGGATCTTCCAGATTGGCTTCGATGAAATCGCTGATCGGATGGAACAGGCTGCGCAGATAGCGGCCGGTTTCCGCCGGCAGCTTGCGGCCGACGAGATCGAGCGCCTGGATGCCGTTGGTGCCTTCATAGAGCATGGCGATACGGGCATCGCGCATGTACTGTTCCACGCCGGATTCGCGGATGAAGCCGTGGCCGCCATAGCACTGCACGGCAAGGCTTGCGCTTTCCAGACCCAGGTCGGTGAACATGGCCTTGACCACCGGCGTCATCAGCGCGACGAAATCGGCCGCACGCTGTCGCTGCTCGGGTTCTGGGCTGTGGCTTGCCGCATCGAGCGCGCGCGCCACCCACACCGAAATGGCCCGGCACCCCTCGTTCCACGCCCGCATGGTCAGCAGCATGCGCCGCACATCGGGATGCACGATGATCGGGTCGGCCGCTTTGTCGGGATGCTTAGGCCCCGAAAGGGAGCGGCCCTGCAGGCGATCCTTGGCATACCAGACGGCTGACTGATAGGCCGCTTCGCCGATCCCCAGGCCCTGGATGCCCACGCCCACGCGCTCGGCGTTCATCATGGTGAACATCGCTTCCAGGCCGCGATGGGGTTTGCCCACCAGCCAGCCCTTGGCATTTTCGAACAGCATCTGGCAGGTGGCCGATGCCTTGATGCCCATCTTGTGCTCGATCGCCGTGCAGGTCACGCCATTGCGCACCGAGGGGTTGCCGGCGGCATCGGGCAGGTATTTCGGCACCAGGAACAGGCTGATGCCTTTGACGCCTTTGGGCGCGTCGGGCAGGCGGGCGAGCACCAGATGCACGATATTGCTGGAAAGATCGTGTTCGCCCGAGGAGATGAAAATCTTGGCGCCGGAAACGTCATAGCTGCCGTCTTCGGCCGGATCGGCCTTGGTCCGCAACAGGCCAAGATCGGTGCCGCAGTGCGCTTCCGTCAGGCACATGGTGCCCGTCCATTCACCGCTGACCATCTTGGGCAGATAGGCCTGCTTCAGCGTGTCGTCGGCATAGGCCGCCAGCGCCGCGATCGCGCCGTTGGTCAACCCGGGGTAGAGGCTGAACGAAACGTTGGTGGCGCAGATCATCTCTTCCACCAGCTTGCCCACCGCTTCGGGCGCGCCCTGGCCGCCCCATTCGGGGGGCAGCACCAGCGCGTTCCATCCACCCTCGGTAAAAGCGCGATAGGCTTCGGGAAAGCCCTTAGGCGTGCGCACTACGCCGTTTTCGAGCGTGCAGCCTTCTTCATCGCCCGTGCGGTTCAGAGGCAGCAGCACTTCCTCGCACACCTTGGCCGCTTCGGTCAGCACCGCTTCGGTCAGTTCGGGCGTGAAATCGGCAAAGGCGGGAATTTCGCCGAAGCCATCGTCGGTGTGCAACTCGTTCAGCGCGAAACGCATGTCCCGCAAGGGAGCTGTATAGATCTGCAAGGCAAATCTCCTCAATCAGTTGCGAAGCGGCTTGCCGGTCTTGAGCATATGCTCGATCCGGGCCTGGGTTGCGGAATTGCGCACCAGTTTGCCAAACACTTGGCGCTCGGTTGCCAGCAGGTCGTCTTCAGTCAAAGTATCCATCACGTCTGCGTCGCCGCCAGTCAAGATGCGCGCGAGGGCATCGAACACCACCTCGTCATACGCGGTGGCAAGGCCGCGGGCGCGGAAACCCTGCACGGCCAGTTCCAGCGCGACCTTGCCGGTCGCACCCGGCAGGCGGAAAGTCGGCGGCTCGGGCGCCTGATAGCCTTCCGCCAAGGCCAGCACGCGCGCCTTGGCATCGGCCAGAAGGCGATCGCGGTTCATCGTAATGCCATCGCCCGGACGCAGGAAACCTAGCTCCATCGCATGGGCGGCCGATTTCGAGACGGCGGCGGTCGATATGGTTTCGAAAACCTTGGCCACGGCCGGCAGCGGCCCTTTGGGCAGGGCCGGATCGTTGCGCCAGCGATCGAGCAGTTCGCCGTTGCCGCCCCAGCCCGGCACCAGGCCGACGCCGCATTCGACCAGGCCGATATAGCTTTCGGCATGGGCCTGAACCGCATCGCAATGCAACAGGACTTCGCAGCCCCCGCCCAGCGCCATGCCCGCCGGCGCACCCACCACCGGGAACGGCGCATACTTGAGCGCTTTCAAGGCCTGTTGCCCGCCGGCGACCAGTTTTTCGATCTGGCCCCATGCGGCGATGTTCATGGCGAACAGCGCCAGGCCCAGATTGGCGCCCGCGGAGAAGTTGCTGCCTTCGTTATAGATCACCAGGCCCTTGAACCGTGCGGCGACCAGCGGAATGGCCTCGCCGATCAGCTTCATCACTTCGGTATCGAGAGCATTCATCTTGCCGGTGAATTCGATCGCGGCAACGCCATCGCCCACGTCCCACAAGGCGGCCGATGCGGTCTTGAGCAAAGGCCTGGCGGAAAGCTTGATATCCTCGAGCAGCTCGACGCCGTCCGGGCGCAGCACGTCGTGATATTCGCCATCCAGGCCAAGCGCCTGGCGCCTGCCGCTCTCGATGCGATAGAACGGGCGGCCCGCTGCCTTTCCGACGATGGCCGGAACCGGCTTTCCTTCGGCGGCAAGCCGGTCCGCAAACCACGCCGTACCCAGCCTGTCGATCAGTTCGAAAGGCCCGTATTTCCAGTTGTAGCCCAGTTTCATCGCTGCATCGATGGCAACGATATCGTCCGAAGCCTGCGGCACCAGGCCGGCCGCATAGGACAGCGTCGGCCCCAGCACGGCCCAGGCATAAGCGCCGAGTTTGCCCGGCAGGCCGACCAGCGCCTTGAGATCCTTGAGCGCCGCCCCGGGGAGCGCGGGCGGCTTGGCTGCCGGGCGATATTCGCCGGTCGCCAGATCGATGGCTTCCTTGCGCTTTCCGGCTTCACGGTTGATGCGATAGAACCCGCCCTTGCCCTTGCGGCCGGTATAGCCCTCGGCAATCATCCGCGTCATCAGCGGATGATCGACGGCGATGGCGCAATAGGGATCGTCTGCCGGCAAAGTGCCTGTCAGGCTGACCTTGAGATGGGGCATCAGATCGATCCCCACCAGATCGACCAGGCCGAACACGCCGGTATTGGGGACCCCCATCGGCTTGCCCCCGACGGCATCGGCTTCCTCCACCGTCAGCCCCAGATCGAATGCCGCGTTGATCGCCTGCTGGATCCAGAACGTGCCCACGCGATTGGCGAGGAAACCCGGCGTATCCTTGGCGCGCACTACCGTCTTGCCCAGCGCGCGATCCGCAAAATCGCTGACTTTGGCTACCAGGGCCGGGTCGCTGGCCTGGCCGGCAACCACTTCGAGCAAACGCATGTAGCGCGGCGGATTGAAGAAATGGGTGATCAGGAAATCGTGCGCGAAACTTTCGCCGTGCCCGGCGACCAGCTGTTCGAGCGGGATCGTCGACGTGTTGGAGGAAACCGCCGTGCCGGGCCGACGCACGGCTTCCAGCTTCTCGTAAAGCGCATGCTTGAGATCGAGCCGCTCGATGATCGCTTCGATCACCCAGTCGCATTCGGCAACGCGGCCCAGATCGTCCTCGACATTGCCGACTTCGACCAGATTGACGGCACGCTTGCTCATGAACGCCGCCGGCTCTGCCTTGGCCAGGCGATCGAGCGCGCCCTGGGCCACCGCATTGCGGTCTGCCGGATCGCGCACGATGTCGAGCAGGAGCACGGGAACACCGGCGTTGGCCACTTGCGCGGCGATGCCGGCACCCATCGTGCCGGCACCGATCACGCAGACCTTGAGGATGGCATCGCTCATCAGATCGCCTCCAGAACCGTGGCGATGCCCTGCCCGCCGCCGATGCACTGGGTGGCCAGGGCATAACGGCCGCCCTCGCGCTGCAACAGGGCCGCGGCCTTGCCCACGATGCGTGCGCCGGTGGCGCCCAGCGGATGGCCCAGCGCAATGGCGCCGCCATCCAGATTGATCTTCGCCTGATCAAGGCCGAGATCGGCGATGCAGGCAAGCGCCTGGCTGGCAAAAGCCTCGTTGATTTCGATCACGTCGAGATCGGACGCGGAAATGCCGGCACGGGCCAATGCCTTGCGGCTGGATTCGACCGGGCCGATGCCCATGATTTCCGGCGCGCAGCCGGAAATGGCCATGGCCTTGATCCGCGCCACGATCGGCAGGTTGTGGGCGCGCGCATAGTCCTCGCTCGCGACGATCACGGCGCTGGCGCCGTCAGTCAGCGGCGAGGCCGTGCCGGCCGTTACGGTGCCGGTGGCGCTGAACGCGGGCTTGAGGCCGGCCAGCCCCTCGGCCGTCGTGCCGGGCCGCGGGCAGCCGTCGGTTTCGATCCGGCCGGCTTTGGTCTCGATGCCGATGATCTCGTCCTTCAGCTTGCCGGCCGCGATGGCCGCTGCCGCCTTGGCCTGGCTCGAAAGCGCAAAGCGTTCCTGCGTCTCGCGGGAAATGCCGTATCGGCTGGCAAGGTTTTCGGCCGTGTCGCCCATGCCGATATAAGCATGGCTCGCCCTGGCCAGTGCCGGATTGGGCAGCGGGTTGAAGCCCATCATCGGCACGCGGCTCATGGATTCGACACCCGCGGCGACGAACACCTCGCCCGCCCCGGCGGCAATCTGGCCCACTGCATAATGGATCGCACTCATCGAAGAGCCGCAGAACCGGTTGACCGTCATGCCGCCGACAGAACGGGGCAGACCGGCGATCATGCCGATCAGGCGCGCAACGTTGAAGCCCTGCTCGCCTTCGGGAAAAGCGCAGCCGACGATCAGATCCTCGATCGCGTCGACGGAAACGCCGGTCCTTTCGACCAGCCCCTTGACGACGGCGGCGGCCAGATCGTCGGGCCGCGTACGGGCAAGCGCGCCCTTGCCGGCAAGGTGGAACGGCGACCGGGCATATCCGGCGATGACCGCATTGGGCATGATTCTGGCATCCTCGTCAGGTGGTGCAACTGCCGTTCGCGTGTCCGATATCACGGATTCGCCAAGGCGCCACATTCGTCCGTAATGGTGCTCAAATTTCCCTATACGTCAACCAGAATCTGGGGCATGAAAGGAGTCGCAAACCGGCCAGCACAGCAAAGGCCGGATGGAACCGGACACCGAAACGCCCCAACTGCGTTTTCGGTCCTGCTTCCAGCTTATGGGTCGAGGATGAAAAGTGATGAAAGGTAAGCCGTTTCCGGCGAACGCCGTGCTGTCCCTGGTCGGGGCCGCGGTGGCGCTATGTGCCACCCCCGCATTCGCTGCTCCCGAACAGGCCATCGGCCGCTGGGCCACGCCATCGCAGCATGGCCTTGTCGAGATTGCCGCATGCGGCGCATCCATCTGCGGACGGTTGATCGATTCCGATCGCATCCGCGCCAATCCGGCCCTTGCCGATGGCAAAAATAAGAGCCCGGCCCTGCGCAATCGCCTGCTGAAAGGATTGACCATTCTGCAAGGTTTCACGCGCAGCGCCAGTGGCTGGGAAAACGGGTCTGTCTACAATCCCGAGGATGGCGGGACGTACAAGGGCACCATCACGATCACCGATGCCGATACGCTCAAGCTGAAAGGCTGCATCGTCTGGCCGCTGTGCAAAACGCAGACCTGGAAGCGGATACGCTGAAGCCGGCGCGAACGGATAACGATAAGTATACAAGTATAAAGGACGAGAGCGATGAACCTGAAATACCGCCGCGCGCTTGGCTGCGTGACGATCCTGGCGGGCACCACGGGCCTTGCAAGCCCGGCGCTTGCGGGTGGCTTTTATCTGCAGGACCAGTCGACCAAGGCCACCGGCCGCGCATACTCCGGCGAAGTGGCCGATACCGGCGCCGAAAGCCTGTGGTGGAACCCCGCCAGCATTGCCGGAATGACGGGCGGCCAGGCGATGGTCAGCGCCACCGGCATCATGCCTTCGGGCAATGTGACGGACAACGGCACCTCGATCAGACGGCCGGGGCAGCCCGCGGCCACCGCCGTGGGCGGCGACAGCCTGGCGCGCAATCCGATTCACAAGGGCGTGGTGCCGGCCTTTGCCATCGCCCATTCGCTCGGTCGCGACCTGGCGGTGGGCCTCGCGGTTACCGCACCCTATAATTTCACGACCGAATATGCAGGCAGCAGTTGGGCACGCTATACCGCGCTGACCACCCGCCTGCGCACGTTCGACATCCAGCCCTCGCTCGCGCTGCAACTGACGCCGGTGATCGCCATCGGCGGGGCTGTCAATATCGAACACGCCGATGCCACGCTGGGCAATGCCTTGCCCAACCTGTCGGCCGCGCTGCCCGATGGCCGTCAGGCCTTGACTGGCAAAGGCTGGGATCTGGGCTGGTCGGCCGGGGCGCAGTTCCGCGGCAAGGCCGTCACCGTCGGGCTCAGCTACAAATCGGCGATCCGGCACAAGCTGGACGGGAGCGTCACGATCGAAGGCCTGCTGGGGCCGCTGGCCGCCAACAACGGCAATATCGCCGCGCAGGCGCAGTTTTCGACGCCGTGGCAGCTGACGTTCGGCGGCCGCTGGAAAGTGAGCCGGGCCGTCACGCTCAACGCCCAGGCAACCCGGTTCGGCTGGTCGGAATTCGACGCCATCAGGCTGGGCAGCCCGCTCAACACCGCCATACCCGAACACTATCGCGATACCTGGGCATTGTCGGTGGGTTTCGACGCAGACCTTTCGCCCAGGTGGACGGTGCGTGGCGGCGTGCAGCGCGACGTTTCGCCCGTGCGTCCAACGGATCGCGATACCCGCGTGCCCGACAGCAACCGCTGGAATTTCGCCCTGGGCGCAACCCACGCACTGGGCAAGGCTGTCAAAATCGACGTTGCCGCCAACTATCTGACTTTGGCCGATGCCCCGATCAACCGCTCGACCGCTGCCTATGCCGGCACCGCCGCCCAGACGCCGGTTCTGGTCAACGGCACATTGAACAATGCCAATGTCGTCATATTCTCATTGGGAGCCCGCGTCGCGTTCTGATCGCCATGGTGCCGGCGCTCCCGACGGGGCTCCGGCGCTCCTTTCCCTCCTGTAGGACCCTGCCATGAGCATTGCCCCCCAGATCGAGGTGCCTTCTTCCCACCGCAGCACGGCCACCGCCGACTGGTCGCCCCCGGCCATGGTGCTGGGCGACTTCATCGACAACGCGGTGCGCCGCTATGGCGACAGCCCGGCCGTGGATTTCATGGGCCGCACCTGGACTTACCGCGCGCTCGGCGGCCTGGTGGATCGGGCCGCGCGGGGCTTTCAGAACATGGGCTTGCGCAAGGGTGATCGCGTGGCGCTGTGTCTGCCCAACACGCCCTATTACATCGTGCTCTATTTCGCCGCGCTCAAGATCGGTGCCGTGGTGGTCAACATCAACCCGCTCTACACCGAGACCGAGATGCGCCACCTGCTCACCGATAGCGGCGCACGCATCGTTGCCGTGCCAGATCTGCGCGACATTCATGGCAAAGTCCGCGCGGTTGCCGAAGATTGCCAGCTGAAAACCATTCTGGTCTGCCCGATGGCGGGCATCCTGCCGGCTATCAAGGCCTGGGGATGGCGTCTGTTCAAGCGCCGCGATCATGCTCGCCATGATCGCGATGCGCTGCACATGCGCTTTGCCGATCTGGTCACGACGGGCGAGCCGCCCAGCCCCGTGGCGCTCACGCCCGATGATCTTGCCGTGCTGCAATATACCGGCGGCACCACCGGTACCCCCAAGGGCGCCATGCTGACCCATCGCAATCTCACCGCCAATGCCCTGCAACAGCAGGCCCACATCCACGGCGATCTGCCTCTGCCACAGCGCACGCTGGCGATCCTGCCGTTCTTTCACGTTTTCGCGCTGACGGCGGTGCTGAACTTCTCGATCCTGGCCGGGGCGGAACTCGTGCTGATGCCGCGCTTCGAAATGGATGCGCTGCTGGCCACGATGAAGCGCAAGCCGCCCACGCTGTTTTTCGGCGTGCCCACGCTGTTCATCGCCATCAATGCACTCGACGATGCGAAAACGCCTGATCTTTCGGGCCTGCGGGCGTGCATTTCGGGCGGCGCGCCTCTGCCGCTGGAAGTGCGGCAGACGTTCGAACAGCGCACAGGCGCGCGCATCCACGAAGGCTATGGCCTGACCGAAGCATCGCCCATCGTCGCCTGCAATCCGATCGACGGGGAAATCCGGACCAACAGTTGCGGCCAGGCCTTTCCGGGCACCGTGATAGAAATCAGGGACCCGGACAACCCGCATACGCTTCTGCCGGTCGGCACCAATGGCGAAGTCTGCGTGCGCGGGCCGCAGGTCATGGCCGGTTATTGGCAGCGCAGCGAGGATACCGCGAATGTCTTTGTCGATGGCGCGCTGCGCACCGGCGACGTCGGGTATCTCGATGCGGACGGCTATCTCTACCTGGTCGATCGGCTCAAGGACGTTATCCTGAGCGGCGGATACAACGTCTACCCGCGCATGATCGAGGAGGCCGCCTATCTGCACCCGGCCATCGAGGAAGCGATCGCCATCGGCATTCCCGATGCCTATCGCGGGCAAAGCGCCAAGCTGTTCGTGAAGCTGCGGGACGGACAAAGCGTTACGCCCGAAGCGCTTCTCGCTTTCCTTGGCGAGCGCCTCAACAAGATCGAAGTGCCGCATGCTGTGGAAATCCGCGAGAGCCTGCCCAAGACCATGGTTGGCAAGCTTTCCAAAAAGGAGCTGGTGGCCGAAGAACGTGCCCGGTCCGAAGCCCGCCAGCCGCAGGACGCCTGACCGCGCGGTTGCAATCCGCGTGTCGCGGCGCGATAGATGCAAGCGAATTGGGGTGAATATTGGCCATCATGACCGAAATGCTGCCCGATGCGGCGGAACCGCCGGTGGAACCCGTGCCGCCCGCGCCAGAGGACGGACTTCAGGGAATTCAGGAAGTTGCCAAGCGCCTGGGGGTCACGCACCGCACTTTGCGGTTCTACGAGGATAAAGGCCTGATCGAGCCGGCGCGCGTTGGCAACACGCGGATCTATTCCTACCGCGAGGTGGCGCGGATGCAATTGATCCTGCGCGGCAAGCGCCTTGGCTTCTCGATCCGCGAGATCAAGGAGTTCCTCGATCTCTACGATGTCGATCCCACGCTTCTGGAACAGTTGCAGCATCTGGTGACACATATCCGCAGCCGGTTGCGCAAGCTGGAAAGCCAGCATAGCGCGCTGCTCAAGACCATGGCCGAGCTTCAGGGGATGGAAGCAGAAGCGCTCGACAAGATCGCGGAGCTTACCGCTTCGCCACCGGGCGAACCCGCCAGCTGAACATGCGCGCGGGCAGGATCTCTGCCGTACTGACGATCAGGATGCCCGCCAGGATCATCACCGTGCCGCCCAGGAAAGCGGCGCCGAGCCTGTCACCCAGCACGATCACGCCGGCCGTCACCCCGAACATCGGCGTCATGAAGCTGAGAATACCCAGCCGTGCCGCGCTGTAGCGACGCAGCAGGGCATACCACGCCAGGTAACTGCTGAATGCCACGACGATGACCTGGAATGCGAGGCTCGCCACCAGGCGCTGCGTGACGTCCACCGCCGTTTCGCCCAGCATGACCGCGGCAGGCGTGCAAAGCGCGAACGCCCCGGCCAACTGGTAGAACAGCGTGACCGAGGCCGGCGCGTTGGCCAGCGTCGAATTGCGCAGAACCAGCGTGGTGCAGGCCCAGCCGCACGCCGCACCCAGCGCCAGCGCGTCGCCCAGGCGTTCGTGCGGGTACCGTGCGCTGGCGCCGCCCCCGCTGAATGCCAGAACGATGCCGGCAAAAGCGACCGTGATGCCCAGCCATTGCCAGGGCCGCAGCCGCTCGTCGTGTCGCAACAGGCCAAGGCCCAGCGCCGCGCCGACCGGCGCCGTATAGAGAAAGATCGTCAGATGCGAGGCGCTGGTAAAGCGCAGCGCCTCGCCCGCCAGCAGGAATTCGCTGCCGAACAACAGGCCGATGGCGAGGCCGGGCAGCAGCGTGGCCCGGTTGATGGCGTGCCCTTCTGCCCGCCACAGCACCACCCCCAATGCGGCAAGCGCGGCCAGGCCCGAACGCAGGCCCATCTGCAACTGCGGGCTCATATCCGCGGCGACGAGTTTGATCGCCACTTGCTGCGATCCCCAGATCGCACAGAGGACGACCATGACGGCAACGACAAGGGCATCGACAGGCTTGCGATCGGTCACGGCAAGAATCCGGTGGTTTGGACGGGCAACAGCGCGGCCGCGGCCTAATCGAATACGCAGGCAAGGGCCAGCCCCGTCCCCGGCCCTGCTCGACGCCTGCCGGCGTCGGGGCAAATGTTTCGACATATTGCACTGGCGCTGGACGTGACGGGCCCCCCGCCTATAGTCTAACGGGTCATGACCATGATCGCTCGACCGCAAACGCGCCGTGACGCCGTTAGCCTCGCAGCCTGCAGCCGGGCCAGGGGCCGCCCACGCGCGTTCGATCCCGAAGCCGCCCTGGTCGCGGCGCTCGGGGTATTCTGGACGCGTGGTTATGATGGTGCCTCGCTATCCGATCTGACGGCGGCCATGGGGATCACGCGGCCCAGCCTCTATGCCTGTTTCGGCAACAAGGAAGCGTTGTTTCGCAAAGCCCTGGATCTCTACGAGCGAGACAAGCTGGCGTTCGTACAACGAGCCCTGGCGCAACCCACCGCCCGCGCGGTGATGAAAGCGCTGCTTGACGATGCACTGGCCATGCTGACGCGCCACGATCGCGCTCGCCCGTGTTTCGGCGTAATGAACGCGGTGGCTTCGACGACCTATGACGAATCGATGCGACACGAAGTGATTGCGCGCCGCGCCGCGCACGAGCAGGCAATTCTGGAACGGTTCGTGCGCGCGGAGGCCGAAGGGGATTTTCCCGGCCATAGTGCGCAAGCGCTGACCGCGCATTGCCTTTGCATCTTGAGCGGAATGAGCGTGCAAGCCAGTTCGGGCGCCGATGCGATCCGCCTGGAAACCATTGCCACGACGGCGCTGACATTGTGGCCGGGGCGATGACGGGTGCGCGCTTGTCCAATCGTTAATATATATGATATTGACGGAAAAGCCCTGTGTTTCTATACTAATCGGTATTGAAAGTCGCAGGGGGCCGACCGGCTCCTCCCCCCTTTGCCGGTTCCCCCTCCCCCTGGGCCCCTGGCGGCTTTCATCGTGCGGTGCGCTTTTGTGCGCCGGTCAAGAATTGCCGCACTGCGCCTTGTCCCTGGGCGCCGGCATGGCTTGGCACCGGTTTCGTCGAGGTGTGTTCGCACCGCGTTACGCGCAGCGACGAAACCGGTCTGTCCGCCGCGATCACACATGGCTGGTCGCGCACCCCACGTCCAATCGCGACACGATCGGCAACCTCCTGAAGACGATACCGTACCATTACGGTATTGGCATTGTAATCGCCCATCTAGACTCAAACAGTTCAAGGCTGAACGGATTGGCGCTTCGGGGCGGAGGTCGACGGATCCATTGTGACGCAACGAACCGTTCATATCGTCGATAGCGATGCGCTGCATCGTCGGGACATGGCGCTGCTGGTCCGGCAGCAAGGGTTCGATTGCCACCCCTTCACGCATCTTGCCGATCTTGCTGAAGCCTTGGACTATCTGCCTGCGGGTTGCGTGTTCGTGGCCTGGCGCGACAGCGCGGCGGTCGAGGGAACCGAGACGCGCGGCAGGTCAGGCAGGCCGGGCGAAACGCTCGATGCCACGATACGCACTATTCTGGCACGGCGTCCCGAAATGGCCGTGATCGTGATGGCGCTCGCGCCCACGATCGCGCAAGTCGTGCAAACCCTGCGCACTGGCGCGATCGATTTTCTCGAAGTCCCCGTCCAGCAGGATGTGCTGCGGCCTGTGCTTGAGCATGCATTTTCCATCCTGCCGGCCCGGGTAGCGAGGCAGCAGCGGGCGGGGCAGGCAAGCGCGGCAATCATGCAACTGACGCCGCGCGAACAGGACGTGCTGCGCGGCGTCGTCGCCGGCCTGACCAACCGGGCCATTGCCGAACGGCTGCACATCGGCGTGCGTACCGTGGAAATGCACCGTGGCAATATCATGCAGAAGTTGCAGATCGATAATCTGGCCGCGCTGATACGCCTGGCAATACTCACCGGGCTACTCGACCAAAGCCGCGATGCCACCTGAAAGCAAATCTTAACTTCAACGCCCGATGTTCAGTGCAACAGAAAGTAACGTTGCGCGGGAGGATACGGCCAGTGTCCAGCACGGTGTTTGGCTCAAATGCTGGCGGCGATACGGCGATCGGCGGCACCGCCCTCGCCGATCTTGTCTATGCCGAACTGGTTCGCGGGCTTTACGTTTCGCTGGTTCAGGCCGTCTACATGGCCATTATCTTCGCCGCCTATCTGGCCCTCATGCTCTATTACACAGCCGATGGGCCGATCGCGGTGCTGGGCGGACTGGCGATCATGGCCTGGGCCGCGCGCATCGTCATGGCCAAGGCATTGCGACACGACGCCCTCACGGCCCAGCTTGACCGGCGGGCCGCGGAACGGCTCGAGATCGCTTTTGCCGTTCCCTATGGCAGCTTTGCCGCGCTGCTCGGCATGATCGGCGGTCGGGTGCTGTCGCTGGACCAGGGCGATGCCCGCGCGCTGACAATCTGCGTGCTGGTGGGCTTTTGCGCGGGGATCGCGACGGGCGTCGGCACGCGGCCGCGGCTTGCCACGCTGTTCATGGCCCTGGCAATGTCGCCGACGCTGATGGGCGTGCTGGGCGAAGGACGCCCGCTCTCGATCGGCCTGGCGGTCATTGCCGCAACGTTCGTCATCGGGGGGCGCCAGTCGCTCAGGATGCGGCACGACATGGTAAGGGCCGAGATCGGCCACCGCCTCGTTTCGCTTTCTCTGGCCCGGCGCGATAGCCTTACCGCCCTGCCCAATCGCTTGGCGCTGGAAGAGCATTTCGAGGCCAATTCCGGCGTCATTTCAAACCACGGCCTGATTGCCGTGCACTATCTCGATCTCGACGGTTTCAAGCCGGTCAACGATGCCTATGGCCATGCCACGGGGGATCGCCTGCTGGAACAGGTGGCCCACCGCCTGCGCGGCGCCATCCGCAACGGCGACATCGTGGCACGCCTTGGCGGTGACGAGTTTGCCGTCGTGCAGTTCGGGCTGTCACGCGCGGAGGAATCCGCCTTGCTGGCCGAGCGGTTGCGGACGACCATCGCCCAGCCCTTCGATGTGGACGGCCAAGTGATCCGCATTTCGACCTGCGTGGGCACTGTGGTCAGCGACAAGCGCAGCGAGCCGCTCGACCGCCTGCTGAATGCCGCCGACGCGCGTCTCTATGAAGCCAAGCATGCGCGCGGCAAAGGGCCACGGCAGGTCGCCTGAACGCTGCCGGAAGCCGAATCCGGCAGCGATACGCGGGCCGGAGTCGCAACGGGCCTCGACAGTCATCGCTGCAACCAGGCCAGGCAGCGAGGTAATCCGGGCCTTTTTCATCTCTGCCTTGCAAAAAATCGTATCGTGACTGCCCTGCAGGGATCCCCCGACTTCGCTAGTGTTCCGCTTTCGCCGCACCTGCGCAATCACGGGATCCATCTCAACGCTCGGGGCACAGCCGGTGACCGGGCATGGCAAGAGCCGGCGTGCAGGTTCATCTTGGTCGCAAGGCTTTCAAGCGCATCGGCACAGCCCGGCCATATAGTTGATTCTTATGTTTTTTCGTAAATTTGTCACGCCGTAGCGTTCGGTTTGCCCTGCACTATCACGCGATCACCGCGTGCCTTTCAGGCGGGAACAGGGATGCGGCGGCCATATCAGGGCCATCAGCAGGGCGCGTGCCCGGCGGGCGATGGCGCGTGCTGCACCGCACCAAGGATCGTGGCAGAAATGCAAATATGGCGGGAGAAGCATCACCCCGCCAATCGCACCGGGCAAACGAATGGCCCCAAACCCGCGATTCTTCCGCTTTCCGCCGATTTACAGGGCGCAAATCAGGCGTTAGGCCCCACGCAGAATTTTGGAGAAACGCTACCATGAACACTACTGAACTTGTCGATGCCGTCGCCGCCAACCAGGGCGTTGCCAAGGCCGAAGTCCGCAAGACGGTCGACGCCGTTTTCGCCGCTATCGCCGAAGCCGCTGCCAAGGGCGAGGAAATCTCGCTGAATGCTTTCGGCAAGTTCAAAGTGAAGGACGTGCCGGCCCGCGAAGGCCGCAACCCGTCGACCGGCGAACCGATCAAGATTGCCGCATCGCGCAAGCTCAGCTTCGCGCCCGCCAAGGCGCTGAAGGACAAGCTGAACGGCTGATCCCTGCCGACGGCTTTTCCGAAGGAAAGGCGTTCCGTGGATTTCGAAGACCAGATGCGCCGCTATTTCGGGGTTACCGATCCTGGATCGATTACCCCGGCTGCGCTGGCTTCGGGCATGGAACGCCTTTCCGTCGATTTCGGCCTGGAACGCGATCCAGGCCGCCGCTTTGCCATCTGGGCGCTGATGCATATCCTGGGCAGTGCGCCCGATCTCGATGTGGCTTTTCCAGATCCGGCAGAACGGCATGCCGCCCGCAACTTCATGGACATGCTCGACCATGTCCAACAGGGCACGGGCCGGCCGGGCTGAGCCATCGGCGGCGCCCCGTGTTCCACAGTGCGATTCGATCAGAACATTCTGTGCTCTGCCCGCGCGATCAGGCGCCGCCGGGCTGCGTCACTCGAGGCCGGTCGGCATAGCGCCGCGCAAGCGTTGCGCAAACGAACAGCTGGATCTGGTGAAACAGCATTAGCGGCAGCACGATCAGGCTGACGGCGTGGCTGGCAAACAGGATGGTCGCCATGGGAATGCCGCTGGCCATGCTTTTCTTCGATCCGCAGAAAACGATGGTTATCTCGTCTTCGGTGGAAAAGCCCAGCTTGCGGCTGGCCAGTGTGGTCACGACCATGACCAGCGCCAGGATCACCCCATCCAGCACCAGAACGATCGCCAGATCCGCAGGTGCCAGGCGCGTCCACACGCCGGCGACCACCCCAGCGCTGAATGCGGCATAGACGACGAGCAGGATCGACCCGCGATCGACGTAGCTTACGACCGTCTTGTAGCGGGCCAGCCATTCCCCGATGAACGGCCGCACCGCCTGGCCGGCCAGGAACGGCAACAGGATCTGCAAGCTGATCGCTTCGAGTGAGCGGGCCGAAAAACCGCCACTGGCCGAAGCGGGGAGGAGCAGCGCCGTCAGAAGCGGCGTCAGCACGACACCCACGAGGTTGGATAAAGAGGCGCTGCACAGCGCGGCCGGCACGTTGCCACGGGCGATCGACGTGAACGCGATCGACGATTGCACGGTCGAGGGCAACACGCAGAGGAACAGGAGGCCAACCGCGATGTCGGGGGCGACGAAACCGCCGATGGCGCGGACCGCGCCCAGCCCGATCAAGGGAAACAGCACGAAAGTGCTGGCAAACACCAGCAACTGTAGCCGCCAGTGCGCCAATCCCTGCCACACGGCCTGCGGCGCCAGCCGCGCCCCATAGAGAAAGAACAGCAGGGCAACGGCGGCCGTCACTGCCGAATCGGCCACAGCGACGCCGCGGCCGCGTGCCGGAAACAGGGCCGCGATGATGATCGTGCCGATCAGCATCAGCAGATAGGGATCGATCAGCGTGCGCAACTTGCCCATATGGCACCTCGTGGCGGATAACGGTGCGGCCGCAGGTACGCGTTCGCCCTGCCCCGCACAATCACGTTCATCGCAAAGATGCACGCTGGCCAGCGCGGGCGCCAGCTTTACTCCGCCACATGTTCATGATGCCGGGACCAGGGCGCACGGGAAAGGTGCCGGGCCAGAAATTCGATCAGCACGCGCACCCGTGCCGGGCGTCGGCTGCCGGGCGGAGTGACGAGGTGCAGGGCAATGTCGGGCACGCGCCATTGGGGCATCACTTCGACAAGGCGGCCGGCGGCCAGATCGTTCCACACCATGAAATCCGGTTGCAGCGCCATTCCCAGCCCCGCCAGCAAAGCAGGCGCAAGCGCATCGGCATTGTTGGCGCCGATCCGGCTCTTGACGGTGACCACGTATTCGCCCTCGACCGCATGGTGGAAACGCCAGCAATCGGGCTGGTCCAGATTGGTATAGAGCAGCCCGACGTGGTCCGACAGCGCACGCGGGTGGGTCGGCACACCGTGCTGTGCCAGATAGGCCGGGGCCGCCACGAGCGGCCGGCGCACCGTGCACAGGCGCCGGGCGCGCAGCGAGGAATCGCTCAACCCGGCAATGCGCAGAACCACATCGTGCCCCCCGCCCACCACGTCGACACGCGCGTCTGACAGATCAAGATCAAGGCCAACGTGGGGATAGGCTTCGAGGAATTCCGGCAGCAGCGGCGCGACGTGGCGCAGGCCGAAACCCATCGGCACGGCAAGCCGCACCACACCGCGCGGCACATCGCCGTCCGCCCCGGCCTGCGCTTCTGCCGCCTCGCCGTCGGCCAGTATCCGCCGTGCCCGCTCGAGCACGCCGCGGCCCGTTTCGGTCAAGGCCAGGCGCCGGCTGGTGCGGTGAAGCAGCGGCACGCCCAGTCGGGCTTCCAGCCGGGTAACCGCTTTCGACACGGTGGGCTTGGACAGGCCAAGAGCGTCGGCGGCGCCGGCAAACGAGCCGGTGTCGACCACTTTGGCAAAGATCGCCCATGCCTCGAGATCGGGTAACGTCATTAATAAAATTCCTTCATCGATGACTTTCCATCATTGCCGTTTATTTGCAAGTCATGATGCCCTATTTCATGGGCCGAGAGCCAGGCCGGTCAGGCGCCGGCAGGCAACGGAGACGAGCCATGATCGAACTGCGCCCCTTTTCCAGCATCGGCCGGGCCAACCACGGCTGGCTGGACGCTGCCCACCATTTCTCTTTTGCGGATTATTACGATCCCGCCCGCATGGCCTGGGGCAACCTGCGCGTGTGGAACGACGATACGATCGCCGCCAAAAGCGGATTTCCGCCCCATCCCCATCGCGACATGGAAATCATCACCTATGTGCGCGAAGGCGCGATCACCCATCGCGACAACCTGGGCAACGAGGGCCGCACCGCCGCGGGCGACGTTCAGGTGATGAGTGCGGGCACGGGGATCACCCATGCCGAATACAATCTGGAAGACGAAACCACCCGCATTTTCCAGATCTGGATCATGCCCACGCGCCAGGGCGAAAAGCCCGGCTGGGGTGCCCGGCAGTTTCCCAAGGCCGAACGTGCCGGCGAACTGGTCATCCTGGCCAGCGGCTATGACCAGGACAAGGATGCCCTGCCCATCCGCACCGAGGCCCGCCTCGTGGCGGCGACGCTGAATGCAGGACAAAGCGTCGATTACGTGCTGGGCGCCGAGCGCAAGGGCTATCTGGTGCCCGCCACAGGCAGGATCGCCGTCAATGGCGTGGAGGCCAATGCGCGCGACGGGGTAGCCATCGCCGATACCGATACGATCACGATCAGCGCGCTGGAAGACAGCGAGATCGTCTTGGTCGACACGCTCTGATTTTCACCCCCTGGGCCGCCGTGCGCGGCCCCTCTCTTTCCCGCATCCGTTTTGCGAAAGGTTGTCCGATGTCCGATGCTGCCGCTCCCCCGCCCTATGCCACTGCCACCAGCACCGGCACCGGCACGTTTCAGGCCCGCCTCGCGATCGGCGGGCGCGAAAGCGATGAAGACATTCTGGCAGACGAACCGCAGGCGCTCGGCGGCCTCGGCACAGGCCCGACGCCGTACGATCTGCTTTGCGCGTCGCTGGCCACCTGCACCACGATGACGCTGCGCTTCTATGCGCAGCGCAAAGGCTGGCAGATCGGCGCGGTATCCACCCATGTGACGCATGCGCGCGTGCCGGGACAGGCGCCCGCCGATCGATTTCACCGCATCGTCACGCTCGATTCCGCACTTGATCCTGCCATTCGCAGCGAACTGCTATCGATCGCCAACCGCTGCCCGGTTCACAAGACGCTGACCCAGGGCGCGGCCGTGGAAACGGTTCTTGCCGACTGAACCCGCCAGTTTGCTCGAGGTGACTGCCATGCCTGACCATATCGCCGCTCGCCCGTCCGCGCTGTCGCGGCAGGACTGGCTCGCCGCCTGAGCGCCTACCGTCAGACGGGTAGCTGCGTGGTGGCCTTGATCCGCTTGAGCGCGAAATGCGAGGCGGACGTGGCCACCGCCGGATGGCGCAGCAGCCCGTGCATCAGGAAATGCTCGTACTGTGCCATGTCGCGCACGACGATCCGCAGTTGATAATCCCACTCACCCGACATGGACAGGCATTCGAGCACTTCGTCGCGGCTCATCACGAACTGTTCGAAACTGCCGCGCGCCTGGGCATCGTGGGCTTTCATCCGCACCTGGCACACGGCATCGAGCGCCAGGCCCAGCGCCGCCGGATCGAGCAGGCGCACCGCCGGCCCGATGATGCCCGCCTCTTCCAGCATTTTCAGCCGACGCCAGCACGACGCTGGCGAAGTGCCGACCTGCTCGGCCAGCGCCGCGTGGCTGAGATCGGCCTGACGCTGCACCGCCTGCAACAGGCGGCGATCGAGCGGATCGAGCGAAAGGGCAGACGGCATGATCAGTTCTCATGATGATAATGGCTGGAAGTGCAACGTTTATACGCCAGGCCGACGGATATGAAACGGCTGTTTCAATATCACGGTATTGACGCGGCGCTTTGAAACGACATCCACGCGATTATCGCGCAGATTGCGGTCATGGCCATGGAAACGAGTCTCACGCGGCCCGAAGGCACCGCGCCCGATTGGACCGTCCCGCAGGACTGGACGCGCTACACCGCGGCCGATCATGCCACCTGGGACACCTTGTTCGCGCGGCAGGTACGCCAGTTGCACGATCGCGCTGCGCCCGAATTTCTGGCGGGGCTCGACATGCTGCGCCTCTCACGGCCGGGCATCCCCGATTTTGCCGAGTTATCTGATCGGCTGCACCGCGCCACCGGCTGGCAGGTGGTGGCCGTGCCCGGCCTGGTGCCGGATGCGGTGTTTTTCGATCACCTCGCGCATCGCCGTTTCGTGGCCGGGCGCTTCATCCGCCGCCCGGATCAGCTCGATTATCTTTCCGAACCCGATGTGTTTCATGACGTTTTCGGGCATGCGCCGCTGCTCGCCGATCCGGTTTTCGCCGATTACATGCAAGCCTATGGCGAAGGCGGCTCGCGGGCGCAGGGGATGAATGCGCTCACCAACCTGGCGCGCCTCTACTGGTATACCGTGGAGTTCGGCCTGATCCGCACGGCAAAGGGCCTGCGGATCTACGGTGCCGGCATCGTTTCTTCGCATGGAGAAAGCCGTTTCGCGCTGGAGGATCCCTCTCCCAATCGCCTTGGCTTCGATCTCATGCGCCTGATGCGCACGGACTACCGCATCGATGCCTATCAGCAGAGCTATTTCGTGATCGACAGCTTTGACGACCTGCTGGATCAAACTCGCAACACCGATTTCGCGCCGCTCTATGCTGCGGTGGCCGATCAGCCCTCCCTTGCGCCCGATGCCGTGATCGCGCAGGATCGGGTCCTGCATCGCGGCACCCAGGCCTATGCGCGCCAGGCCGGCCTGCACAGCCCCGATCCAGGCTGAGCCACTCGGCAAGGCTATATCACCCATCGAGGATCATGCATGACAGGCCCCGTTCCGATCGCGCCCTTGAGCGAAACCGAACTCGCTCAGGAGCTTGCCGCCCTGCCCGAATGGCACCACGATCCCGCCAGGGGGGCGCTCTACCGGAAAATCGTCCGGCCCGATTTTCCAGCCGCTCTCGCATTCATGATGGAGGTAGGCTTTGCCGCCGAACGCATGGACCATCATCCGGAATGGAGCAACGTCTACAACCGGATCGACATCTGGCTCACGACCCACGATGCCGGCGGCATATCGCGCCGTGACGTGGCCCTCGCCAAGGTGATCGACGCCAAAGTGATCGACGCTCTAGCCTGAGCCGCGCCGTCACGCCGCGGGCGGGGGCAGGCGATGGGGATTGAGCAACGTGCCGAGAGTCGCCACTACCGTCTGTATGACATCGTCCGCATCCCGCTGCCCCGATGCGGCCTGCCACAAAGGCTGCTGACCGAAATAGATATTGCCGGCGCCGGCCAGAAACATCTGGAAGATCAAGGGGTCGAGCCCGCGGGGCGCAACGCCCAGATCGACGAGTTGCGCCCAATAACCGCGCAGCGTGTCGATATGCCGCTTAAGGTGCTTTTCCGCGATCCAGCGGGATCGCCAGGTATCCGCGCCACCTTCCAGCGCCGGTATCCGGGTATAGCCGGGAAATATCCGGCACGCTTGCAGGAAGGTGGCGAACAGTCGCTCGACGCTTGCCAGATCGGGTGACAGGCCGTCGGGAATGTGCGCGCGGAAATAGGCGTCGATATCGGCCCAGAGCCTGTCCACGACGAACTTCCACAACTCGTCCTTCGAGGTGAAGTAGTATCCCACCGTCGCTTTGGGAACCTTTGCCAACTTGGCGATGTCGCCGATCGATGCGCCTTCGAAACCGCGTTCGGTAAACAGTGTCAGCGCGGCATCGGCAATCGTCCCGCGTGCATCTTCATAGCGCGACGGCCGCCCCGCGCGACGGGCGGCGGTTCCGTTGTTGGGCAAGGCACTCATCGCCCGTGTCGTGGCACAAATCATCAGGCCATGCACTTTTTTCCTTGATCCATATCTGTACGATCGTGCAGATATGCTGGCCAGGCGATGCCGAGGAGTAACGGAATGACCGAGAATCAGAATGTTCTGACCGCCGGGGATACCAACCGGCCGTGGGCCGACCGGGCCTTGCCCGCCGCCGAGCGCGCGAAGCTGATGGTCGAGGCCATGACGCTCGACGAAAAGATCGGGTTGCTGCACGGCCAGTTCGGCGCCGTGGCTCCGCTGCCGCCGGGTGAGAAGCGCAAGTCCACCGGCCGCATCCCCGGTGTGGACCGCCTGGGCATCCCTGCGCTTTACGAAACGGATTCGACGCTGGGCGTTGCCAACATCACGATCCTGCGGCCCGACGATCATGCCACCGCGCTGCCCTCCGGCCCGGCCATCGCCGCCACGTTCGATCCGGCACTCGCTTTCGCGGGTGGCGCAGTCGCCGGGTCCGAAGCGCGCAGCAAAGGCTATCATATCATGCTCGGCGGCGGGGCCAATCTGATCCGCGACCCGTGGTGCGGCCGTTCGTTCGAATACTTCAGCGAAGACGTGCTGCTGACCGGCGAGATGGCCGGCGCCGCGATTGCCGGTGTCCAGTCGAACGCCATCGTCTGCACGACGAAGCATTTCGCGCTCAATGCCCAGGAAACCGGCCGCCATGTGGTCGACGCCAGGATCGACGATGCCGCCCTGCGCGAAAGCGATCTGCTGGCGTTCCAGATCACGCTCGAAAAGGGCAATCCCGGTTCGATCATGTGCGCCTACAACAAGGTCAACGGTTTCTACGCGTCGGAATCGTCCTACCTGCTGACGGACGTGCTCAAGCGGGAATGGGGATATACCGGCTGGGTCATGTCGGATTGGGGGGCCGTGCACTCGGTCAATGCCGCCGTGGCCGGGCTCGACCAGCAATCGGGCGCCGAACTCGATCGCGAAATCTATTTCGGGGAACCGCTCAAGGCCGCTGCCGAAACGGGCGAAGTGCCGATGGCCCGGGTGGATGACATGGTCCACCGCCTTCTGACCTCGCTGTTCGTGCATGGCGTGCTCGACAATCCGCCCGAACCGCGCGAGGACGAGATTGACTACGAGCGCAATGCCGACGTTGCCCAGCGCATCGCCGAGGCCGGCATCGTGCTGCTCAAGAACGACAACGGCGTTCTGCCGCTGTCCAGGGCCGCGCAGAAAATTCTCATCGTCGGCGCGCATGCCGATCTTGGCGTTCTTTCCGGTGCCGGCTCCTCGCAGGTGCGCAGCGTCGGCGGCAATGCGCTCGAGCTTGCGCCAGGGCCTGAATACAAGGGGATGTTCGCCGCGTTCCTCAAGCGCACCTACCATGCCTCCTCTCCGCTCGAAGAAATACGCGCCCTGGCACCGACCTGCGACGTTATCTACCTCGACGGATCGGACATCGCCGCCGCAGCCGCCGCCGCGCGCGAGGCCGATCTGGCGATCGTCTTTGCCGACGAATGGCGGACGGAAAACTGGGACCAGCACAGCCTCAATCTGAAAGCCGAGCAGGAAGCCCTGATTGTCGAGGTGTGCAAGGCGGCAAGTCGCTCCGTCGTCGTGCTCGAAACCGGCGGCGCGATCGTCATGCCCTGGGCGCCTCTTGCCGATGCGATCGTTGCCGCCTGGTATCCGGGCCAGCGCGGCGGCCGGGCGATCGCCCGCGTGCTGTTCGGCGATGTCAATCCGTCCGGGCGCCTGCCGGTCACGTTCCCGGCCAGCCCAGACCACGCACCCAGACCCACCCCGCCCGGCCTCGACAAGGTGCTGCAAGCCGAATACGACCAGGAGAACGCGCCGCCGGACCGGCCTTTCGTGATGGACATCAGCGGTGGGGTAGAGCCTTTTGCCGTCGATTACGAGGAAGGGGCGGATGTCGGCTACCGCTGGTATGCCCGTAACGACACCCCGCCGGCCTTTCCGTTCGGCTTCGGCCTGTCGTACACCACGTTCGCCTATGCCGATCTTTCGGTACAGTGGGAGGGAACGCAGCCGGTCGTCTCCTTTGCCGTGCGCAACACCGGCGCCGTGGCGGGCGCCGACGTTCCGCAGGCCTATGTTATCCCCGCCGGCGAAGCGCCGCGCCTCGTCGGGTTCAAGCGCGTCGAACTGGCGCCGGGGGCGCAGGTCCGCGTCACGCTCCGTCCCGATAGCCGGCTCTACAGCCGTTATGACACGGCCACGCGGGCCTGGGTCCTCCTGCCGCAGTGCACGGTGGCGGTCGGCAGCTCGGTAGCGAACCTCACGCTGAATGCAGCGCTCGACCTGCAGGCCTGAGCGGGCCGGCATATGACGGGCTGCGCGCATCGTGCTTGACAATGGACAAGCCGCGTGCGGCCTGCCGGCGCGTTATCCCGGCGCAGCATTTTTGACCGTGGAGTGCGATCGATGGAATTGGCCGGCAAGACAGTTCTGATCACGGGTGCCGCACGCGGAATCGGGGCGGCTTGCGCGGATCGATACCGGGCCGAGGGCGCCACTGTTTTCGCAACGGATATCCATCCGCGCGATGGCATTCAGGCCTTGGACGTTGGCGATCCCCATGCCTGGAACGCGCTGGTTGCGGCCTTGCCGCCGCTCGATATCGTCCATCTCAATGCCGGGGGCTTCCGCCCGGGCTATTCGCCGGTGGACGAACCCGCGCAGGTCCCCTTGACCGATATCGACGATGCCGCGTGGCGCAGCATCTTCCGCGTCAATGTCGATGGCGTCTTTTTCGGATTGCGCGCAGTGCTGCCCGGCATGGTGCAGCGGCGGCGTGGCGATGTCGTCATCACGGCATCGATGGCCGGCCTGATCCCTGCGCCGGGCGACATAGCCTACCCCGCTACCAAGCACGCCGTCATCGGCCTGATGCGAACCGTGGCGCAAGACGTGGGGGGTTTTGGCATTTCCGTTTCGGCGCTATGCCCGGCCACCGTCGATACCGACATGGTGCCCGACCCCGCCAAAGCGCTGGTGCGCGACATGGGCATGCCGCTCAGTTCGGTGGACAACGTGGTCGAGGCCGCCTTGCGCGCGTTGCGCGAGCGCCAGAACGGCACCTGCTGGACGGTCTGGGGCGATACCATCGCGGCCTACGAAGGACCTCAGCTGTTCGATCTGGTCGATTTCGGCTAGCCGCTGCCGCAGGGCTAGCGGAGCGGGGGTGCGGGCACGGGGAACCATCCGTGCTGTCCTTCGGTTTCCGCGACGGTGACCACCCGGCCGCGGGCAAGATGGATCGCCAGGCCCCCGGTCTGGCGCAGCAGGCGGCGATCGGCCTTGAGCCAGCGCGGGCGGCAACTGGTGGGCAGCGTGCGATCGGCAATGACGATATCGGCCTGCTGGCAGGCCAGGGCCAGTTCGCCGGCATCCACCAGATCGCGGCCGCGGCTCATCAACACGGCAAAGCGCCGCCCGCCCCGCATCAGCACGGCGCGGCAGAAATCGGCATTGCATTGCGCGCCGGGCCAGCTTTCCAGGGGGCGGGCCGCGCCTTCCAACCCGGCATTTTCAAGAAGCGTCGATGGGGTGTAATCGCTGCGGGTATCGCGCAGCATCAGCAGATCCGGCCCTTCCCCCGCGATGCCGACATGGTGCCCATCGCCTGTCACCAGCAAATCGGGCGCGGGCTGGACAAGCGCGAGCGCGGCGCCCAGGCCCACGGGGGCAAAGCCCCACAGGCGGACTTTGCCGGTCCATAATGCCAGCCACAGGAGGCCCGCCACCATAAGGCCGAACACCCAGCCCGGCATTCCCGGCAGCAGGGTGACCGCGCCGGGCTGCCCGGCTGTCGTATGCGCAAGCCACAGCAGCGCGTCGAGCGACTTGCCCACCGCCCACCAGGCCGGGGCGCCCCAACCCGCCAGGTCCAGGAACAGGGCGGCTGCGATGAGAGGCATGGTCAGGAACGTCGTCAGCGGAATGGCCACCACATTGGCCGCCGCGCCATAGATGCCGGCGCGGTGGAAATGAAACAGCGCCATGGGCATCAGCGCCAGTTCGATGACCAGGCCGGTGGCCAGCACCAGGGCAAGGTGGCGCAACAAACGTATCGGCCAGCCTTCGTGCGCACGGTGGGCTAGGAAACGCCGCACCGGTGCAGAACCATCGAACGCGATAATCGCGATCACCGAGCCGAAGCTCATCTGGAAGCTTGGCCCGGCCACCGCCTCGGGCCAGAACAGCATCACGAGGAACGCCGCCACCGCAAGCATGCGCAGCGACAAGGGATCGCGCCCCAACGCAAGGGCCAGCAGCACCAGCAGCGCACCCAGGCATGACCGGATCGTGGGCACTTCGGCCCCGGTCAACAGCGTATAGCCGATACCCGCCAGCGCGCCCATGGCTGCCGCTGCCAGCGGCACCCGCAGGCGCAGCGCCAGGAACGGCACGAGCGCGAGAAGCCGCGCGGTGATGAGATAGACCGCGCCCACAACCGCGCTCACATGCAGGCCGCTGATCGATAGGAGGTGCGTAAGCCCGGCATCTCGCATCGCATCTTCGTCGGCCGGCGCAATGCTGCCTCTGTCCCCGCTGGCAAAGGCCGCGGCAATGGCACCGGGCGAGCCGCCGAGTTGCGCCCGGATATGATCGGCAAGCCGCTGTCTTATGCCATCCAGCCGCGTGCCCGGAGGGGGGGGCGCCAGCACGGTGACCGGTCCCAGGCTGCTTCCCGTTGCCATGAGGCCGGAGAACCAGGCACTGCGAGCAAAATCGAAACTACCCGGCACCATCGGCGGGGCGGGCGGCATCAGCCGGGCGCGCAAAAGCACCCGCGCGCCATCGGCCAGCGCGGGACGGTCGTCGGCAAGGGGCACGTTGATCCGCACCTGCCCCGCCCGCCAATCGCCCGAAGGCAAAGCCACCCTGGTCGCCAGGGTGAGCCGCAACCGGCCTTGGGCCGCCTGTACCTGGCGATCGAGCACGGTTCCTTCGATCATGCTGATCGTGGGCCGGAGGATCGGCGGCGTGCCCAAAAGGGCAGACTTGGCCCAGATCGTTGCCAGGCCGGCAGCCGCCATCAGCCCGAGCGACAGGACGGCAAGGCGCAAATGGGCGAATCGTCCGTCGCCTCCCAGTGGCAGCACAAGCAGCAAAATGCCGCTCAACCCCGCCAGGAAGGCAAGCCAGTGCCATATCCCCGGCAGGACCACCCAGGCGCAGATTCCTGCGCCAAACGCAACGCTTAACCATGGGCCGCGCTCTGTTCCGCGGGCGTCGATCCATGCATTCGCATGCGCGAGCATGCTGGACAAATGCGCTGCTTTGGCCCAATGGCGCCCGAACCCGTGCGATCGTCCGCCAGGACCGGTTACCGACGGGGCGGCACCGGCATCCTCGCCTTGGGGCGCTGGCGCAGGTGATGGTGTCGCAGCAAGGCCGGCCATGCGCCGAATAGGAAGGAATGTGCCCTCGATGGCAAGCCAGACTGACACCGTTTCTGCAGGATCGGGCTTGGCCGGCCCCCTTCCCGCCGCGCGTGTTGTCACCCGCTTTGCCCCCTCGCCCACCGGCTATCTGCACATCGGCGGTGCGCGCACGGCATTGTTCAACTGGCTGTTCGCTCGCCACCATGGCGGCACTTATCTCCTGCGGATAGAGGATACCGATCGCGCACGTTCGACCGATGCCGCGATCGATGCGATTTTCGACGGGCTCGACTGGCTGGGCCTGGGTGGAGATGCCGAACCGGTTTTCCAGTTCGCGAGGTCCGAACGCCACGCCCGGGTCGCGCACCAGTTGCTCGACGCTGGCTATGCCTATCGCTGCTACCTGACGCCGGAAGAGCTTGCCGCGCGTCGCGCCAGAGCGCAGGAAGAGCGCCGCCCGTTCCGTATCGAAAGCGAATGGCGCGATGCCGATCCGGCCACCTGGCCCGAAGGCGAGCCTTACGTGATCCGCATCAAGGCGCCGCGCGAAGGCGAAACGGTGATCGAGGACCTGGTGCAAGGGCCGATCACCGTAAAGAACGCGGAGATCGACGATTACGTCATCCTGCGCGGCGACGGCACCCCAACCTATATGCTGGCCGTCGTGGTCGACGATCACGACATGGGCGTGACGCACGTGATCCGCGGCGACGATCATATCAACAACGCCTTTCGCCAGCTAGCGGTGATCCGCGCGATGGATGCCATCGAAAGCGGCTGGCCCGATCCGGTCTATGGCCATATCCCGTTGATCCACGGTGCCGACGGAGCCAAGCTGTCAAAGCGCCACGGTGCTCTGGGCGTCGATGCCTATCGCGACGAGATGGGCCTGCTGCCCGAAGCGGTGGTCAACTATCTGCTGCGTCTTGGCTGGGGCCATGGCGACGACGAGATCATCAGCCGCGAACAGGCGGTGGCGTGGTTCGATATCGCCGATGTCAACAAGGGCGCCGCGCGTTTCGATCTCAAGAAACTGCTCAATCTCAACGGGCATTATCTGCGCGAGGCTGACGACGCGCGCCTTGCCGATCTGGTGTCGCCGCGCCTTGCCGCGCTGGTCCCCGCGCATGACCGGGCCAAGCTGATCGAGGCGATGCCGGTGCTCAAGGTCCGGGCCGCCGATCTCAACGAGCTGGCAAAGGGTGCGGTGTTTCTCTTCGCCCGGCGGCCGCTTGCCCTCGACGAAAAGGCGCAGGGCATGCTCACCGCCGATGCGCGGGCGATGCTGACCGGCGTGATCGCGCGGCTGGAGAGTGCAAACGACTGGACAGCCGCCGCGCTGGAGGCCAATCTCAAGCAAATGGCCGAGGAGCTGGGAGTAGGACTGGGCAAGATCGCCCAGCCGTTGCGCGCGAGCCTGACCGGGCAAGCTACCTCACCCGGAATTTTCGATGTCCTGGTCCTCCTCGGCAAGGAAGAGGCCATGGCGCGTTTACGTGACCACGCCGCATGATCGCGCGGCAGAAAATGGCGTTTTTTGTACAGGAGAGCCTAGCGTGAGCGACAATCAGGCTACTTTGACCATCGACGGCAAGACCATCGATCTTCCGGTCAAGAGCGGTACTATCGGGCCGGACGTGATCGATATCCGTAAGCTTTATGGCCAAACGGGCAAGTTCACTTACGATCCGGGCTTCACCTCCACCGCCAGCTGCGACAGCGCGATCACCTATATCGATGGCGACGAAGGGGTCCTGCTGCATCGCGGTTATCCGATCGGGCAGTTGGCCGAACATTCCAGCTTCATGGAAGTGAGCTACCTGCTGCTGAACGGCGAGCTGCCCAGCGCCGAAGAGCTCGAAAGCTTCACGCGCACGATCACGCGCCACACCATGGTCCACGAACAGCTTTCCAGCTTCTATGGTGGCTTCCGCCGCGACGCGCACCCGATGGCGGTGATGTGCGGCGTGGTCGGCGCGCTTTCGGCATTCTATCACGATTCGACCGATATCGCCGATCCTCAGCACCGCACGATCAGTTCGCACCGGTTGATCGCCAAGATCCCCACGATCGCGGCCATGGCTTACAAGTATTCGGTCGGCCAGCCGTTCCTCTATCCGCGCAACGATCTGTCCTACACCGGCAATTTCCTGCGCATGACTTTCGGCGTGCCGGCCGAGGAATACGAAGTGATCCCCGAAGTCGAGCGGGCGATGGATCGCATCTTCATCCTGCATGCCGATCACGAACAGAACGCTTCGACGTCCACCGTGCGCCTTGCCGGTTCCTCGGGCGCCAATCCGTTTGCCTGCATTGCGGCGGGCATCGCCTGCCTGTGGGGCCCGGCCCATGGCGGCGCCAACGAAGCGGCGCTCAACATGCTGCGCGAGATCGGCACGCCCGACAAGATCCCGCATTATATCGAGCGCGCCAAGGACAAGAACGATCCGTTCCGCCTGATGGGCTTCGGCCACCGCGTCTACAAGAACTACGACCCCCGCGCCACGGTGATGCAGAAGACGGTGCGGGAAGTGTTCGACGCGCTCAAGGTCAACGATCCGCTGTTCGAAACCGCGCTGCGCCTCGAGGAAATCGCTCTCAACGATCCCTATTTCATCGAAAAGAAGCTGTTCCCGAACGTCGATTTCTATTCGGGGATCATTCTTTCGGCGATCGGGTTTCCCACCACCATGTTCACCGTGCTCTTCGCCCTGGCGCGCACGGTCGGCTGGGTAGCCCAGTGGAACGAGATGATCAGCGATCCCGGCCAGAAGATCGGCAGGCCGCGCCAGCTCTACACCGGCCCGACGCAGCGCGATTATGTGCCGATCGACAAGCGCTGAGCGGGAGATCGATCATGAACGGACGGGCGGCTTTGACAACGGTCCTGAGGATCATCGGCCTGGCCGCCTTTCTGATGGGCCTGCTGTGGATGGCGCAGGGCCTGGGGCTGGTGCATTGGCCGCGCGAAAGCTTCATGCTGGATCAGCGGCCCTGGGCCTGGCGGGGTGCCGCTCTGGCGCTTCTCGGGCTTTTCGCCCTGTGGCGCACTGGGCGTCGCCCTTGAACTTACGCAGTTGAACGCCGGCAAACGTCGCCACGCCACCTAGCGAGCGTTGACGATGCCCGCGTTGGGCAGATCGGCCGGCAAGGTCAGTACGAAGCGCGCACCCTCGCCCGGCGTGCTGGCAACCGTGAGATCGCCGGCCATGGCTCTGGCCAGGCGGCGGGAGATATAGAGGCCCAGGCCCGAACCACCATCGCCGCTGCGCCCCAGCCTCTCGAACTTTTCGAATACGCGCGCGGCCTGGTCCGCCGTCAATCCATCGCCGCTGTCCTCCACCGCGATCCATGCCATGGCGCCCTCGACCCCGCAGGTCAACGTCACCATGGCCTGGGCGGGGGTGTAGCGGATCGCGTTGCTCAGCAAGTTGAGCAGGACCTGCAGCACCCGGCGGAACTCGCCGATCGCCGGCGCATGGCAATCCTCGTCGGGCAGGGCCAGCACGATGCCCCGTTCCCGCGCGCGGACCGAGAGAATGCCGGCCGCGCGACGCGCGCAATCGGCCAGATCGAGATGATCGGGAACCGGGGCAAATCCGGGTGCTTCCAGCGCGTCAAGATCGGCAAGATCTTCCACGAGGCCCAGCAGATGGCGCCCGGCTTCGGCAATATCGGCCGCATAGTTGCCATAGGCATCGGCCAGGGGGCCGGCAAGACGGCTGCGGATCGTTTCGGCATTGGCGATGATCCGGCTGATCGGCTGGCGCAGGGCCGGCGCCAGATCACGGCCCAGCAGGCCGGTCCAGGGTGGCAGCGCGGCGTTTCCCGCATCGGGCGCTTCCGGCGCGTGGACGCCGGCCTGGGCAGGATCGGGCGGCAGGGCGATGATCGTTTCGGGCAGCAGCAGCAGATCGAACCCGCTGCCGGCGCGCGGCGACAGGCGCAGCCGCCAGCGCCGGGCCGATCCGGCAACGTCCACCACCATGTCGTCGAGCAAGCGCCAGTGCAGCCGTGCCGGATCGCCCAGGCCGAGCGAGAGGGCCGGGCACGATGTCCAGTGCCGGCCGATCGCGGCGGCAAGATCGCCTGCCAGATCGGCCAGATCGGGCGCCGCGAGATCGGCGGCAACGACTCGCTGCCGGCTGTCGAGCAGGATCTGCCCTTCGGCAAGATGCTGCCACAGCGCGGTCGTTTCGGCCGGTGGCAGATGTTCGTCGGGCATGGCGGCACGGCGCCAGTCCTGCAGCGCGATATCGACGCCGTCGTCGGCGGGGACGGCGCGCGCCTGGAACGCGATGGCAGAGGCTCCATCCAGCGCCACGACCGGGCGGGCCAGCGGCAGGCCTGCGGCCCGTGCCTGCCGCACCAGTGCCAGCAACGCGGGTACGGCCAGGAGCCCCGGCATGCAGCCGCCCGCGGCAACCTGCAACCGGGCAAGCGCTTCATCGGCAGCGATCAGCGTATCGGCGGCATCGCAACGGGCGCGGACAGGTTCGGCGGCGGTCAAGCTCAGGTGCCCAGGCCGGCTTGCGCCAGCAGCGCGGCGGCGGCTTCGGGCGGCATGGCGCCCAGGCTCGCAGGTACCAGGACTTCGGGATGGAATACCGCCACATGCCCGCGCGCGGTATCGCCGGGGAGGCCCGCGGCGCGCAGCACCAGTGCCAGCCGCGCCACATGCGAGGGCGCCATCAGCAGTGCGGCTTCCTCGCGCGGCGCACCCATTGCACGCGCCAGCGCCGTCAGGAACAGCGCCGGTCCGGCGTGCAGCGGATCGAGCGCCATGGCCGGATCGGGCAATGCATCCACCAGCCGGCGCAGCAGGGCCAGCCGGCCACGCTCTGGATCGAAGCGCAGGCGCAATGAGCGTTCGGCGATGATCGCCCGGCTTTGCGCCTCGGGATCGTCGTGCGTGCCGGCGTGAAGCGTGCCCAGCGCGATGCGCAGCAGGTCTTGCGGCAATTCGCCCAGCGGAAGCTGCATCCGCCGCTGGGCCTGGCAGAACCGCGCCTGCGCCACGGTCACGGCCTCGGCAAGCACGGCGGCGGCCTGGTCTTCGCCAGCCAGCAGGTGTTCCGCCAGCGCCGGAGCGACCATGTCGACCCCGTGATCGCGTTCCAGGGCGCAGGCCAGCTGCCATTCCAGCGCCTGGCCATGAATCGCCGCCAGGAACGCGCCATTGGCGCAAAGCAGATCGGAAAAGCCGGCCAAGACCGCAATTTCGGGCATGGCGTCCTCGAGCGCACCGCCAGCGTGGGCCAGCGCCGCCGCAAGCTGCCGCGCCACGTCTTCGATCATGCCGCGCACATGGGCGATCACCCCGTCACCGAACAGGGCGCGCCCTTCCCCCGTCACCAGATGACGCAGGATCGGCGCCGCGCTGTCGAGCGCGGTCGCCGCGCGCGACAGGCCCGCCGTGAACCAGGCATCGTCGTGCAAAGGCAGGTGCGCGAATTGCTCCATGGCCTCAAGCTCTAGGTTCCAGTGGTTAGCAAGCGGTTAGGAACCAGCCGGTGCGCCCGCGCCAGGGCAGTGACAAGCAGCATCACGACAATCACCCGCAGCCCCGATTCCAGCGGTACGAAGAGCCCCACGACGATCAGCGCCAGCGCCACCAGCAGCCGATCGCAAAGCCAGGCCGTCCAGCGGAAATCGCGCAGCACCACGGGAAAGAGCCAGAGGATCAGGACCAGGACCAGAGGCGGAAACCACGCCACCTGCGAGTCCCCCCCGCCGCTTTCCCGCCAGGCGCAGGCCGCGACCAGCGCCCCGTCGAGCAAAGGGTCCAGCAGCGCGCCGCCGCGCAGCCGGCCGGACGGCTCGATCAGTGAATCCCGCTCAACCCGGGCCAGCAGGCGGGCCGTCTGGAGAATCACCCAACCCGTGCCGAGCAGGGCGAAGGCCAGCCCCGCCCGCCCCCACCAGGCCGCGCCCAGGGCCAGAAGGACGAGCAACAGCGCCGCCAGCGTGACGACCCAGGGCCGCGTGCGCGCATGCAGCAGGGCCGGCCCGACGCGGCGGACGGCCTGGACGGCCAGCCATTCGCCCGGCGAACGCACGTGATCCGCTGCGGTGTGCTGGGCCAGCCAGTCGTTTTCGGCGGCATGGGCATCCTGTTCGGTGCGAACCAGGCGCCACCGGCCGTTGTCGAGCAGGGCCTGCGGCACCGCGCGCAAGGGCAGGCGCGCCTGCGTCGCCAGGCGCAGCAGGGCCGCCCCCGGGTTCCATTCGGGCGGCAGATCGCCCAGCCCGGCCACCACCCGTCCGGGTATGCGCATCGCCCCGGCCCATGCATGGTTGATATCGATGCGCTCGAAACCGGCCGCCATCCCCGCTTCCACCGGCAAGGCAAGCACGCCCGGTGCTTCGTCGAGAATGCGCCGCGCATCCTCGGGCATGGCGAGCAGGCCTTCGGCAAAGGCGATCAGTTCATCTTCGGCGGAAACCAGCGGAACCAGCGCCCGCGCCGCGGTGACGATATGAAAGCGTGCGCCCCGCTGTTCGGCCACATGCTGGATTTCGACGATTTCGGCAGACAGCATTTCCGCGTGGACGACGATTCGCGTGGCCCCCAGCGCCAGTGCCAGCCCCAGTTGATGGCGGGCGATGGAATGGCCGGCGATCGGCAGAAAACCGGGGTTTCCGCCCGTCTGACCCGCCATTTCGCCCGCCGGATCCACGGGCACCTGTTCCATCAACGATATGAGCGCGACCCGCAAGTGAACATCTCCTGACCGGGGCCATGGTAGGGCGGCAACCCCGCCGTGCCAAGCGCCCGTCAGGACGCCCGGCCCGGCCCGGTGCCGCGCAATCCCGGGAATGGTCCTCGACCGGTCACACCGCCGGCTCCGGCCCCGCGCGAAAATCGTCGAGCCAGGCGGCAATGCGGCGCAGCACGGCCGGATCGCCGGGCGCCCCCGCCAGCGCCTGTTCGGCCAGCGCCATCAACCCCTGCGCATGGAACGAGGCCGCCAGTCCTTTGAGGCGCATGCCCGCCATCGACCAGTTTCCATCGCAGCGCGACCGGCGCATGAGATCAAGCTGACGCTCGGCGCTGTCGAGAAAGGCACTGCGCAGTTCGGCAAAGAGCGTGGGATCACTGCCGGCCACGGCCGCCAGTTGCGCATCGATCGGATCGCCAAGGTAAGCCATGGCACCTTACTGGCGCATAAGGACTTAAGGCGGGTTTAAACCGGGCCGTTCCGTGATACAAAGCTGTCATGAACGGGGGACCACGGATTATTCCGATCGAAGCCGACCAGCCGGACACCGGCGGGGCAGGCCTGGCGCTGAATCGCGAAAACGCAGAGGTTTCCTTGTCGTTACCCGAGTTTGCGCCGGAAATCGAAGATCGCTTCGACGATGCGGAAGCAGTTGCACCGGCAAGCTGGCCCCTGGCCCTGGCCGGGACGCTGGTCGTTGCATGGACGGCGTTTTTCGTCTGGGCGACGTTGCCCGGTCTTGTCGCCGTGCGCAGTCCGGCCGCCTGGGCCGCCGCCACGGGGCAATGGGCCGCCCCGGTGCTGGTGGTGCTGGTAACGCTGCTGATCGTGCTGCGTGGCAGCGGGCGCGAAGCCCGCCGCTTTGCCAGCATTGCCAGCGGTCTTTCGCGGCAATCGGCGATGCTTCACGGGCGGCTCGGCGCGATCAATACCGAGCTTGCCCTGGCGCGCGATTTCATTGCCGCCCAGGCGCGCGATCTCGATGCGCTGGGGCGCGTGGCGGCCGACCGGCTTTCCACCCATGCCGAAAGCCTGCGTGGGCTGATCCATGAAAACGGCGCGCAGGTGAACGCCATTGCCGATGTTTCGGCCAATGCACTCGACAACATGGACAAGCTGCGCAGCCAGCTGCCGGTTATCGCCAACAGCGCCAAGGACGTGACCAATTCCATCGCCAATGCCGGGCGCAATGCGCATCTGCAATTGGAAGACATGGTGGCCGGGTTCCAGCGCCTCAACGAATTCGGCCTGGCGAGCGAACGGCAGGTCAGCGCCGTGCGCGAACAGGTGCAGGCGGCGCTTGGCGTACTCAACGCCGCCGCGACGGACCTGGCCCGCCAGACAGAAGCCCGTTTCGACGCCTTGCGTGACGAGGTGGACGATCATCGCGCCGCGCTCGATGCCGAAGAGCATGCCGCGCTGGCCGCGATCCGCGCCCGGTCACAAGCTCTTTCCGCAGCGCTGGAGGAACAGCGCCATGCCCTGGCCGATACCGAAAGCCAGAGCCTGGCAGCGCTGGAACAACGGCTCGGCACTTTGAAAGAGGCCAGCCTTGCCCTGGGTACTGCCGTGGCGGAACAGGAAAACGCCGCGCTGGCAAGCTGGCAGGCGCGTAGCGAGGCGCAGATGCGGTCCCTGCGTGCGGCGCTCGATGCACTTTCCGCCGGGCAGGACAGCAGCCAGGCGCAGGCCCAGGCGCAGCTCGCCCGCTTTGCCGAAGAAAGCCGCACGCTGTTTGCCGCGCTCGACGCAGAAGCCCGGGAAATCGACGCTGCGGTGGCCGAACGCCGCGCCGCACTGGTGGCCGGTGCCGACGAGCAACGTGAAACCCTGGCCCGCCGCATGGTCGAAATCGACCGTGCCATTGCCGAACGCCGCACCGCGCTTGCCGCTGCCGCGTCCGAAGCGACCGAAACCCTGGCGCACAAGCTGGCCGATCTCGATCGTGCGCTCGATACCCAGCGCAGTCGCCAGCAGGATGAAGCGCGCCGCCTTGTCGCCCAGTGCGACAGCGCCGCAAGCCGCGCGGCGGAATTGGCCGAAACCCTGGCCGCATCGGCCGGCACCGGCGAAAGGACGGCGCAGGCGGTCGATCGTGCGCTTGCGCTACTGCGCAGCCGGCTTGCGGAAACCGGCCTCGAACTGGCTGCACAGGACGATCACATCGCCCGCACAACCGACGCGGCCGTGCGTCTGCTCGAACTGATCCAGGCGGCCGGGCAGCACAGCCGCGACGCGTTGCCAGAAGTCCTGCGGGCCAGCCAGGCCGGACTGATCCGGCTGGATCAACAGATCGCCGCTCTGCATGCGGAGCTTGCCGAAGTAGGCACGAAAGGCACCGATCTGTCCGTCACCGTGCAGGGTACCACCGCCGAAATTGCCGAGGCACTCGCCCATATGGCCCGCTTGCACCAATCCTTTGCGGAACAGGCAGCGGCCGAGCTGGCCCAGCTCGCCGCAGTGCGGGTCACACTGGAAACCGCGCGGGCCGAGGCCGAGGCACTTTCCGGCGATATCACCGGTACGATGGCGATGGCGATCGACCGCCTGGACACGGCGGCCCGCGCGGCCGGGGAAACCATCGGCGGCACGCTGCAGCAGGAAATCGAAACACTGGCCGCGCGCGTAGGCGAAGAGGGCAATGCCGCGATTGCCCGCGTATTGCAGGGGCGCGGGGCGGAACTGGTCGCCCGGCTGGAACAGGCGATCGACAGTGCCGCCGCCGCCAGCCGCGACAGCGCAACGCAGATCCGCGATCAACTGGCCAAAGTCGACGAGCTTGCCGCCAATCTTGAAAATCGCGTCGCCCGCGCCCGCGAACGCGCGGAAGAGCAGATCGACAACGATTTCGCCCGCCGCGCGGCGTTGATCACCGAATCGCTCAATTCAGCCGCGATCGATATTGCCCAGGCGCTTTCGGTGGATGTGTCTGAAACGGCGTGGGCATCCTATCTGCGGGGCGACCGGGGCATTTTCACCCGGCGTGCGGTCAGCCTGCTGGACAGTGCCGACGCCAAGGCCGTGCAGCAACACTATGCCAGCGATGCCGAATTCCGCAGCCACGTGAACCGCTATATCCACGATTTCGAAGGCATGTTGCGTCAGCTGCTGTCGACACGCGATGGCAACGCGCTTGGCGTTACGCTGCTTTCGTCCGACATGGGCAAGCTTTACGTGGCGCTGGCGCAGGGTATCGAGCGGCTGCGGGCCTGATCCGCATCGTTCGAGGCTGAATCCCCGTCATCCGGGCCAGGGCACAAGCGCTGTGCAAACGCGCGCAGATCCTGCGCAAACCGCATGCGCTCCGCTTCTTGCGCAGCGCCATCCAGCCGCAACAGATAGCTGGGATGGCACGTCAACCAGATTTCCGCATCCTCCTGCTGCATCAGGAAACCACGTTCCCGCTGCACGCTGGCGGTACGGCCGATGAGCCCGCGGGCGGCGCTGGCGCCCAGCGCGAGGATAAGGCGCGGGCGCACCAGTTCGCGCTCCCGGTCCAGCCACCAGCGGCACCGGTCGATCTCCCCGGCGTTCGGGCTTTGATGCAGGCGCCGCTTGCCACTGCCGGGTGGGGCCGGCTGGTGCTTGAAATGCTTGACCGCGTTGGTCAGCCAGCCCCGTGCCGGGTCGATCCCGGCCTTGCGCAGATGATCGCGCAAAAGCTGCCCGGCGGGGCCGACGAACGGCTGTCCGTTGTGCTCTTCGGTATCGCCCGGCTGCTCTCCCACGATCATGAACGGCAGGCGGCGCGTGCCTTCGCCGGCAACAGCGCGGGTGCCGTTGCAGCCGATCGCGCAGGCGCGGCAGGCCGCGATCCCCTGTTCCAGATCGGCAAGGGTTGCCGGCGGCGGCCCGAAATCCTGGCGCGACTGTTCCACCATGGCCGCCTCGCGCGCCTGCGCCCCGGCGATCAATTCGGGTATCAACGCCGTTTCCGGCATGTTCTTCCAGTACTTGCGCGGCATTTCCTTGAGCATTGCGCCTACTTTGAGCCGCGCGGGATTGAAAATAGACGCGTAATACCTGCGCCATAGCGCTTCCAGCGGATCGCCCGCGGGCGCATCGAGCCGCGTGGCCGGCGGCCCTTCCTCCAGCACGTCTCCGTTCCAGTGCAGCGTGCCGGCGGGCGTCAGGATCGACCAGCGCATCGTGGAAAAGCGACGCACGAAAAAACCGGCATTGGCGCGCAGGATGTGATGATCGGGTTCGAACCAGGCGATATAGCGTTCGCTGCCGTCATCGTCTTCGACGCTGCGAAAGCGGACGAACGCGCGCATCTTGTGGATGTCGCGCCGCACCGGGCGGGCCAGCCGGTCCAGCCGCTGGATGAGCGGATCGGCCACGTCGTCGGCAAGGCGGGGCCGATCCTGCAGCCGCCACAGCAGGCGATAGGCCAGATCGAAGCGCGCCGGATCCCGGTGCAGCAAGGCCATGCGGACCAGGGCCAGAAACGTCTTGCTGGCGCGGACCGCCGCCACCCCGGGGCGCGGTGGCGGGATCTCCGAAACGCCTGAGGCGAAAAGGTCCCGCGTCCCCTCCCCCGCGACGTCCCACACGAGGTCGTCCGGCGCTATGCCCGCCAGAACCAGGCCGCGTGCCGCATTGCGCCATGCCTCCACCTCATCGGGCGCCGGCAGGCATACGCGCAGGCTCATGCACCGAACAGTTCGAGCTGCCTGGACTTGGCCGGCGGCGCCAGCTGCGCGCGCAGGTCTGCGCGGTCGATCAGGACGGTTGGCCGCCAGTCGGCCGTCACGATGAACGGCCGCACCTTGGCAAGCGACACGGTCAGCCGGCCGACGTCTTCCAGGCGCAACCGCCGCTGCCGCCGCGCCGCCAGCACGGCATTTACCGCGCGCACGCCCAGCCCCGGCACGCGCAACAAGGCCTCACGCCCGGCGCGGTTCACATCCACCGGGAAAGCATCGCGAAAGCGGAGCGCCCAGGCCAGCTTGGGATCGATGTCGAGCGGCAGCATGCCGGCCGGGTCGGCCGCCTGCTGCACCTCCTGCGCGGAAAAACCATAGAACCGCATCAGCCAGTCCGATTGATAGAGCCGGTGTTCGCGCATCAGCGGCGGGCGCCGCAGCGGCAGCACCGCGCTGGCATCGGGGATCGGGCTGAAAGCCGAATAATAGACCCGGCGCAGGGAAAACCGGCTGTAAAGAGCGGCCGAGCGACCGACGATATCGGCATCGCTGGCTTGATCGGCGCCCACGATCATCTGCGTCGATTGGCCGGCCGGGGCAAAGCGCGGGGCATGGCGGAAACGCCGGCGGGCATCCTTTGCCTCGACGATCGCGCTGCCGATCCTGGCCATCGCGCTTTCGATCACCGGCGTGGACTTATCGGGGGCGAGCCGCGCCAGACCCCGTTCGGTCGGCAGTTCCACATTGATAGACACGCGATCGGCATAGAGCCCGGCGCGCCCCACCAGCTCGGCATCGGCCTCGGGAATGGTCTTGAGATGGATATAGCCGCGAAATTGATGCTCTTCGCGCAGGATGCGGGCCGCCTCGATCATCTGTTCCATCGTGTGGTTCGATGACCGCACGATCCCCGAGGACAGGAACAGCCCTTCGATATAATTGCGCCGGTAGAACGCCATCGTCAGGTCGGCCACTTCCTGGGGCGTGAAACGCGCACGGCGAACGTTGGAGCTCTTGCGGTTGACGCAATAGTGGCAATCGAAAATGCAGTGGTTCGTCAGCAGGATCTTGAGCAGCGAAATGCATCGTCCATCGGGGGCATAGGCATGGCAGATGCCCATGCCTTCGGTCGAACCCAGGCCCTTGCCGCCGGCGCTGTTGCGCTTGACCGTGCCTGACGAAGCACAGCTGGCATCGTATTTGGCCGCATCGGCCAGAATGCCCAGCCGTTCCATTACCGAAGCTTGCGTCATATGTTCTATATACGTTCCAACCAGCCGAAATGCCAGCGGCATTTTGGGCAGAGGGGCGGAACGGAGAGGCCCTGACGCAGGTTATAGGCGCGGAGGGGCAGACTTTTGCGGAGTTATCCGACGATGCCCATGATCGAGACGCGCGACGGCACCAGGCTCTATGCCAAATCCTGGGGCAGGGGGCCGACAGTCGTGCTGATTCACGGCTGGCCGCTGAATGCCGATAGCTGGGATCCCGTCATGCTGGCCCTCGCCCAGGCTGGCTATCGCGCCATCGCCTATGACCGGCGCGGGTTCGGGCGATCGGACCAGCCCGGCCACGGCTATGACTATGACACGTTCGCCGATGATCTGGCCGATGTTCTGGGGGCGACGAGTGCGCTTCCCGGCGCTGCGCTGGTCGGCTTTTCGATGGGCGGGGGCGAAGTGGCCCGCTATCTTTCCCGCCACGGCACCGACGGCATTGCGCGCGTGGCCCTGGTATCTTCGGTGGTGCCCGGCATGGCCCAGAGCGACGACAACCCTGACGGCGTCCCTGCGGAGACATTTGCCCAGATAACCGAAGGCCTGTTGGCCGACAGGGGCAAGTTCATGGGGCCGTTCTTCAAGGAAGTCTACGGCGTGGGCCTGCTGGCGCAACCGGTCAGCGACGAGCAACTGCGGCTGTCGTGGGCACAGGCGATGCAGGCCGGCCTGCTGCCGACCCTCGCGGCGGCAGAGGCATTTGCCACGACCGATTTTCGCGACGATCTGCCCAGCTTTACCATTCCCACGCTGATCGTCCACGGCACGGCCGACAAGACCGTGCCGCTCGATGCGACGGCGCGGGCCGTGGCACGCGCGGTGCCCCATGCCACGCTGCTGGAATATTCCGGCGCGCCGCATGGGCTTTTCGCTTCGGCAAAGGAGCGTCTGATTGCCGATCTCACCGATTTTCTGGCGGGGCGCCGGCCCGAGGATCGCCAGGCCGGGATCGATACGCTGACCCCCGAGCTGCTGATCGCTTCACCCCCGGTGTAACGCCTGCGCCATTTTACCCAAGGAGAGAGACCATGCATTATGACCAAGGCAGCCCTTCGGAACTGAAGGAAAAATTCTGGAAAGCGCTGGACCATTCGCCGTTCGTGATGCTGCAGCTCGATGCCGACCCAGACAGCGCGGCGCCGATGACGGCGCAGTTGGACAAGGACGCCGACCACGCCATCTGGTTCTTCACGTCGCGCGACAACCGCTTTGCCGTCCAGGGCCCGGCGACGGCGACCTTTTCCTCGAAAGGGCACGATCTGTTCGCCCGTTTTTCCGGCGTGCTGATCGAAGAGACCGACCGCGCGGTGCTGGACGCGCAGTGGAACAACACGGTGGAAGCGTGGTATCCGGGCGGCAAGACCGATCCCAACCTGCTGTTCCTGCGCCTGGACCTTGGCGATGCGGCCATCTGGTCGGGCGAAGTGGGCGTGGTCGGCGCCGTGAAGATGGCGCTTGGCCTGCCGGTGGGCGACAGCCTCAAGGGAGGATATGCCGAAACCACCCTGTAAATGGAACGGAAGCGTTCAATTAAACAAAAGCCGCCGTTTCCGACAAAGGAAACGGCGGCTTTTTCCAGGGCAATGAACAAGCCGTCTCAGATGATCGGCGGCACCGGGCCCGGCGGCAGGTCGCTGTCGGTTTCGTGGACTTCGACCAGGCCGCGACCCACGTGGCTGCGCTGGCGGCTATAGGCGTAATAGACAATGAGCCCCACGACCGCCCAGCCGATGAAAAGCTGGATCGTAGCGGCCGACAAGCTGGCGAACAGATAGATGCAGCCCGCGATCGAAACGGGCGCGACAATGCTGACAGCCGGCGTGCGGAACGGACGCTTGCGCGAAGGGTCGGTGCGACGAAGGACGAGGACGGCGATCGAAACCGCGCCGAAAGCAAACAGGGTTCCCGAGTTGGAAACGTCGGCCAGCAGGCCCACCGGAAAGAACGCTGCGAACAGGGCAACGAACACGCCTGTCAGCAAAGTGATGACATGCGGGGTGTGGAAGCGCGGATGAACCTTTGAGAAAAATTCCGGCAGAAGTCCGTCGCGGCTCATCACGAAGAAAATGCGGGTCTGGCCGAACATCATCATCAGGATGACGGAAGGCAGCGCCAGGATGGCGGCCAATCCCACCAGCCAGCCGATGAACGGATGGCCGATTGAACGCAGTGTCCAGGCCAGCGCCTCTTTGGAGCATACCACGGCATTCTCGCCGATCGATTTGCAAGTCTGCGACAACGCGGCCGAACCGGGCGAAAGTGCCTCGTGACCCGCGCCATAAACCGGCTGCGCACCGACGGTGCCGATCACCCCGGCGGCCACCAGCATGTAGAACACGGTGCAGATCGCCAGGCTGCCGATCAGGCCGATCGGCATGTTGCGCTGGGGATTCTTGGTTTCCTCGGCCGCGGTGGAAACCGCATCGAAGCCCACGTAAGCAAAGAAAATCGAGGCTGCCGCGCCCGAAATGCCGGCGAAGCCGAGCGGCGCGAAAGGCTGGAAATTGCCCGCCTTCAGCATCGGCAAGGTAAGCCCGATGAACAGCAGAAGCGCAGCGATCTTGATCGCCACCAGCACGGCGTTGACCGTGGCGCTTTCCTTCGTGCCCAGAATGAGCAAGGCCGTGATCATGATGGCGATCGCCATGGCCGGGAGATTGATAAGGCCACCATCGAACGGTCCACGCACGAATTCCAGCGGCACCGTTATGTGCAGGCTGTTTTGCACGAAGCCGATCATGTAGCCGGACCAGCCGACCGATACGGCACCCGCGGCGATCGCATATTCCAGGATCAAGGCCCAGCCGACCATCCAGGCGACCAGTTCGCCCATGACGGCGTAGCTATAGGTATAGGCCGAACCCGAAACCGGGACCATCGAGGCCATTTCCGCATAGCAAAGCGCGGCGACCGCGCAGACGAAACCGGCAATGATGAAGCTGACCATCATGCCGGGGCCGGCCTTCTGCGCCGCTTCGGCCGTCAGCACGAAAATGCCGGTGCCGATCACGGCGCCGACACCAAGCATGGTCAACTGAAACGCACCGAGCGAGCGATGCAGCGATTTCTTTTCGGCGGTCGCCAGAATAGCGTCGAGTGGTTTGACGCGTCCAAACATCGCAATCTCCTGCCTTGGGCCGGTACAGCGGGACCCCAACGCCAAAACGTTGCACCGGTGACCAGGTCTTGGGCGTCGACGCTAGCGGCAAGGCAGGTCTTGTCAAAGGACCTTTTTGCACAAGGCGGCGCATTCGATCCGTCCGCCGGGGGTTTTCCACATGCTTTGGGCTGAATGCAGGCCAGGCGCAGGCAAAGGCGGCAGCGGGCCGGTTTGCATGGCCGCCCAGGTTAAAGCACCTGATCGCGCGCAGCGAGCGCCCGGGCCATCGCCTGCGCTTCGAAGCTGCGCCCCTCTGCCGCCCAGGCCGCGGCAAGCAGGCGCATGGCAACCAGGCTTGCCGGATTTTGTGCAAGATAGCGCGCGGTCATGGCGTCGGCCTCGTGCCGGCGGCCCGCCGCGCGCAGGGCGGCATCCATGCGGCGCAGGACGGGTTCGTTGAACCGGATCGCCGCGGCTGCGTCGTACTGAACCAGAGCGCCTCTGGCATCGCCCGCCATCATCCGCACATCGCCGGCCAGAAGCCAGGCTTCCGCCGCGCCGGGGTTGGCCGCGCGCAGCCTGTCGGCCACCCCGCGCGCGCGATCGTACTGCCGCGCGGCAAGCAATCCCCTGACATAGGGCACGGCCGACGTGGCGAAATTGGGACCGTCCTGATAGCGCAGCGCGAGGGCGCCAAGCGGCAGATCAGACGGCATCGCGGCAAAGGCTGTGGCAGGCGCTGGCGCAGCCCGGCCGACCAGATCCCGCGCGCGCTGCGGCTGGCCCAGCCGCTGCCACGCCTGCGCCACCACCGTGCGCAGATAGGGCGTTGCAGACGGCTGGCGCGCCAGGCTGCCCCACCGCGCGACGACCTGGCGGTCATCCCCCTCACTGGCAATGGCCCGCGCCAGCAATTGCTGGGCTTGCAGATTATCGGGCTGAAGCCGCACCAGGCGGGCGAAAAGGCCGGCGGCCACGCCGACGTTGCCGGCCCGATATTCCAGCACGCCGCCCAGCAGCATGGCCGCGGGCATGTCGCGCAGCGCCGTGCCCGTGCGCTGCAGGATCGATCGCGCCAGATCGCCCTGCCCGCCCCGCGCGGCGAGCACGGCTTGAAGATAAAGCGCGCGGACATTGCCCGGGTCCACTTCGGCCAGGCGGCGCACCACGGTCAGCATGGCCCGGGCCTGGCCCATGTCGCCCAGCGTGGCGGCGTATTCGGCCAGCAGATCGGGATCGCGAGGGTGAAGCCGAAGGCCCTGTTCGAACCAGGGCAGCGACGCGCGCAGGCCGAATTGCTCGCGCACCAGCAGGCCGCGCAGCGTCAGAGCGCGGGCACTTTGCGGCGCGAGGGCCACCGCGCGGGTCGCAGCCGCGATGGCCTGCGCCTGTTCGCCGCCGGCAAAGCGCAGGCGCGCGATCGACACCCACAGATCCGCATCGGCCGGCGTCAGGCGCAACGCCTGATCGAATGCCCGCCCCGCGTCGGGCAGGCGCCTTTCGGCAAGCGCCAGCTCGCCGCGCATGCGCCAGCCGAACGCGGCCGTATCGGGCGTGAAACCCGCCGGCTCATCGAGCAGCGCATGGGCATCGGCCCTGGCCCCCCGCGCCAGCAAAGCAGCGGCAAGATCGGCCCGCAGGGCATCGGCCGGCGCACCGCGGCGCAGGGCATCGCGCAGCGCGACTTCGGCAGAGATCGGATCGCGCCGGGCAAGCGCCGCGCGGGCGCCGGCCCGCACGCTGTCGAGCGGTGGCGCATCGGCGGCGGCCGGCAGGCCGGACGTCGCGACGAGCGCCAGAACGCCGACCAAGGCCGCACCGTGCTGCCGCACGCGCCGACGCCGGGGATCAGTTTTGCATGTCATACTGCTTGAGCAGGTCATAGAGCGTGGGCCGGCTGATACCGAGCAGCCGCGCCGTGCTGGAAATGTTGCCTTCGCTGCGCGCCAGCGCGTGGCGGATGGCCTTGCGATCGGCCGCCTCGCGCACGGCTTTCAGATTGAGCGGGTTTTCCGCCCCGGCATCGCCCGATGGAAGATCGAGATCGGCCGCGGCGACCAGCCGGCCATCGGCCATGATCACCGCGCGCTTTACCCGGTTTTCCAGCTCGCGCACGTTGCCGGGCCAGCCCCAGCTGTCGATCGCCGCCAGGGCATCGGGCGCAAAGCCTTTCACCGCCGGGTTCATCTGCGCGGCAAAGCGGGTGAGAAAGGCCTTGGCCAGCAGCGTCGCATCGCCTGGCCGTTCGGCAAGGCTCGGGATCCTGATAACGATTTCGGCCAGGCGATACCACAGGTCTTCGCGAAAGCGCCCGTCGGCAATCATCGCTTCCAGGTTCTGGTGCGTGGCGCAGACGATGCGCGTGTCGACCGCAATGGAGCGGCGGCCGCCGATCCGCTCGATCGTGCGTTCCTGCAGAAAGCGCAACAGCTTGACCTGAAGCTGAAGCGGGATGTCGCCCACTTCGTCGAGAAACAGGGTGCCGCCGTCGGCTTGCTCGATCTTGCCTTCGGTGGTCTTGACGGCGCCGGTGAAAGCGCCCTTTTCATGGCCGAACAGTTCGCTTTCCAGCAGATTTTCCGGAATTGCCGCGCAGTTGATGGCGATGAAGGCGCCATTGGCCCGGCCCGATGCCTCGTGCAGGCCGCGCGCCAGCAGTTCCTTGCCCGTGCCGCTGGCGCCCAGCAGCATGACCGAGACGTTGGTATTGGCCACGCGCTCGATCGTGCGGGCCACTTTCACCATTTCCGGCGCGGCGGTGATCATCCGGCCCAGCACGCGGTTGTCGGCCGGGGCGCGGGTGGCGAGCGCACGGTTTTCCGCTTCAAGGCGGTGGAGATGCAAGGCCCGGCGCACGATCAGGCCCAGCGCATCGATATCGACCGGTTTGGGATAGAAATCATAGGCGCCCTGCGCCACCGCGCGCAAAGCGGATTCGCGCGCGCCGTGTCCCGACGCGACGATCACTTTGGTATCCGGCTTGATCGCCATGATCTCGTCCAGCACGGCGAAGCCTTCGCTCACGCCGTCGGGATCGGGCGGCAGGCCCAGATCGAGCGTTACGACGGGCGGCTCTTCGGCGCGCAACAACGTCAACGCGGCGGCGCGATCACCGGCGATGAATACTTCGAAATCGTCATAGGCCCATTTCAGCTGTGCCTGAAGGCCGGGATCGTCTTCCACGATGAGCAGCTTGGGCAAAGGCCTGGAACGGGCATCGGTCATCGTGCAATTTCCTGCTGGGAATCCGAATGGGCAAAGGTGGCGGTGCTGGCCAGCGGCAGCCGTACCGAAAAGCGGCTGCCCAGCCCTTCACGGCTTTCCACGTCGAGCCGTCCGCGCATGGCACGCACCAGTTCGCGCGCCTCGAACGCGCCGATGCCAAAGCCGCCCGGCTTGGTGGAGACGAAGGGCTTGAACAGGCCGCCCTGGACGAATTCTGCGCTCATGCCGCTGCCGCTATCGATCACGTCGATGCAGCCATGAAGCCCCTCTTGGCGCACCTGCACCACCGCCGCGCCACCTGGCCGGCTGGCATCGATAGCGTTTTGCACCAGATGGGTCAGCACCTGATCGAGCGTTTCGCGGTGGGCCATTACCACGCACGGTTCGCCCGGTGCCGCGACCACCTGCGCACCGGCAACGCCATGGGGCCAGCGCGCGGCCAGCGCCTGGGCCACAGCGAGGGCATCGACCGGGGCCAGTTGGTCGACATTGCCCGCCCCATAGCGCGAGAGGCGGGCAATCAGTGCGTTGAGCTTGTCCGCCGAATTGCCGAGCGTCACCAGCATGTCCTTGCGGAACTCGGGATTGTCGGCGTGCCGCTCTGCATTGCGGGCCAGCAGGCCAAGCTGGCTGGCCAGGTTCTTGATATCGTGCATGACGAACGCGATGCGGCGGTTGAACTCGTCGAACCGGCTGGCTTCGAGCAGGGCGATCTGGCCGTTGCTTTCGGCGATATAGCTTGCCAGCTGGTGGCCAACCACGCGCAGGAGATCGAAGTCTTCCCAATCGAGCTTGCGCGCCAGCGCCGGCCGGCCGAGCATGACCAGGCCCACCAATCGGTCGAAATGAAGCAGGGGAACGAGAGCCCAGATGGCGTCTTCCGCAATCATCCAGCGGGGAGTGACCTGCGCCTCGCCCTGGTGATCCACGCCGCTCCGCACTTCGTCGAGATCGACGATGAAACCGCACTTTTCGAAAAACGCCGCGTCGGCCGCGCTCATGGCGTGGGCAGGCACATCGAGCGTGGGCCACTGCCAGCGCGCCGCCAGTACCAGTTCGCCGCTGTCGCACGGAACGAGCAAGGCGCCACGCGCGCTGTCGGTGATATCGGCCAGGGCCTGAACGACGCGCGCATGCAGCGGCACGGCATCATCGGCCGCGCCGGCCCCCTTGGCGCCGCCCCGGCCGATCGTGTTGGTAAAGCGCAGCCATTCCGCCCGGTAATCGTAACGATGCTGGAAAAAGTGCTTGGACACCATGACGTTGAGCCAGCCACGCAGCCGCCCCGCGGGCATCAGGGCCAAGATCAGCACCGTGCTGGCAAAGGCAAAGCCAAGCTGGGTGAGCATCGTGGCGCTGCCACCCAGCCAGGCAACCGATTGCGCCACACCCACCATGACCAGCATGTAGCCACCGATCACCAGCAGCGAGAGCGACTGGAACGCCACGACTCGCGAGGGTGAAAAGCGCCCGGCGGCACGTTCGCGCGCCGCGCCGATGGCCAGAAGGACGATGCCGATCAAGGCGGCCATGGCGCGCAGACCTACCAGCTCGGCCGGCACGCCGCGCACCAGATAGGCGATCGTGTAGAAATTGAGATCGTAACCCCAGATCAGCGCCAGCGCGGCGCATGTCCACCGTACGGCCGCGCGCTGGGCAGTCATCGCCCCGGCATAGAGATTGTGCACCAGCACCAAAGCGCCGGTCACCATCAGCAGACGCAGCATGACCGAAATCTGGAAGATCATCTCCACCGCCGGCGCGATGGCCTCGTAGCGCCAGTTGAGCGCCATCAGCACCAGTTGCAGCAATTCGACGATGGCCAGCACCACCAGCACGGGCCGCACCGGTGCCACCGATTCATGCCGCCCGTCTCGCGCGAACAGGCGATAGACGACCAGCAGCCAGGAAAGATTGCGCACGACGTCGCCCAGCAACGGCAGGGGATGCAACGGGCCGAACGCCGCTTCCAGCAGTGCCCAGACCGCGCTGACCAGCACGGCACCGATGGCCACGCGGCTGACAGGCCGGCCGCGCCGCTGCCGCTCGATCTGCCACATGCCCAGAACGAGAGCACCGAAAGCGGCCGCCGCAAAGATCCATTGGCCCAATCCCATGGATGATCCGACAGACGCGGCAGGGGCATGCATGGCCATCGGCCTCAGCGGGCGCCTTCGTGCCAGAGAACGACACGCAAGGTCTGCAGCAGGATCAGAAGATCGAGAAACGGCGTATAATTCTTGGCGTAATAAAGATCGTATTCGAGCTTGTGGCGCGCGTCCTCGATCGAGGCGCCATAGGGATAGTTGATCTGCGCCCAGCCGGTTATGCCCGGCTTCACCATATGGCGTTCGGCATAATAGGGCAGGTGCTGTTCGAGATCGAACACGAATTCGGGCCGCTCGGGACGCGGGCCGACAAAGCTCATCTGGCCTTTCAGAACCGTCCAGGTCTGCGGCAGCTCGTCGATGCGCAGCTTGCGGATCAGGCGGCCGATGCGCGTGACGCGGGGGTCGTTCTTGGTCGCCCACTGCGCGCCGGCGGCCTCGGCATCGATGCGCATCGAGCGCAGCTTGATCAGATTGAACGTCTCTCCGTAAAGTCCGACGCGGGTTTGCCGGAAGAACGCCGGGCCTTTACTGTCGAGCTTGACCAGGATCGCGAACAGCAGGATGACTGGTGCCGTCAGCAGCAGCAACAGCAGGCTGGCACATATGTCGAACAGGCGCTTGACCGCGCCCGACAGCATCCGGCCCGACGAGAAGCCATCGGAAAAGATCAGCCAGCTGGGATTGACCGTGTCGAGATCGACGCGCCCGGTTTCGCGTTCGACGAAGGTGGAAAAATCGTTGACGTGCACGCCGGTGGTCTTGATGCGCAGCAGATCCTTGAGCGGCAGCGCGTTGCGGCGTTCCTCGAGCGCCAGGACCACCTCGCTCACGCCCAGGTTTTCGACAAAGCGCGTGAGGTTGGGCAATGCATCGCGGCTGATCGCTTCTTCGACCACCGGCGTCTGCGTTTTCATCGCCACGTAGCCGACAATGACGAAGCCGGCCTCGGGCCGCTCGCCCAGCTTGCGCAGCCTGGCGGCCCGGTGCCCGGCGCCCAGGACCAGCACGCGGCGACGAAAGGCGGCGGTGCCCAGAAAACCGCCCAGCACCAGCCGCACGCCCACCAGGAAGACGAGCGAGAAGACCATCGCGTAGAACAGGTTTGACCGCCACAGCGTGCGCCCGGGGATCATGAAATAGACCACCGATACCGCGATGATGCCCAGGCTGACCGCCACCATCAGCCGCGCCGTGGCATAGCGGATCGAGCGCAGCGCATCGGAACCATAGACGCCTACGGCGACCATGGCGGTATGCACGACGCCGGCATAGGCCAGCAGCGGCCAGATGCGATCGCCGGGATAGCCGACATCGATGCCGATCTGGTGCGCGCGCACTGTCCAGCCCAGTTCGCCGGCAAGCATCAGCAGCCAGAAATCGATGATCCCCAGCAGGAAAACGGCATTGGGGATATAGTGTTTGAACAGGCGGATCATCGGGCCAGGGTCATCCCGCTAGGCGCTTCAAGGCTTTTGTCGACAACGGCATAGCGGCCCTTGCGTAAATTGTCGGTAAACTTGACACGTCAAGGTTAATGGCGTCGGGCCGTCTTACATCCTTTCCGGAAATCCCCCGTCCCTGCCGGCTTTCATCCCTACTGGCTTCGTCCCTACTGGCCGTGCGCGTCAATCCCTGCCATGCATGCGTCCATGCGGCAGAAAGAACTGCGACTAGCCCTAGTATCCACCGGCGGCATCAGCCTGGCGGTCTACATGCACGGGGTCACCAAGGAATTATGGCATCTTTCGCGCGCCAGTCGCGCCGTTCATGCCAAACCCGCCACCGCCCCGGCGCTTCTTCCCGGGATCGCGCCGCTGCCGGGCATCGAAGATGTGTGGGTACGCCTGCTGCACACGATAGAAGCCGAGCGCGATCTGCGCCTGCGCGTGCTGGTCGACATTCTTTCGGGGGCGAGCGCCGGAGGGATCAATGCCGTCTTCCTGGCCCAGGCCCTGGCCACGGGGCAGAGCCTGGAGCCTCTCACCCGGCTGTGGCTGACCCGGGCGGACAGCGACGTGCTGCTCGATCCCGATGCCCGGCCATGGGGCCGCTTTGCCAAGTTCTGGGCCCAGCCGCTGGTATGGGCCGTACTGCGCTGGCCGGCCCTGCGCCCCTCGGGCAGCGAGCTGGCGCGGCAGGTAGCGGCCGAAACCCGCCTGTCGAATATCGGCGGCGAAGTGCGGCGCAAGGTTTCGCGCCTGATCCGCGCGCGCTGGTTCGCCCCGCCGTTCAGCGGCATCGGCTTTTCGCGCCTGCTTGCCGAGGCGCTGGACGCCATGGCGCGCAGCGGCAATGCCGCTCCGCTCCTGCCGCCGGGCCACCCCATCGACCTGATGGTAACGGCCACCGATTTTGCCGGGCACCCCGCCCCCTTGCGTCTCAACAGCCCACCGTTGGTGGAAGAGAACGAGCACCGCCTGGCCATCGGGTTTCGCGCCGAGGCGCGCGCCCATACCGGCGAGGCGCTGGCACCGTTGCCCGAACTGGTGATGGCAGCGCGCGCGACGGCCAGCTTTCCGGGCGCCTTTCCGCCGCTGACCGTGGCCGAGATCGACCGGCTGGTGACCGAACGCGCCGAACCCTGGCCCGGCCGTTCGGCTTTTCTGCAACGGATCATGCCGCAGCGCTGGCGAAGGGGCACGCTGGACCAGGCCGCGCTGGTGGACGGCGCGGTGCTGGTGAACCGCCCGTTTGCCCCGGCCGTGGCCGCGCTGTCCCGCCGCCCGTCGCGGCGCGAGGTCGACCGGCGCTTCGTCTATCTCGACCCGGCGCCACGTACGCCGGCAGAAGGACCGCGCCCGGCCGCACCGGTGGGCTTTCTTGCCGCCATTTTCGGTGCGCTGTCCACTATCCCGCGCGAACAGCCGATCCGCGACAACCTGGAAGCGCTTGAGCGGCAATCGCGCGACCGGCTGCGGCTGCGGGCGATCGTCGATGCGCTCGAGCCGGAGATCGAAGAGACCGTGGCGCGCCTGTTCGGCCATACGCTGTTCTTTGACAGGCCCAGTCCGAAGCGGCTGATCGCCTGGCGCGCCCGGGCACAGCAGGCCGCCGCGCAGCAGGCCGGCTATGCCTTTCACGGCTATGCCCAGGTCAAGCTGGCCGGCATTGTCGACGATCTGGCCGACGTGATCGCCCAGGCCCTGCCGGCCGACGACAACCAGGGCGTGGAAGAGGTGCTATGGCGGCATCTGGCCCGCCAGGGACTGGATAACCTGAGCGCGCCGGGCGGTGGCGCCACGACGCAGGCCATCGCCTTTTTCCGCGCGCATGACCTGGGCTTTCGCGTCCGCCGTCTCAAGCTGCTGGCTCGCCGGCTGACGGCCGATTGGGACGAGGCGGCGCAGATCGATCCGGCCGCGCGCGAGGCGACGCGCGACGTGATCTATCGCGCGCAGGGATTGTATCAGGCGCGGGCCAGCCTGCCGGGGCTCGGCCCCGGCTTTGCCGCCAGCGCCGCCGTGGTGCGCGAAGACCCTGGCGCGGTGCTTTCCGCGATCGCCGCGCGGCGCGATCTGGCACGGCTGGACGATGAAGTGGACGGGCTGTTCGTGCACGCCTTGTCGGCCATGGGCAAACCCCTGCGCCGCCGCTTCCTGCACGCCTATCTCGGCTTCCCGTTCTATGATGTGGCCACGCTGCCCCTGTTCCAGGGCGATGGCCTGGGCGAGTTCGACCCGGTCAAAGTGGATCGCATTTCGCCCGAAGACGCCACCGCGATCCGTGGCGGCGGCACGCGGGCCTGCCTCAAGGGCATCGCCTTCACGCACTTCGGTGCGTTTTTCAGCCGCGCCTGGCGGGAAAACGATTATCTGTGGGGCCGGCTGAACGGGGCGGAGCGGTTGATCGACATGATATGCTCATCGCTCGACACCCCGCTCGACCCGGCTCTGGCGGAAGATTTCAAACGCGATGCGTTCCTGGCCATTCTGGACGAGGAAGCGCCGCACCTGACGGCCGATCCCGATCTGGTGACCGGCCTGAAAGCCGAAGTGAATGCGCGCTTTGCAAGGCCGGATGCCCCCGGCTTTCCCCGTTCCCCCTCGTTTTCGTCCCGGAAGGAAGCCGCGCCGGAGGATTGAGGCAAAGCGCCAGGCCGCCTATTCGGTCAAATCGGTCCAGGCATCCTTGATCCGCTCGAAAAAGCCCTTGGATTGCGGGCACTCCTCGCCGGTTTCGGTGGCCTGGAATTCCCGCAGCAATTCACGCTGGCGGGCCGAAAGCTTGGTGGGCGTTTCGACCTGTATTTCCACCACGAGATCGCCCGTGCCGCGCCCCTGCAACACGGGCATGCCGGCGCCGCGCTTGCGCAATTGCTTGCCCGACTGGATGCCGGCGGGGATCTCGATGGTGTGACGGCTGCCATCGAGGCCTGGAATCTGGATTTCCCCGCCCAGCGCCGCCGTGGTGAAACTGATCGGGGCTCGGGTCAGCAATGTCGTGCCGTCGCGTTCGAACATCCGGTGACGGGCGATATGCAGGAAAATGTACAGATCGCCCGGCGGGGCGCCGTTCGGGCCGGCTTCGCCCTTGCCGGCAAGGCGGATGCGCGTGCCGGTATCGACGCCCGCGGGAATGTCAACGGCCAGAGTCTGGGGCAGATCGACGCGTCCTTCGCCACGGCAATGGCGGCAGGGCTTTTCGATCACCTCGCCGCGCCCGTGGCAATTGGGGCAGGCGCGTTCGACCATGAAGAAGCCCTGCTGCGCGCGTACCTTGCCATGCCCGCCGCACAGGTTGCAGCGCCGTGCCGAAGTGCCCGGCGTGGCGCCCGAACCGTTGCAGGGCTCGCACGTCTGCGACACTTCGACCGTGATTTCGGCTGTCTTGCCATGGAACGCCTCTTCAAGCGTTACTTCCATGTCATAGCGCAGATCGGCGCCACGCCGACCCTGCTGCCTGCCGCCACCGCCGAAAGCACCGCCAAAGATCGTTTCGAATATATCGCCGATGTCGCTGAATTCGCTGCCGGAAAATCCACCACCGGGCCCGCCCTGCTGAAACGCGGCATGGCCATAGCGATCATAGGCCGCCCGCTTTTGCGGGTCGGAGAGGCAGGCATAAGCCTCGTTGATCTGCTTGAACCGGGCTTCGGAGTCGCGGCACCCCGGGTTCTTGTCGGGGTGGTATTTCATCGCCAGCTTGCGGAACGCGGATTTGATGACCTTGTCGTCGGCCGTCCGTTCCACTTCCAGCAATTCGTAATAATCGGCTTCAACTGCCATAAGAAAGCCCTCGCCCCGCGAGGGGAGAGGGCCTGGGCGAATGCCATGAAAAGGCGTTCCTGGTCCCCTCTCCCCTTCCCCCGCCACAATGCGCGACAAGGGAGGGGATCATGTTGCAGATCAAGCCTTGGTGTCGTCCACTTCCGAAAACTCGGCGTCGACAACGCCATCGTCCTTGGGCGCCTCGGCCCCGGGCGAGGCCGCGCCGGCCTGTTCCTTTTCGTAGATCGCCTGGCCCAGCTTCATCGCCTTTTCGGTCAGCGCCTGGGTCTTGGCATTCATATCGTCGACATTGCCGCTTTCGATCGCGGTCCTGGCCTCGGCCAGCGCCGCCTCGATCTCGGCCTTGAGGCCCGCGTCCACCTTGTCGCCATGCTCTTCAAGCTGCCGCTCGGTGGCATGTACCAGGCTTTCGGCATTGTTCTTGGCCTCGGCAGCCTCGCGGCGCTTCTTGTCCTCGGCCGCGAACTTTTCGGCATCGCGAACCATCTGGTCGATATCGGCATCCGACAGGCCGCCCGAGGCCTGGATGCGGATCTGCTGTTCCTTGCCGGTGCCCTTGTCCTTGGCCGAAACGTTGACGATGCCGTTGGCGTCGATATCGAACGTCACTTCGATCTGCGGCACGCCGCGCCGCGCGGGCGGAATGCCGACCAGATCGAACTGGCCGAGCAGCTTGTTGTCCTGCGCCATTTCGCGCTCGCCCTGGAACACCCGGATCGTCACGGCCTGCTGGTTGTCTTCCGCGGTGGAATAGACCTGGCTCTTCTTGGTGGGGATCGTGGTGTTGCGGTCGATCATCTTGGTCATGATGCCGCCCAGCGTTTCGATGCCCAGCGAAAGCGGCGTCACGTCGAGCAGCAGCACGTCCTTGACATCGCCCTGCAGGACGCCGGCCTGGATCGCAGCCCCCATGGCCACGACTTCGTCAGGGTTCACGCCGGTGTGCGGATCCTTGCCGAAAAAGTCCTTCACCACTTCGCGCACGCGGGGCATGCGGGTCATGCCGCCCACGAGCACCACGTCGTCAACGTCCTTGGCCGAAAGGCCGGCGTCGGCCAGCGCCTTGCGGCAGGGCTCGAGCGTGCGGTCGATCAGCTTGGCCACCAGGCGTTCCAGATCGGCGCGGCTGATCGTTTCCACCAGATGCAACGGCGTGGTGCTGCCGCCTTCCATGCGGGCGGTGATGAACGGAAGGTTGATTTCGGTGGTCTGGGCCGAGGACAACTCGATCTTGGCCTTTTCCGCCGCTTCCTTGAGGCGCTGGAGCGCAAGCTTGTCGCCGCGCAGATCCAGGCCTTCCTTGCTTTTGAACTTGTCCGCCAGATATTCGACCAGCGCCGTATCGAAATCTTCGCCGCCCAGGAACGTATCGCCATTGGTCGACTTCACTTCGAAAACGCCATCGCCGATTTCGAGGATGGAGATGTCGAAGGTACCACCGCCGAGATCGTAGACGGCAATGGTCTTGCCGTCCTGCTTGTCGAGGCCATAGGCCAGCGCTGCCGCGGTCGGCTCGTTGATGATGCGCAGCACTTCAAGGCCGGCGATCTGCCCGGCATCCTTGGTCGCCTGGCGTTGCGCGTCGTTGAAATAGGCCGGCACGGTGATGACCGCCTGAGTCACGGTCTCGCCGAGATAGCTTTCGGCGGTTTCCTTCATCTTCTGCAAGGTGAAGGCCGAGATCTGCGAAGGGCTGTAGTCCTGCCCGCCTGCGCTTACCCAGGCGTCGCCGTTCTTGCCCTTGGTGATCGTGTAGGGCACCAGTTGGGTGTCCTTCTGGGTCAGCGGATCGTCGAAACGACGGCCGATCAGACGCTTGACCGCAAAGATCGTATTGTCGGGATTGGTCACGGCCTGGCGCTTGGCGGGCTGACCGATCAGCCGCTCGCCATCCTTGGTAAAGGCCACGATCGAAGGCGTCGTGCGGGCGCCTTCCGAATTTTCGATGACCTTGGGCGTGCCGCCGTCCATCACGGCGACGCAGCTGTTGGTCGTGCCAAGATCGATACCGATAACTTTAGCCATGTTTCCCCATATCCTTCGCGTGTTGACACCGCTAAACCGGGCGTCCCCCATGTGGGCAGGCACCACCTTGGCGGCTCGTTACGGGCGGGATATAGGTGCGCTTGCGCTTGGCACAAGCCCCGCGCATGCTATGGCTCCGCCAGATTTTCTCGCCGCTTTGAATAAGGATGGCCTCGTATGCGCGCACCCGTTCCAGCCGGATCGACCATGTTCGCCATTGCCTTGTTTTCGGCAGTGGCAGGGTGCGGCAAACCTGCCCCCGACGGCGGCCCGAGCGCGACGGCAAGCCTTGACGCCACCCCTGAAAACGCGCCGGGGACGACGTTGACCGACGCCGTGGTGCAACTGCCCGCCGTGGCCGGCAATCCGGGCGCGGCCTATTTCACCGTGGCCCAGGGCAGCGGCCCGATGCGCCACCTGGTTGCGGTGCATGTAGATGGCGCAGAGCGCGCCGAAATGCATCAGAACACGATGAAGGACGGCATGATGCAGATGACACCGTTGATGCAGGTGCCGCTGGAATCGGGCAGGAGCGTGGAATTCAAGCCTGGCGGCAATCATGTCATGCTGTTCGACCTGGCACCGACGCTGAAAGCCGGCGGGGTGGCGGAATTGACCATCACGCTCGACAATGGCGACAAGGCTACCGTCAAGGCCAAAGTCGTGGCACCGGGTGCCAGTGCTGTCGATAGCGCCCCGGCAACTGAGCATCATGGCGAGCATCACGGCGAGCATGAGATGGAGGGGATGTAGCGCCCGGTCGCGGTAGCGACGACCGGATCATGAGAACCGCCCGCCCTCTATCCGTTGGCGAAGTGGAACTGGCCCGCAGCATCTATGGCGACGCGATCGCCTGGCCGCGGGTGACGCTGCGGCGCCGGCGCTGGTGGCCGTTGCAGCCGGCAAATGTGGTCATGGCCCCGATGGGGCACATTCATTTCCATCCCCGCGCCGATTGCTGGTCCGACGATTTCTCGCAAGCCGGCCTGTCGTTGCAGGGGCTGTTTATTCACGAGCTGTGCCACGTGTGGCAATGGCAGCATGGCGTTTTCCTGCCACTGCGCCGCCATCCGTTCTGCCGCTATGGCTATGTGCTGGCGCCCGGCAGGCCCTTTGCCCGCTATGGCCTGGAACAGCAGGCCGAGATTGTCCGTCACGCGTTCCTGTTGCAGCGGGGTGCGCACCTGCCCGACAAGCCGCCGCTGGCAGCCTATCGGGCCGTGCTGCCGTTCGATCAGCAGGCGCGGTAACGGCGCCCGTCGGCATCGCGGCGCCAGCAGTCCTTGTCGACCTGCGAACCGGCCACTGCGCCAACCGCCCCGCCGATGACGGCCCCGGTGCCGACATTGCCGCCGGAAATGCCTGCCACCGCAGCGCCGACGCCGGCCCCGGCCAGGCCTCCCTCGCCCGCATAGTTGCGCGCGCAGCCGCCGAGGGAAAGCGCCGCCAGAACCATCGACGCAGGAATCAGAAGCTTCCTGTTCATCAGAGATTCTCCATCTGCCTCCCGTCGTCACGAACGGTTTACGATGGAGCGCCCAGGTTGGTTCCAGGCGATGACGGAACCCGAAGCCGCGGTCGGAGTTTCAGTCGGGCTTCTTGGCGACGACCACCATCGCGGGGCGTAGCAGCCGGTCCTTGATGGTGTAGCCGGCCTGCAGCTCCTGAATTACCGTGCCGGGCTCGTGCTCGGCCGAGGGCACTTCCATCATCGCCTGATGGTGATGCGGATCGAGCGGCAATCCCCTGGCGGCGATGCGCGCGATACCGTGGTTGCCGAAGACCTTCTCGATCTCGCGGCCGGTGGCTTCTAGGCCGGTGACCAGGCTCTTGAATTTCTCGTCGTCGCGCAGGTCGGCCGGAATGGTTTCGAGCGCGCGGGCGAGATTATCGGCCACCGACAGGATATCGCGGGCAAAAGCGGTGGCGGCATAGGCGCGCGCATCGGCGATATCCTTCTCAAGACGCCGCCGCACGTTCTGCGTTTCCGCCTTGGCATAGAGCACATCCTGGCGGGCCGCTTCCAGCGAATCGCGCAGCGCGGCAAGTTCGCTTGCCGGATCGTCGGCCGGGGCTGCGCCGGATTCCTTCAAATCCTCGGGCACGCCAGCCAGTTCGGCTTCCATTTCAGGGTCATGGGGGCGCGTCTCGTTATCCGTCATTTGCGTGAAAATCCGTCTTGTGCGATGAGCTTGCCCAGTGACTGGGCGGTGAAATCCACCATGGGGACGACGCGCGCATAATTCAACCGCGTTGGCCCTATCACGCCGACCACGCCGACCACGCGCCCTTCCCCGTCACGCCAGGGCGAAGCGATGACCGACGAGCCCGACAGCGAGAACAGGCGGTTTTCGCTGCCGATGAAAATACGCGTGGCCTGCGCCTCGCGCGCGGCGTCGAGCACGCCGGCGATCGCTTCGGCGCTTTCCAGTTCGTCAAGCAGCAGACGCACGCGCTCGATGTCGCCAAGCGCGGTTTCGTCCAGCAGGTTGGCCTGTCCGCGCACGACCAGCACCGGCCGCTGCGCCGCGTCCATCGTCCATACAACGAGGCCGCGCTGCACGAGATCGGCACTCGCCGCATCGAGCGCGCTGCGCCCGCCGGCGATTTCGCCGCGAATGACGGCAACGGCTTCGCTCAGGGTGCGGCCGGCAAGCCGCGCGGTGAGATAGTTGGACGCCTGTTCCAGCACGAACGCAGGCGTCGGCGCGGGCAGATCGATCAGCCGGTTCTCGATCCCGCCGTCTTCCGCCACCAGCACGGCCAGTGCGCGCGCGGGCGCCAGCGGCACGAACGACAGTTGCACCAGCCGCGGCTCGCGGCGGGGCACCATGATCACGCCGGCCCCGGCCGATAGCTCCGACAGCGCCGTCGTCGCCGCGGCCAGCGCCGCCTCGATCGTGCCGCCGGTGGCAAGGCCGCGCTCGATCTGCGCGCGTTCGGCCTGCGTGGGTTCGGCCACCTGCATGATGCCGTCTACGAACAGGCGCAGGCCCATTTCGGTGGGCATGCGGCCCGCGCTGGTATGAGGTGCGGCCAGCAGCCCGGCGTCCTGCAACTCCTGCAGGACCGAACGGATCGAAGCCGGCGACAGGTTGACCCCGCCGGTACCCGCAAGAGTCTTCGACCCGACTGGCTGGCCCGAGGCGATATAGCCTTCCACCACGAGGCGGAAAATGTCGCGGGCGCGGTTGGACAGTTCGGTGAGGGTGGGGCCGTTCATACCATGCCCATATGTAGGCCCCCTGGCGGCAGGCTCAAGGGATTTGCTTGCGGCTGGGCGCGCAATCGGCCAAGGCGGCGGGCGCATTCAACAGCCCAGATCAAGGAACCGTTCACCATGCGCCCTTCCGGCCGCTCCCCCGATCAGATGCGGGCCATCGCGATCGAAACCCATTTCACCAAGCACGCCGAAGGCTCGGTGCTGATCGGGTTCGGTGACACCAAGGTACTGGTGACGGCATCTGTTGAGGAACGTGTACCGCCGTTCCTGCGCGGCAAGGGCGAGGGCTGGGTGACGGCGGAATATTCGATGCTGCCCCGCGCCACCCACACCCGCGGGAGCCGCGAGGCGGCGAAAGGCAGGCAATCGGGCCGCACTCAGGAAATCCAGCGGCTGATCGGCCGCTCGTTGCGCGCGGTCACCGACCTCAAGAAACTGGGCGAGCGGCAGATCACGCTGGATTGCGACGTGATCCAGGCCGATGGCGGCACACGCACCGCGGCGATTTCCGGCGCATGGGTGGCGCTGCGCCTGGCCGTTCAGAAGCTGCTCGATGCCGGGGCACTGCACGACGATCCGCTGACCCGCAAAGTGGCGGCGATTTCCTGCGGCATCGTCAAGGGCACGCCGGTGCTCGATCTCGATTACGTGGAAGACAGTTCGGCCGATGCCGATGCCAATTTCGTGCTGATCGAAGGGGGCCACATCGCCGAAGTCCAGGCGACGGCCGAAGGCGCGACCTATGACGAGGAAAGCCTGCTGCGCCTGCTCCGTCTGGCGCGTCTGGGCTGCGCGGACATATTCGCGGCACAGGAACAGGCCGTTGCCCGGTGATACGCAGGCTGCGCCCAAGCAAGCTGGTCATCGCCACGCACAACCGGGGCAAGCTGGCCGAAATGCAGGCCCTGCTGTCACCCTATGGCATGACATGCATATCGGCCGGCGAGCTGGGCCTGCCCGAGCCGGATGAAGACGGCACGACTTTTGCCGAGAACGCGCTGCTCAAGGCGCATGCCGCCGCGCGCGCCGCCAACCTGCCTGCGCTATCGGACGATTCCGGGCTGAGCGTTGCCGCGCTGGGTGGCGCGCCGGGGGTCTACACAGCCGATTGGGCGCAGGCCGGCCCGCGCGAGGGCGGCCCGGGGCGCGACTGGTATCTGGCCATGGGCAAAGTGGAAGGCAAGCTCGCCCAGCTCGGCCCCGATACGCCGCGCGACGCCTGGTTCACGTCGATGCTGGCGCTGGCCTGGCCCGATGGCGAGGCGCAGACCTACGAGGGACGGATCGACGGCACTTTGACCTGGCCACCGCGCGGCACGGCAGGTTTCGGCTATGACCCGGTGTTCGTGCCGAACGGCGAAACGCGCACTTTCGCGGAACTCGACCCGGCCGAAAAGAACGCCATGAGCCACCGCGCGCGAGCTTTTGCCAAGCTGGTCGCCGCGCAGTTTACGGCGTAGTCTGCGGCGATGCCGCCGCTCGCGCTCTATATCCACTGGCCGTTCTGCCTGGCCAAATGCCCCTATTGCGATTTCAACAGCCACGTTCGCGCGCAGCATGACATGGTCGCGTGGGAAGCGGCACTGCTGGCCGACATGGCGCACGAAGCGGCGCTGCTGCCCGGGCGCGCGCTAACCTCCATCTTCTTCGGCGGCGGTACGCCCTCGTTGATGCCGCCGGCGCTGGTGGCGCGGCTGATCGCGGCAGCGGGGCGGCACTGGCATCTAGCCGACACGATCGAGATAACACTCGAGGCAAATCCGTCTTCCGTCGAGGCCGCCAATTTCGCGGCCTTGGCCGATGCGGGCATCAACCGTGTCTCGCTCGGGCTTCAGGCGCTGGATGACGAGACGCTGCACTTTCTCGGCCGGCTGCACGACAGCGCCGAGGGGCTGGCCGCACTGGCCATCGCCCAGCGCCATTTCGCGCGGGTGACATTCGACCTTATCTATGCACGGCCCGGCCAGACGCCGGACACCTGGCGAGCCGAACTGGCCCGCGCCCTGGCGCTCGGAACCGGGCATCTTTCGCTTTACCAGCTGACGATCGAGCCGGGCACCCGCTTTGCCACGCTGGTGCGCGAAGGGCGGTTTACCCCGCTCGACAACGATGCCGCCGCCGATCTCTTTGCTCTGACGCGCGAGATGACAGGCACTGCCGGCCTGCCCGCCTATGAAATCAGCAACCACGCCCGCCCTGGCGAGGAAAGCCGCCACAACCTGACGTACTGGCGCTATGGCGACTATGCGGGGATCGGACCGGGCGCCCACGGGCGACGGCTGGAAACGGCCACGGTGCGGCACAAGAAACCGGAGAACTATCTGCGTGCCGTGGCCGAACAGGGGCATGGCCTGGTGGAACAACGCCGGCTTGGCCGCGCCGAACAGGCCAGCGAAGCACTGCTGATGGGCCTGCGCCTGAACGAAGGCGTGGACGTGACAGCCCTGGCGGCGCGGTTCGGCCTTGGCGAAGCGGGGTTGATCGATCCCGCCAAGCGCGCCTTTTACCATCGCGCCGGCCTGCTGCGCGAGGATGGCCCGCGCCTGATCGTGACGGAGGCAGGCATGCTCCTGCTCGATGCACTGCTGGGCGAGCTTGTACCGGCGACGCTGGTGGCCTGAACGCGATGGACCGGGCCGACCTGCTGATTGCCTGGCACGATCACCTGGCACTGAGCCTGCGTCGATCGCCCCATACCGTGCGCGCCTATCACCGGACGGCGCGGCGCCTGCTCGATGCTTTGCCGCCAGGGCAGGATTGGGCAAGCCTTGCCCGGCTGGACTTGCCGCGCCTGCGCCAGCATCTGGCCGACCGGCGTGCCGAGGGGCTGGTCAACACCTCGGCCGCGCGCGAACTTTCGGCGCTCAAGGCCTTTCTGGCCTTTGCCCGCAAGCAGGCCGGTCTACCCGAGGCTGCCGCGCTAAGCCTGCGCGGACCGCGGGTCAAGAAAGGGCTGCCGCGCCCCGTTTCGGCGGATGACGCCATGGCGCTGGCAGAAACCGTTTCCGATGCGGCCGCGCCGTGGATCGCCGCGCGTGATCGAGCGGTGCTTCTGCTGCTTTACGGCGCGGGGCTGCGCATCGCCGAGGCGCTGGCCCTGCCGGCCGGCGTGCTGCCGCTGGGCGAGCGGCTGACGATCACCGGCAAGGGCGGGCGGCAGCGCGTGATCGTGCTGTTGCCCGCCGTGCGCGAGGCGGTTGCCGATTATGCCGCGCGCGTGCCCTGGCCGCTCCCGCGCGAAGAACCGCTGTTCCGGGGCGCCCGGGGCGGCCCGCTTTCGCCGGGCATGGTTCAGCGCGCCATGGCCAGCGCCCGCATTGCCATGGGTCTGCCGGCCACGGCCACGCCCCACGCGCTGCGCCACAGCTTTGCCACTCACCTGCTTGGCGCGGGGGCAGACCTGCGCAGTCTGCAGGAACTGCTGGGCCACGCCAGCCTGTCGTCGACGCAGATCTACACGCGGGTAGACGCGGCAACGCTGCTTGACGCCTATCGCCGGGCGCATCCGCGGGAACGGGAAAAGTGAACGCCCGGACCTGCCGGCCCGTCATTTCGCCCGGGGCAGGCGCAGCGTGGTGAGCAGTCCGCCCAGGTCTTCGCTTTCGCCCAGGCTGACAGCCCCGCCGTATATCTCCGCTACGTCGCGCACAATGGCAAGGCCCAGGCCCGTGCCCGGCTTGCCGGTATCGAGCCGGGCACCGCGATCGAAAATGCGCTCGCGCGCGGCCTCGGGAATGCCCATGCCATCGTCTTCGACCCAGATGTCGCAGAAGCGAGCGTCGCCGGGCAAAGCGTCGATCGTGATGAACACCGATCCCCCCCCGTATTTCGCCGCGTTTTCGATCAGGTTGCCCAGTATCTCGTCCAGATCCTGGCGCTCGATCGCCACGCTGGCCTCGCGGTTGCCGTCGAGATCGAAGCGAACCTCGGGGTAAAGCCGGGTAACGGCGCGCACCACGGCATCGGTGCTTTCCCACACCATGGCGCGGGAAAGGCCCGTGGCCCGACGGCCCACGGCGCGGGCGCGGGCAAGATGGTGATCGACCTGGCGGCGCATCACGGTCGCTTCGCGGATCACCGTGTCCGAAAGATCGGACGCGTGGGCCGTGGCGGCATTCATCACCACCGTAAGCGGGGTTTTCAGGGCATGGGCCAGGTTGCCCGCATGGGTCCGCGCTTCTTCCGCCTGTTTTTCGGAATGAGCGAGCAGCAGATTGATTTCTTCGACCAGTGGCTGGACTTCCAGGGGCAGCGGTTCGTTGACGCGGGCCGCGCCGCCTTCGCGCATGGCGGCAATCGCGCGGCGCACGCGACGCAAGGGGCCAAGCCCGTAATAAGTCTGCAGACCCGCCATGATGAACAGGCCCATGCCCAGCGCCAGGAACGACCATACCAGAATGGAGCGGATGCGGCTGATCTGGGCGTCAAGCTCGCCCCGGCTGGCGGCGACGGAAAACTGCCACAGGGTATTGCTGCCCGGCAGGATCACCGAGCGTTCGATCATGCGCAGTCGCTCATTATCGCCGAACTGCGTGGAATCATAGGCATGCGGCGTGGTATCGACGTGATCGCCCCTAAGCTTGAGCGTTCTGTCCCACAACGAGCGCGACGGAAAATCCTCGTGACCCTGGCCCGATATCTGCCAGTAGAGACCACTGTTGGGTTCGAGAAACCGCTGGTCCCCCAAGGGGCGATTGAAGAAGATTTCCCCGTCAGGGCCGATTTCGGCCGAAGCCACCATGGCGGTGAGCATATAACCCAGCTGATCGTCAAAATTGCGGGTGACCAGGCCGGTCAGCGTGCGGTCAAGCGCGATACCCCCGCCCAGCAGCAGCACGGTGACCCAGGCGAAGGCGATCAGCAGCATGCGCCGCGAAAGCGAGCCGGTATGCTGTCGCCCGCCCGCCGTGGCAGCGGCGGCTTCGGCGCGGTGGCGCCCGAAGCCCAGCCGCAGCAGGAGGCGGGCCAGTCTTTTCACCCCCCTACCCGCGAACGGCGGCCGGATCGTCGAGACTGTAGCCAAGGCCCCGGATCGTGGTGATCACATCGGCGCCCAATTTCTTGCGTATCCGCGTGACGAACACTTCGATCGTGTTGGAATCGCGGTCGAAATCCTGATCGTAGATATGTTCGATCAGTTCGGTGCGGCTGACCACCTTGCCCTTGTGATGCAAAAGGTAGGAGAGAAGCTTGTATTCCTGCGCCGTGAGCTTGACCGGCTCGCCCTTGAGCGTCACTCGCCCCGAGCGGGTATCGAGGCGCACATCGCCCGCGATCAGTTCGGATGATGAATTGCCCGAAGCGCGGCGGATCAAAGCGCGCAGCCGGGCGATCAGCTCTTCGGTCTGGAACGGCTTGGCAAGGTAATCGTCGGCACCGGCATCGAGACCGGCAACCTTGTCCGACCAGCTATCGCGCGCGGTCAGGACCAGCACGGGAAACTTGCGGCCTTCCTTGCGCCACATGCCGAGCACGGTCAGCCCGTCTATCTCGGGCAGGCCAAGATCGAGGATTACCGCATCATAGTCCTCCGTCGAGCCCATGAAATGGCCATCTTCGCCATCGGTGGACAGATCCACGGCATAGCCGTTCTGTTCCAGCGTGGATTTTAGCTGCCGCCCCAGCGTGGGTTCGTCCTCGACGATCAGGATACGCATGGCAATTGGCCCCTTCTCATACGGCCCGCACCCCGGGCGGCGCGCATTCTCCGTTAGTGGTGGCTAGATGGCGGCAGGAACATGAACGGTCAAGAAACGGTTCCCGATCCACCGGCTTTCCGCGCCTTTCAGTCTGATTCGCCCAGAACCTGGCCGGTGCGTCCATCGACATCGACGAAGACCACGCGTCCTTCGCGAATGAACTTGAGGCGATAGGCGCGCGCCTGCGGTACGTATTCCGGTCCGAGATACTGGGCGCCGCGCATCGTGGGCAGCACCCGCGCCTCGATCTCGCGCAGCGAGCGAACGTGGCCCGCCGCCAGATCATGACGGGCCCGATCCTGTTCGTTACGAATCTGCGCGGTCACCGGCTGAGCCACGGCAACGATGGTCAACAGGCCGGCAACGGCGAGGAGCTTGCGACGAAACATCATGTCATCTTGCCTGTAACAATCGCATTGAACAAGTTGTGAATAGCACCGTTCCATCATGTTCAGGTGGACCTGGCGAACAGTGGCGGCTAAGCGCGCGGCATGGCAGCACCGATCCTGAGCTGGGAGGGGCTGGGCCTGCACCAGGGCACCGGCTGGCTTTTCCAAAATCTTGATATCCAGATCACGCCGCGTGACCGGCTTGCCCTGATCGGCCGCAACGGCGCGGGCAAAAGCACCCTGCTGAAATTGATCGCCGGCACGATCGAGGCCGACAAGGGCAAGCGTTCGGTGCAGCCCGGCGCGCGGGTCGTCACGCTGGAACAGGACCCGTTCTTCACCGGCTTTGCCACGTTGCGCGATTTCGCGCTGCACGGGGCCGATGCCCCGGCGCCTTATGCGGTGGAAGCGATCGCCGATCAGCTGGGCATCGACCTTGGGCGGGGGGCGGAAAACGCTTCTGGCGGAGAAAGGCGCCGTGCCGCGCTTGCCCGTGCCCTGGCGCAGGACCCCGACGTGCTGCTGCTGGACGAGCCGACCAATCATCTCGATCTCGCCGCCATCGAATGGCTGGAAGACTGGCTTTCGCGCTTCAATGGCGCTTTCGTGGTGATCAGCCACGATCGTACGTTCCTGACGCGGCTGACCCGGGCCACGCTATGGCTCGACAGAGGCAGCCTGCGCCGCAAGGACGTGGGCTTTGGCGGCTATGATGCCTGGATGGAACAGGTCCATGCCGAGGAAGCGCGCGCGGCAGACAAGCTGGACGCCAAGCTCAAGATCGAGGAACACTGGCTGCAACGCGGGGTGACCGCCCGGCGCAAGCGCAATATGGGCCGGCTGGAAAAGCTGCACGAAATGCGCGCGCAGCGTGCCGCGATGACCGGGCCGCAGGGCGCCGCGAAACTGGCCATCGCCAGCGACGACAGCAAGACCAAGTCGGTGATCGTGGCCGAACACGTCACCAAGCGCTTTGGCGAGCGCACGATCGTGCGCGACTTTTCGCTGCGAATCCAGCGCGGCGACCGAATCGGCCTGGTCGGCGCCAATGGAGCGGGCAAGACGACCTTGCTGAAAATGCTGACCGGCGAACTGGCACCCGACGAAGGCACGGTGACCCTGGCCAAGACGCTGAGCGGCGTGACGATCGACCAGCAACGCAGCCTGATGGCGCCCGACAAGCGCGTGCGCGACGTGTTGGCCGAAGGCGGCGACTGGATCGACGTGCGGGGGACGCGCAAGCACATCCAGGGCTATCTCAAGGATTTCCTGTTCGATCCGGGCCTAGTCGAAGCGCGGGTGGGCACGCTTTCGGGCGGCGAACGTTCGCGCCTGTTGCTGGCGCGCGAATTCGCCCGCCTGTCCAACCTGCTCGTGCTGGACGAGCCGACCAACGATCTCGACCTGGAAACGCTGGACTTGCTGCAGGAAGTGATCGCCGATTACGACGGTACGGTATTGATCGTCAGCCACGACCGCGATTTCCTGGACCGCACTGTCAATATCACCCTCGGCATGGACGGTTCCGGCAAAGTCGATATCGTCGTGGGCGGCTATGCCGACTGGGAAGCCCAGCGCAAGGCACGGCTGGCGGCCCAGCCCAGGGTAGGACCCGGCAAGCCGGCCGAAACCGCCCCGCCCGCACCCCCGCCGCCGCCGCGCAAGGCCAAGCTGAGCTACAAGGACCAGCGCGATTACGAACTGCTGCCCCGGCGGATCGAGGACCTGGACGCGGCGATCGCCCGCGACGAGGCCGCGCTGGCCGATCCGACGCTTTACAATCGCGATCCCGGCCGCTTTGCCGCGCTGACCGAGGCCGTGACCAAGGCCCGGGCCGAAAAGGAAGCAGCCGAAGAACGCTGGCTGGAACTGGCCGAGCAGATCGAAGGAGTCTGAAACCGCGGGCGAGGTGCCGGGCGCCCGTGGCCGGGTCCCGGCACCATCGCTTTCACGCGCTGCGCAGGCGTTCGGCGATGCGCTCGTCGATCCGCGCTTCAAGCAGGGAAAGCGGCATTGCACCTTCCTGCAGAACGGCGTGGAACCAAGGCAGGCTGAACTTGTCACCCAGCGCGGCCTGCGCTTTCTTGCGGTTGGCAAGCCAGGCCGTATGCCCGATCTTGTAGCTGCAGGCCTGGCCGATCATCGTGCAGTAACGCTCGATCTCGCGCTGGCTGCGCGCCGGGGTGAAGCCGGTCTTTTCCACCATGTAGGCCGTCGCTTTTTCGCGGCTCCAGCGATAGTGGTGAATGCCGGTGTCCACCACCAGGCGAACCGCGCGGAACAGGAACGACTGGAGATAGCCGGCCCGTTCGATCCCCTGATAGCCGCCAAGTTCGTCGGCCAGTTGCTCGGCATAAAGCGCCCATCCTTCGCCATAGGACGAGATGTAGAAATCGCGCAGGATCCAGGGCAGCTCTCCCCCGCCCTGGGCATAGCCACCCTGCAGATGATGGCCGGGAACGCCTTCATGATAGGTAAGCGCAGGCAGCGAGTATTTCGGCCAGTCGTTTACCGACTTGAGATTGATCCAGTAGATCGCCGGGCGCGACTTGTCGAGCGGGGCGGAATTGTAATAGCCGTTGGGCGCGCCGTCCTGGATCTCCGTCGGCACAGCGCGGATTATCAGTGGATCATTGGGGACATCCGCGAATGCACCGGGCAGCTTCTGCCGCATCGCCTCTATGCCGGCGTTAAGGCCGGCGAGCAGATCGGCCCGCCCTTGCGCGGTATCGGGATAGAGCTGTTCGGCCGCGCGGTTGAGCGCGGAAAGGCGCTGCCCGACAGTGCCGGTCGAATGCCCGGCCGCCTTGAGCACGTCGTCAAGCTGGGCCGAAATCTGTGCCACTTGTTCAAGGCCCATCTTGTGGACCTGTTCCGGGGTCAGCGAAGTGGTGGTGGCTGCCGCGAGCGCCGCTGCGTAAAGTTCATCGCCGCGCTTGAAACGCCACACGCCGTCGCCGGCAGGGGATTTTGCCCGCAGACGGCGATGCAGCGCGATCTGGCGATCGAGCGCGGGATAGACCTTGTCTTTCACAATCACAGTGGCGCGCGCCTGCCAATCGCCGGCCAGCCCTTTTTCGCGGGTGCGGCGCACCAGAGATGCGACCAGGCCGCTTTCACCCGGCGCCGGCGCGCGCAGCTTGCCCATCTGGCTCACCGCCAGGTCGATCGACCAGGCCGGCAGGATACGGCCCGCTGCCGCCTGGCGTGCGACGTCAGCCGTTTCGTCCTCAAGCACCATCGCCAAAGCGGCCAGGCGATCAAGATAGGCTTCGGCATCCTCAGCGGTTACGATCGGATGCTGATTGTCGAGGAAATCGGGCACCGCGAAATAGGCGCCGCGTTGCTGATCGACCGTATACGGGAGCTGCGGGTCGTCGACATCGAACGGGGCACCGGTGAGTTCGTCGGCCAGGCGATACAAGACGATCGCACGGTTGCGTTTGTTGACCGGGTTCAGGCCAGCCGGATCGATCGCCGTCACGGCCGCATGGGCATCGCGATAAAAGGCCACGCTGGCCTCGCGTCCGCCTTTCCCGGCCCCATCGAGGCGATGGCGCAGCATGGCGCGAGTACCGGTATCGAGGCCCAGGTTCGTCGCCCGTTGCGGCTCGATCAGCAGGCTGGACCAGAAAATGCGGTCGATCAACGCGGTAAAAGCCGCATCGCCGGCGCCTTGCGCAAAAGCGAGCCCAGGCATGCCAGCCAGACAGGTTCCCGCCATCGCCCCGCCAGCCAGCGAAAGGAAAGCGCGTCGTTCCAAACCATGCATCGTCAAAAGGAACCTCCCAGGTGTTTATCGTTCCGATTGAGACCAGGTGCCATGGCTGGCCACTGGCCACAACAAAAATGCGGCGACGGCCAAGCCGGAACGCGATCTTAATGCAGGCGCGGCTAAGGCCTTGGCGTGGCGTGCAAGGACGCTTGCTCTGCCACGCAACTTACGCGTAAGAAAGAAAAAACATCTCGTGGCTATAGCTGTGGGCCTGCTCCCGATGATCAACCGCATTCGCGAAATCCGCAGGCAAAAGGGGCTCACGCTGGCCGATGTTGCCGCGCGTTGCAGCCCGCCTACCACGGCGCAGACCATCGGGCGGCTGGAAACGGGCACACGCTCGCTGTCGCTCAAATGGATGAACCGGATCGGCGCGGCGCTGGGCATCGATCCCGAACTGCTGGTGCGCGCGGGCGATGACAGCCAAGCACACGTGGTGGCGCGCCTGACGCCGGCGGGGACGGAGCCCGTGCAGGCGGCCCTGCCAGCGCAATTGCCCGATGCGCTGCTCGGCCACGAAGGCCTTCTGGCCCTGGCCGTGGAAGCGAGCGCGGGCGATTGGCGCGCCGGCGATCAGATATGGCTGCGCCGGCTGGATGCGACAGACATTGCCCGCGGCCTCAACCGCGATGTCCTTTCGCCCAGACCGGGCGGCCGGTTTGCCTTTGGCCGGATGATCGACCACCGCGACGGACGGGTCGCGCTGCTGCCGCCCGGCCCCGGGCAACGCCAGCTAGTGATCGATCGCCCGGCATGGATCGCCGTGGCCGAAGTGCTGGTTCGCCCGCTCTAAGCGCAATGTCCGCGCCTTGGATATTCCGATCTGCCTGTTGGGCAAGGTCCACATGCTTGCTCTCGCACTTGCAGCATTTTCGCGCTAGCATCTGGCCATGACTTTGCGCCTGTTGAGCCTTTCCACGCTTTATCCCGCCTCGACAAGGCCGGGATTCGGGCGCTTCGTCGCGCGGCAGATGGAAGCACTGGCTGCACGGCCGGATTGGGACGTGACGGTGATCAATCCGATCGGATTGCCGCCGCTACCCGGCGCGCTGCTGCCGCAGGTCTATCGCCCGTTACGTTCGGTAACGCCGATGGAGCGGCGCAGCGGCGTGCCGGTGCATCATCCGCGTTTCACCCTGCTGCCGGGGCTTTCGGGCCGTTTCAACCCGGCGCTGATCGTGCGGTCCGTGCTGCCTCTGGCCCGGCGGCTTCATGCCGAACAGCCGTTCGACATGGTCGATGCGCAGTTCTTTTATCCCGACGGCCCGGCAGCGGCGCGGATCGCGCGGGCACTGCGCCTGCCCTTCGCGATCAAGGCACGGGGATCGGACATCTATCATTGGGGCCGGCAGCCTGCCGCGCTGCGCCAGATCAAGCGCGCCGCACGGGCCGCCTCGGCGCTGCTAAGCGTGTCGCAGGCCCTGGCCGACGACATGGCCGACATGGGCCTGCCGGCGGATAACATTATCGTCCACTATACCGGGCTCGATCGCGGCCGGTTCCATCCGCGCCCCCGCGCGGCGGCGCGGGCCATTCTTGCGGAGCGGTTTCACCTGCCGGCCGAGGGCCCGCTGGTGGCCTGCGTGGGCGCGCTGATCGGCATCAAGGGACAGGCTCTTGCCATCAAGGCCCTGGCCGAACCGGGGATGGAAGGCATTGCCCTGGCGCTGGCCGGCACCGGACCCGACGAAGCGGCGCTCCGCCGGCTGACCCGCCAGCTCGACGTGGCCCACCGCGTCTATTTCCTGGGCGGGCTGGGGCACGATTTCATGCCGGTGCTGATGGCCGGCGCCAGCGCGATGGTCCTGCCATCCGAACGAGAGGGTCTGGCCAACGTGTGGATCGAGGCGCTGGCCTGCGGCACGCCGCTGGTCATTCCCGATGTGGGCGGCGCGCGCGAAGTGGTGACGGCGCCCGCCGCAGGGCGCATCGCCGCGCGCGAACCGGCGGCGATTGCCCGCGCGCTGGCCGCCTTGATCGTGCAGCCCAGCGCGCCCGAAGCGGTTGCCGCCTGCGCCGCACGGTTCAGCTGGGATGCCAACGCGGCGGCACTGGCGAAGATCTACGGCGAAGTGGTGGCGCAGGGCTGACGCCCGCCAAGCTTGGCCGACCGGAGGGCTCGTGCCGGATCACGCCCCCTCGCGGGCAAGGCGCTCCTGCTTTTCGAGCGCGGTTTCGGTGGGAACGAAGCTGCGCGGGTTGACCTTGAGCCAGATCAGGATCGGCGCGGCCATATAGATCGAGCTGTACGTGCCGACGAAAATGCCTAGCGTGATCGCGGCGGTAAAGCCGAAGATCACTTCCGGCCCGAACACCAGCAGCGCAACCAGCGTTATCAGCATCGAAAGCGATGTCACGATCGTGCGCGCCAGCGTTTCGTTGACCGACAGATCGAGCAATTCGGGCAAAGGCATCTTGCGGTATTTCTTGAGATTCTCACGTATGCGATCGTAAACCACGATCGTATCGTTCAAGGAATAGCCGATCAGCGTGAGCAGCGCCGCCACGATGTTGAGATCGAATTCCATTTGGGTCAGCGCGAACAGGCCGAGCGTGAGCGTCACGTCGTGCACCAGGCTGAACAGCGCGCCCACGCCGAACTGCCATTCGAAGCGCAGCCAGATATAGGCCGCCACCGCCAGCGCGGCGAGACCCAGCGCCTTGAACGCATCCCAGCCCAGCTCTTTGGAAACCTTGCCCGAAACCGAATCCACCCCGTCGATGCGCGCATCGGCATGGCGGCTCTTGATATCGGTGGTGATCGTGCGGGCCATCTTGTCCGATTGCGCGGGATCATGCTCCGCGTCTTCGGGCAGTTTCATGCGGATCGAAATCTCGTTGGGCTTGCCGTAACGCTGGATGATCGGTTCGCCGTAACCCAGCCGAGCCACTTCGCCGCGCAGATCGGCAACGGGCGCTTCGGCGCTGCGCTCGAACGTGACGCGGATCATCTGCCCGCCGACGAAATCGACGCCCAGGTTCAGGCCCTTGGTGAAAACGAGCCCGAGCGAGGCGGCCATCAGCAGCAGGCTGCCGAGATAGAACGGCACCCGCCACTTCAGGAAGTGGATGTTGGTGTGATCGGGAACGAGCTTTAGAAGTTTCATGATCTGCGCTTCCCAATCACAGGTTGAGATCGGCCGGGCGGGTGCGGCGCAGCCATTGCGCCACCCACATCCGGGTCAGCCACATCGAGGTGTAGACCGAAGTAGCGATACCGATCATCAGGACCACGGCAAAGCCTTTCACCGGGCCGGAACCGAAGCTGGCCATCAGCACCGCGGCGATCACGTTGGTGACGTTGGCATCGAAAATTGCCCGGCTGGCTTCCTTGTAGCCGGTCTCGATCGCGGCGACGACGCGGCGCCCGCGATGGCGCTCCTCGCGGATGCGTTCGTTGATCAGCACATTGGCATCGACCGCCGCGCCGATGGTCAGGACGAAACCGGCAATGCCAGGCAGCGTCAGCGTGGCGCCGATCGCGGCCATCACGCCCAGGATCATCAGCATGTTCATGACCAAGGCGACGCAGGCATAGACCCCGAAACGGCCATAAGTGGCGACGATGAACGCGATCAGGGCCAGCGTGCCGACGATCATCGCGATCACGCCCTTGCGGATGGAATCGGCGCCGAGGTCCGGCCCGACGGTGCGTTCTTCCACCACCTTGAGATCGACCGGCAGCGCGCCGGAACGCAGGGAAATTGCCAGCGCCGATGCCTCATCGGTGGTGAAGCGGCCTGCAATCTGTGCGCTGCCGCCCAGGATCGGCTCGTTGATGTTCGGCGCCGACAGCACTTTGCCATCCAGGATGATGGCGAAAGGCTTGCCCACGTTCTGCGTCGTCAGCTTGGCGAACTTGGCCCCGCCCTCGGTGTTGAACGTGATGTTCACGACCGGCTCGTTGGTTTCGGGATTGTTGCCGGCCTGCGCATTGGTCAGTTCATCGCCGCGAATGCCGCCCAGGCGGCGGACCGCGATCGGCGCGCCCATCTGCGGATCGGCGTAAGGCACGATCTGGCTGCCCACCGGGGCAATGCCGCGGGCCACGTCGGACGCCAGGGCGCTTTGATCGACCAGCTTGAATTCCAGCTTGGCGGTCTGGCCCAGCAGGCTTTTGAGCTGCTGCGGGTCTTGCAGGCCGGGCACCTGCACCACGATACGCTGCGCTCCCTGGCGCAGGATCGTGGGTTCGCGGGTGCCAAGACCGTCGATACGCTTGCGCACCACTTCCACGGCCGTGTCCATCGCCTGGCTGACCGCCTGGTCGATCCCTTCCTGCGTAGGGGTAAGCACGAAGCGGTTGCCATCGACGACCTGGATGTTCCAGTCGCGCTGGCCGGTCAGCCCGGCGCCCGAGGTCAACGGCAGGATGGCCTCCCGCACCGCATCGACCTTGGCCACGTCGTCGACCAGGAACGTCAGGCTGCCGTTGCTGTTGCTGATATCGCTGATGCGGATCGTCGCATCGGCCTGCTTGAGCTTGTTGCGCACGGACTCATCCATGCCTTCAAGCCGCTGCTGGCGCACTTGCGCAGGGTCCGCTTCAAGCAGGATGTGGCTGCCCCCGGCCAGATCGAGCCCCAGGTTGATCCGGGGCGACGGCAGGGCGGCGGGCCAGGCAAGGCCGGCGACCGAGAACAGCGACGGGACCGACGCCAGCGCGACCAGAATGGTCACCCCCCACAGCATCAGCACTTTCCAGCGCGGGAAATCGAGCATGAGCGGACTTTCGGAAAATCAGACGGGGGGATCGGTCAGTCGTTGGCCGGCGAGCCACCGGGCGGCACCACTTCACCCAACGTCGAACGCACGGCCTTGACGCGCACGTTGGGCGCCAGCTCGAGATCGACATAATGATCATCGAGCCGCACGATCTTGCCCAGGAGACCGCCCGCGGTGATCACCTGATCGCCCTTCTGCAGCGCGGCCAGGCGCTGCTGGTGCTCCTTCTGGCGCTTCATCTGCGGGCGCAGGATCAGAAAATAGAAAATCACGCCCATCGCCACCAGCGGCAGGAACTGGAGGTAGGCAGGCGGCGAAGCCGCATTGGCGGCGGCGGCGGAAAGAAGGCTGAGCATGACAGGACCGTTCGTGGTATCGAAGACAAGGGTTTGCAACCCCCGGGGCGGCACGCTCTGCCGCACCGGCCACCGATTGTTGCAATTGCGGGGGCTGCTAGCAGTTTGGCAAAGCCAAGGCAATCAAGCCCGGTTATTGCGGCAAGCGAGCGCCGATCCGCAAGCCGGCCGGGCTTTTGCACAATTGCCCGCCTTTGCAGAAAAGTTGCCGCGCAAGGGGGTTGCCATCCCCCGGCGATCCGCCTAGAGGCGCCCCACCGGTCGGGACGTAGCGCAGCCTGGTAGCGCATCACACTGGGGGTGTGGGGGTCGGAGGTTCGAATCCTCTCGTCCCGACCAATCATGACAGCTTTGACAAGTATTCAGCAGGCGGAAGAAGCTGCCTGTCGCTCCCGAGTTGCTAGCCTCGAATGGCTGGCCCCGAATGGCTGGCGTAGGTTTACCGTGTGTATGCACCCAATTGGCTACTCCTCGAAGCCAGCCTGTGCTGCATCGGGTCGGTTCAAAATACCCACTTCGTGCGCAGGATTGCGACTATTGCGTCGCGCCTGTCGCGGTCTCCGCCTGGATGGCGGACCCATTGCACATCCGGTTGCAAACTGAGCCAGCGAGTAATCCGGTCGGTAAAGGTTATCTCGACCGCAGTCTCATTTCCAGGCCGGATTCCCGCATCTCGCATTTGATTGCCAAAGTGATCGCTGATGCACGCGTGATGTATGCCCAAAGAAAATTGGCTCTCGGGGCGCGAAATTATGATCGGCCCAACCGCCAGGCCTGCCTGGAAGCCGCCATGATAGGGTGTGGTATGCGGATCGGATAGACCGGCCCTAAGAAATCCGGTGACTTGGCGGCTGGCGCTATCTTCAAGAAAATCGCGATCGATTACAATATAGGCTCCCTGGGACGGCTTGCGCAGCGGATTTCCGTCGAAGCTCGTTTCGTAGATGTCCTGCGGATTACGAGTATAACGCCAAAACCCCAGCGCTCCGCGCAGTTTTTCCCCCTCTCGTCCGACCTCTGCAATCATCAACAGGCCGTCACGAAAGCTGAAATCGACACCCTCATTATCGCCCAACGTACTGGCCCGGGCATTGATCAACCCTAGTCGAGCATAATTACCTTCCCCAAATGGAATGTAAAGACGAGCGGCAAGCGCACTTGAAGGGAATATTGATGGCCCGTTGGGTCCTGTCGCGGCGAGTTCGGATCCAATGCCAAAAGGCGGAGCGATCAGAAGGCTGGCAGAGTCGTTTGCATAGAACTCGCTATTGACATCATATAGGCCTAAGCGCAGCGATGTGCCCTTAGAACCAAGAGAATGTTCAAACCACGCTTGAAATAAGCGAAGACCAGGGTTGGTTACTTCTATATTATTTATGCCCTGAAGCGTGGCTGCCGCATCGTTTGGCCTTCCACCGCGATTGTCCAGAATATGAAAATATAACCTCGACCCTTTGAAATCTATCAATTTCGCAAGATCCAAATCAGCAGTGACGTTCACGTTGGTCAGTGCTCTGATCTTACGATCACCGGAGCCTGACATTGATTTGACGAAATCGACTGTAACATCACCAGCCACTTCGATTGGTTCCGACTGATCGGACCCTTCTTGCGCATGAGCATAAGGCGCTACGAACAGCAGCGCAGACATGGCAAAAATCGGTCCTATCAAGAATATCATGCTGCGCGCGTCGAATATGGAATTGGCATACGCTCGGCATGAATGACACGAAAGCGCGAGAGGTGTTGCAAAATTTCATCGATCGATGAAATGACAGAGCTACTTGCGTTGCTCACTTGTTCGGCCACAGCGCTGTTGCTTTGTGTGATATGCTCGATCTGTTTGGATGTCGCGTCGATCGAGCGCAACGAGATATCTTGCTCGCTTGCGCCTGCTTCGACGATCTCCATGACGCGAACAATTTCCGTCATTTGCTCGGTGATTGCACGAAGACTGGACCCTGCATCGCGCACCAGCTGAACGCCATCGCCAATTTCCGTTGATGCATTGGTGATCAGATGCCTGATTTCGTGTGCCGCATCTGCGCTTCGCTGCGCCAGTGCACGAACTTCATTGGCAACGACTGCAAAGCCCTTACCCGCATCACCGGCGCGCGCCGCTTCGACGCCGGCATTCAGCGCAAGGAGATTGGTCTGGAACGTGATGCCATCGATAACACTGACGATACTGCCAATTTCCTGGGCGGCCGTTTCAATACGGTCCATGGCCGCTTCGGCATCCTGGATGACGTGGCCGCCGCGATGAACCTCTTGCCCTACCTGATCCACTGCAATGCGCGCGGTCGAGGCTGCCTGGGTTGATCCGGTGACACGCAGCGCCAGGGTGGCGATTGCTGCTGCTGTCTCTTCAAGGCTTGCTGCCTGGCTGGCATTTCGCGTGGAAAGGTCATCGGCCGCTCCGCCGATGTCCTTCGCAACGCCTTGCAGTTTTTCCGTCGAAGCCTTCATCTTTTCGATTACCGCGCCGAGCGCGAGCGACGCGGCATTGAAATCCTTGCGTAACGTCGAACGGCCCGAACAGCGGAACGTCGATGCGATAGGCCAGGTTTCCGGCAGCCAGTTCGCTAAGAGCCTCTCCGATCGACGTAATGATAACGTCTGCCTGCCGTTCGGTATCCGCACGCGCATCGCTGAGATTGTCACGCAGTTTATCTACCGCACGTGCCAGATCTCCAACCTCATCGCCCCTTTCCAGACCTGCCATCGCCACGTCCAGCTTCCCTGTCGCGATAGCCTGCACCTGCTCGGAAATGTCGATTATCGGCGCAACCACCTGACGGCGTGCGTGGCGCGCTACCAATCCCAGAACGATGAGCAGCACAATCAGGCTGGAAAGTGACACCCAGCGCGCGCTTGCGGTGACAGCAATTGCTTCCTGGGCGGTTTTGGCAGCGTTAGCCTCGACCGCGTCCGAGATTGCGGCCATCTGCTTTTCGAGTTCGTCAAACAGTTGCTGGAAGCGCTGCAATCGGGCGTCGTCTGGTATCGCATCATTTATGCCGGCGGCGGCGATTTCATGGCCAATGGCGATATAGCTGCGGAATGCCTGATCAGCCTGCTTACGCGCCATGACAACTTCAGGTGCGTCGGCAAGCGTTGTCGACCGCATGTTTTCTTCAAACTCGCGCAGGCGGCTCTGCAGATCTTCAGCCGCTTTGCGCCCGTCGATTGCAGCGCTCCTTTGCGCGGCAACGATACTCACCACCTCACCCCGGATCGCATCATGCCCCATATCGGCCTCCATATGGTGGCGCATAAGAGCTGTTGCGGCATTAAGTTTGATCATCGCCTGCTGTTGTCGCCACATTCCGCCAAGGCCCAGGCCTGTAGAAGCCAGAGCGCCCAGCCCCAGTATCAAGCAGGCGAGCGTCGCTTTGCATTTGATCGAATGAGCTGAAAACACCGGCCGCGCCGCCCTTGCAGATGGATGTGATATGGTTTCTTGATCAGAACCTTTCTGGCGATAGCGATCCATTCCAAAGAATGGCTATTAACATATCTACGTAATGCCCCGTGCGCGGGAGATTAGTGATCATTTTCACTTCTTTGTAGTATTTTAAGATTTTATCAATATTAATCAGCGCAACAAGCATTAATAGCATAATTGGCACTTGATCCCACGCTCAAGTTACAGTGAGAGTTAATATGGTGACCGGTGCGTAAACCCTGAAGTTGACGCTTTACTCGCGTTGTCCCCGAATAAGGACCAGTCCGGTTTTCGCTGTATGTCTTCCAGACAGTCGCGCGAACCAACTGGGCGACAAATGGAAATTCCGGTAACAGTGCACTTCACTCTCTCTACGCCGCCATGATCGAGCGCGAAAATGACGTGAAGGCGGTTTGGTATCGATGCCCACTCCACACTCCCCCCTCTGCAGGGGACACTACGCCAACAAGTCACCACAAGCGCATCGGGTGAAATAACGGGCGAGACGCATCATGGGGCGATGTTGGCGACGGGTGCGCCGGACGTCGATGACGTGCGCCGTTACCGGAGCCCATCGCAATCCGTTCAAGCGGACCGGTTTCCGTAACCGATCATCCGGTCAGCGAGGCAACCCAGAAATCCGAAGAAAGACGCGGATTGGCAAGGTAGGTGTAGGGCATCATGAAATACCCGTCCATGCCCCAGCCCGTGCCCCAGCTGTTGCGGGCGATGAACATACTCTGGCTGTCGTCATAGCCGACCAGCACGACACAGTGCCCGCCTATCGATCTTTCGTGATGGCCCGGCATCGGCACGATACCCGTGCGCGCCACGGTGTCTGATTCGAAGCTTTGGTAGACCACGAAGCCGATGACGATAGGCAGCCCACCGGCCAGCACTTCCTTGAGTGACGTAAGATCCTGCGCAACCTGCTGAACTTGCAGCACGACATGCTTTTTCGCGTCGTCGATAACAGACTGTGGCGGAGGGGACGCGAACCTGGCGATATCGTAGGGCCACAGCGTTTCGTCGGGATAGCCCATGGTGCTGACGACATGAGCGCCGTCGCTGACGGCCGCGCCCGCATCCTCGGCCACGTCGTTGTCGGCAACGCGCTCGTAATAATAGATGAACAGCCGCGACGGGGTGAAATCGTCAAGCCCCTGCTTCCTGCGCAGGAATTCGACCGCGCCGGCCCAGCCGTTGCCAGTGCAGGACCCAAGTTGCCCCTGATCGTAGACCGGCGGGCATTGCGGCCGCAGGTCGATTCTGGCGGGAAGCGCCGCCGGCTCGACGCGCGCGGCATAGAGCGGATATCGGATCGAGGGCAGCTTGGGCTTCCAGCCATAGCCCTTGTTCAGCCGAGGGTGAACGTGCAACGGCTTCGACATGCCAACCTCCACAGATTATGGTCTGTAGCGCCTTCATGCTGCACGGCCTGCCAGGCAGTCAACATACCCCTGAATTTTCATGACATTTTCCGCGCGCTTCATCGCATCGGCTGTCGTCACGGGTATGCTTGGTTAGCTTGCAGTAAGATTTGCATGATAGAGCGCGGGAACGATGTTCAAGCCACTTCGATCCCCGCTTGCCGCGCTGCCCCGCCTGTCGCTCGTCGCGCTTGCCTTGTGCAGCGTGGCCTTGAACGGATGCCAGGACGACCGCGACCAGGCCATGGAACAGCGCATTGCCGCTGCGGAAGCCAAGGCCGACGCCGCCGAGAAGCGCGCGGCGGCGGCCGAGGCAGCGGCGGGCTCTGCATCGCAGGTGGTCGTTGGCGCTGCCGGAGCGGACGTAGACAGCGCGGCTCAGGACAACGCCGACGAAGCACAGGCCGACGACAATGCGGACCAGCAGCAGCCGGAAAACCTGGACGATCAGCCGGTCGATCAGCAGCCCGAGCTCTAGGCGAGGCGCAGCGGGCGGGCCGGTGCCTCTTGCATGGCGGGAGTGGCACGCTATCACGCGCAGACCGCCGGCAGGAGTTTTGCGCGACCATGACCGATCCCACGCCGCCAGTCGTTTTCGTGCTCAATGGCCCGAATCTCAACCTGCTGGGCACGCGCCAGCCAGAAATCTATGGGCACGATACGCTGGACGATATCGCCGGACGTCTGGAAGACCAGGCGCGGACGCTGGGCCTGGCGGTTGACGTGCGCCAATCCAATCACGAGGGCCACCTGGTGGACTGGCTGCACGAAGCGCAGGCGATGGGCGCAAAGGCGATTCTGCTCAACGCCGGCGCCTATACCCACACCAGCGTGGCGCTGCACGATGCGATTTTGAGCATCGCCACCCCGGTGATCGAGGTCCATCTTTCCAACCCGCACCGGCGCGAGCACTTCCGGCACAAAAGCTATGTTGGCATGGCGGCCAGAGGCACGATCGCCGGTTTCGGCCCGGCGAGCTACACGGTGGCGCTGGCTGCCGTTTTGCATCTTTAAGCGCTGGTCCCGGCCGTTTTCCCCCGGGCATAGGCGTTTCGCCCGCCTTTCCCCTTGCCAGCATCGCACCGTGCGGGCATGGCGCTGCGCCAGAAGTTCACACCTGCGAGGTTAACAATGGGCCACGATACCGGCGACAAGGCCGCCGCAACCATGGCAATCGATAGCGCGCTGGTGCGCGAACTGGCCGAACTGCTGGCCGACACGGGGCTTTCCGAAATCGAAGTGGAAGACGGATCGCGCAAGATCCGCGTGGCCCGCACTCTCACCGCCGCGCCAATGACGCACATGGTGGCAGCCCCGGCCGCCCCGGTTGCCGCCCCGGCCCCCGCCGCCGAAGCTGCTCCGGCCACCGACCTGGCCGGCGCGGTGAAATCGCCGATGGTCGGCACCTGCTATCTTTCACCCGAACCGGGCGCCGCGTCGTTCATCGCCGTGGGGCAAGCGGTGAAAGCCGGCGACACGCTGCTGATCGTGGAAGCGATGAAAGTGATGAACCCGATCACCGCGCCTTCGGCCGGCACGATCAAGGCGATCCTTGTCGAAAACGCGCAGCCGGTCGAATTCGACCAGCCGCTCGTGGTCATCGGCTGAGGCCGGCGTCAATGGCCATCAAGCGCCTGCTGATCGCCAACCGCGGGGAAATCGCGCTGCGCATTCATCGCGCCGCGCACGAAATGGGCATCGAAACGGTTGCGGTCCATTCCACCGCCGATGCCGATGCCATGCACGTTCGCCTGGCGGACCATGCCGTGTGCATCGGGCCGCCGGCCGCGAAAGACAGCTATCTCAACATTGCGGCGATCATTTCGGCGGCGGAAATCACCCAGGCCGATGCCATTCATCCCGGCTATGGCTTTCTTTCGGAAAACGCCCGTTTTGCCGAAATCGTCGAAGCGCACGACATAACCTGGATCGGCCCCAAGCCCGAGCATATCCGCACCATGGGCGACAAGGTGGAAGCCAAACGCACGGCCGGCGCGCTGGGCCTGCCGCTGGTGCCGGGTTCGGATGGCGCCGTTTCCGATGTCGAGGAAGCGCGCAGGATTGCCGAAGCCATCGGCTATCCGGTAATCATCAAGGCCGCATCGGGCGGTGGCGGGCGCGGCATGAAAGTATGCAACGGCCCCGATGACCTGGAAACGCTGATGCAGCAGGCCGGCTCGGAAGCCAAGGCCGCATTCGGCGATGCCACCGTCTATCTCGAAAAGTATCTGGGCAATCCGCGCCACATCGAATTCCAGATATTCGGCGATGGCAAAGGCAATGCGATCCACCTTGGCGAACGCGACTGTTCGTTGCAGCGCCGCCATCAGAAAGTGCTTGAAGAGGCGCCTTCGCCGGTGATTTCGGCCGACGAGCGGGCGCGAATGGGCGGGATCGTGGCCAACGCCATGGCCGACATGGGCTATCGCGGGGCAGGCACGATCGAGTTCCTGTGGGAAGACGGCGCGTTCTATTTCATCGAGATGAACACCCGCCTGCAGGTAGAGCATCCGGTGACCGAGGCGATCACCGGGGTCGATCTGGTGCGCGAGCAGATCCGCATTGCCGATGGCAAGCCGTTGTCGGTGACGCAGGACGAGATCGAGTTCAAAGGCCACGCCATCGAGTGCCGGATCAACGCCGAAGACCCCTTCACGTTCGCGCCCTCGCCCGGTCTGGTGAAAAGCTATCACGCCGCAGGTGGCATGCACGTGCGCGTCGATAGCGGGCTATACGCCGGCTATCGCATACCGCCCTATTACGATTCCATGATCGCCAAGCTGATCGTCTATGGCCGTACGCGGGAAGGGTGCATCATGCGCCTGAAGCGCGCGCTGGCAGAAATGGTGATCGACGGGGTCAAGACCTCGATCCCCCTGCACCAGAAACTGCTGGAAGACCCGACGGTGCTGGATGGCGGCTATTCGATCAAGTATCTCGAGGAATGGCTGGCCCAGGGCGGCGGCCGGTAGGCGGTGGACGCGGCGAGACCCCGGGCCGGGTAGCGCCATCAGATCAAGAGGCTTGCCGTCATTCCGGACTCGCTCCGGGACCTTTCCCGTCATCGCGCGGCTTCCACCTTGCCACGCGCCACAGATAGGCACCGATCAGCACGCCCACGAACGCCAGCGACGCCGGCCCGGTATAAGCGGCCAGTTCCTCGTAGAACTGGCCGAGGTACCACCCGGCCCAGACCAACAGCGCATTCCAGACTGCCGCGCCGGCGAAGGTGAATATCAGGAAACGGGCATGCCCCATGGCGGCAAGGCCGGCAGGCAACGAGATCATCGTGCGCAACGCGGGCGAAAAGCGCATGGCAAAGACCACCCATTGGCCGTGCCGCCGGAAAAAGACGACCAGCTGGCGCACGGCCCGCCAATCGAGCGTAAGCAAGCGGCCATAGCGTTCCACGAAAGGCCGCAACCGCTCGTGGCCCAGGCGGCGCCCGAGCAGGAACCAGGCATAATTGCCCAGAGTGGAGCCGACCGTGCCGAAGATCATCAGCGGCACCACATCCATTCGCCCCTGCGCAACGGCAATGCCGCCCATGCCCATGATCACTTCAGATGGAATGGGGGGAAATATGTTTTCCAGCGCCATCAGGAACGCGATGCCCCAATAGCCGCCATCGGTAACGAGATGCAAAACCCAGTCGTTCATGACGCATGCAACGCTCGAAGCCCGCAAAGGCGCCGTGCTTCGTGCCTCAAAACCGCCGCTCGATCGCTTCCCAGATGAGCCCGCCGGTATCTGTGCCGTTGAACCGGTCGATCGCCACGATCCCCGTTGGCGAAGTCACGTTGATTTCCGTCAGCCAGCGGCCGCCGATCACGTCGATGCCCACGAAGATCAGGCCGCGCTTTTTGAGTTCGGGCGCCAGAGCGGCACAGATTTCCTGCTCGCGCGCCGTCAGCGTCGCGGCTTCGGCATAACCGCCGACGGCCAGGTTCGAGCGGAACTCTCCCTCGCCCGGCTTGCGGTTGATAGCGCCGGCCACCTCCCCGTCGACCAGGACGATGCGCTTGTCGCCTTCCGCCACCTCGGGAAGGAAAGGCTGGACCATGAACGGCTCTGGCCACACCTGGCCGAAAAGCTCGACCAGCGCGGAAAGATTGCCGCCGTCGGCCTCGATTTTGAAAACCGCCTTGCCGCCGTTGCCGTGCAGGGGTTTGACCACCACGGCCCGGCCGCCATGCCGGTGCTGGAACGCCCGCACGTCGGCCGCCGAGCGCGTGATCAGCGTGGGCGGCATGAAATGCGCATAATCGAGGACATAGACCTTCTCAGGCGCGTTGCGTACCGCGCGCGGATCGTTGACGACAAGGGTTTCGCCCTCCAGCCGCTCGAGCAGGTGAGTGGCGGTGATATAGCCAAGGTCGAAAGGTGGATCCTGGCGCATCAGCACCACGTCGGCATCGCGGCCCAGGTCGATCTTGCGGGTTTCGCCCAGGTTGTAATGGGCACCTTCCACGTGCTGCACGGTGACCGGCGCTGCCTCGGCCGTTACCCGGCCCGCTTCCCAGGCGAGCGTGGAGACGTGATAATACCACAGTTCATGCCCGCGCGCCTGGGCCGCAAGCATCAGGGCGAACGTCGAATCGCCGCCGATCTTGATCGAATGAAGAGGGTCCATCTGGACCGCGACGCGCAGGGTCAAGGCATTGCTCCGATCGGTATGCGTGGTCTTGCGGGTGGCTCACTTAAAGCCGAATTGGCGGCAGCGCGACCAAAAAGGCGCAAGGCCCGGCGGCTATCCGCGCCAGGCGTTGACAATATGGCGCGGCCATCGGCCCGGCGCGACAAGAATGACGTCGATCCGCATGTCGTCCCCCGCCCGGGTAAAGCGTGGCGCCAGGGCCTGTGCCGCGCGGGCCACCCGCGAAAGGCGGTGGGCATCGATCGCGGTATCGAGTGCGGCGGCGCTCGCACGCCATTTTACTTCGACAAACGCCACCGTGCGGCCGCGGCGCGCCACCAGGTCTACCTCTCCCACCCCGATCTTTACCCGCCGCGCAACGATGCGCCAGCCATGGAGCATCAGGAAGAACCCGGCGATCCGTTCGCCACGCCGGCCCCGCGCCTCGGCCCGGGCGCGGTTCATGCGCTGCCTTTCAAGGCCAGGGCGCGGGCATAGAGCGCCTTGCGATCAAGGCCATGGGCTTTGGCAACCTGCCCCGCCGCCTGAGACGGGGAAGCCCGTTCGAGCGCGGCCAGCAACAGGGCATCGACATCGGCCGCTGCGGGCGCCGCGCGCGCCGGCGGCGGCCCGGCGAGCAGCACGATTTCGCCTTTCGGGGGGTGCGCCGCATAATGTGCGATCAGTTCGGCGGGGGTGCCGCTGCGGCATTCCTCGTGCAGCTTGGTCAATTCGCGTGCCACGGCCAGCTCGCGGCCCGGCAGGTGTTTCGCCAGGGCTTGCAGCGAGGCAAGCAGGCGCGGCCCGGTTTCATAGAAGAGCAGCGTGGCAGCGACTGGCGCCAGTTCATCCAGCAGGTCGCCGCGCGCCTTGTCCTTGGCGGGAAGAAATCCCGCGAACAGGAAGCGGTCCGTCGGCAGCCCGGCCAGGGTGAGCGCCACGATCGTCGCGCTGGGGCCCGGCAGACTGGTCACTGCCAGGCCTTGTGCGCGGGCCTCGCGCACCAGGCGATAACCGGGATCGGAAATCAGCGGCGTACCGGCATCCGACACCAGCGCGACTGCCTTCCGGGCCATTTCCCCCAGCAGCCAGGCGCGCGTTTCGGCCGACGCATGATCGTCATAACGCCGCATCGGTTTGCGGATTCCGAGATGATTGAGCAACTTGCCCGTGACGCGGGTATCTTCGCAGGCTATGACGTCGCACCGGCCAAGAATTTCGGCAGACCGTGCGGTTATATCGCCAAGATTGCCGATAGGCGTGGCTACGATATAGAGCCCGGGCGCAAGGGGTGGTTTATCCATACCTTTTCCATGGACCGGCCATAGGGGAGCGGCAAGCAGATGATGATGGGCAAAAGCGGCAGGGACGGCATTTCCGGAGGCACGGGCGATCCGGTCGGCCCGGGTGCCGCTGGATGCGGCCGGCGCCGTCCGGGCCGGTGGCTGGCGTTGTCGTTGCCAGCGGTGCTGCTGGCCGGCTGTTCGGTCATTCCCAAGCCCGGCACGCAGGGCGCGCCGCCACCGCCCAAGGAAACCGCCCCGCAGGAAAACGTGCTGCCCACCGACGCCGGCCGCCACCGCGTGGCCCTGCTGGTGCCCTTGACCGGACCCAATGCGGCGGTGGGCCAGGCCATTGCCAATGCCACGACCATGGCCCTGCTCGATACCAATGCCCAATCGCTGCGCATCACCACCTACGATACCGGCGGCGGCGCGGCGGCCGCGGCCAGCAAGGCCGTTCTCGATGGCAACCGCCTGATCCTGGGGCCGTTGACGGCAGACGATGTCAGCACGGTGGCCGGCGTGGCGCGCCCCGCCAAAGTGCCGATGATCACTTATTCCAACGACAGCGCGGTGGCGGATCGCGATGTTTTCGTGCTGGGCCAGGTTCCCAGCCAGTCGATCGCGCGGGTGATCGGCTATGCCCGCAGCCAGGGGATCAAGAGTGTGGGCGCCATCGTGCCCACGGGTACATATGGCCAGCGCATCAGCGGCGCTTTGGCCGATGCCACACGCATCCAGGGTATCCGGCTCAACGCCATCGAGACATACGACCGGGGCAATACCTCGGCCGCGAGCGCGGTACGCCGCGTGAAAGCGAAAGGCCCGGTCGACGCGCTGCTGATCGGCGACGGGCCGCGCATAGCCCTGCAGGCGGCGCCTTTTGCCAAAGGTACCCGCCTGCTGGGCACGGAACTGTGGAAAGGCGATCCGGCCCTGGCGCGCAGCGCGGCGATGAAAGGCGCGTGGTTTGCCGCCATATCCGACGATCGGCTGCCCCGCTTCGAACAGTCCTATCGCCAGCGCTTTGGCGTGGCGCCGGCGCGGATCGCCACGCTGGGATACGATTCGGTGCTGCTGACGCTCAACATCGCGCGGGGGTGGAAGCCGGGCACGCTGTTCCCCACGGCGCGCCTCTATGATCGCGACGGCTTCATCGGCACCGACGGCGTTTTCCGCTTCAACGCCAATGGGGTGGCGGAACGCGCGCTGGAAGTGCGCGAGGTTTCGGGCAGCACGATCATGACGGTGTCGCGCGCGCCGGAGAAGTTTGCGGATTAGACCATTGCGCAAAGCGCGGCGGATAAGCCGGAGCGCACCGCTTGCGCGGCGATCCGCGCGTGTTCTATAGCCGTTCTCATGGCGACAGACAATTCCGGCTCCCTGTTCGACAAGCTGCCCCAGGGCGACCCGCACGAAAGCTATGATGGTTCGGCCATCGAAGTGCTGGAAGGGTTGGAGCCGGTACGCCGCCGCCCGGGCATGTATATCGGCGGGACGGACGAACGCGCCCTGCACCATCTTGTTGCCGAAGTGCTAGACAACGCGATGGACGAGGCCGTTGCCGGCCATGCCAACCGGATCGAAGTCACGCTGGAAGCCGCTCCGGGCGCGCCGGGCAAAGTCACCGTGACCGACAACGGACGTGGCATTCCGATCGACGAGCATCCGCGTTATCCAGGCAAATCGGCGCTCGAGGTCATTCTGACGACGCTGCATTCGGGCGGCAAGTTTTCGGGCAAGGCTTATGCCACGTCGGGCGGCCTTCACGGCGTCGGCATTTCGGTGGTCAACGCCCTGTCCACGCTTACCCGCGTCGAAGTGGCCCGCAACAAAGAGCTGTATGCCCAGGAGTTTTCCTGCGGGGTGGCGCAAGGCCCGCTGACGCGCGTGGGCAATGCGCCCAACCGGCGCGGCACGGGCGTGACGTTCGTTCCCGATGCCACGATTTTCGGCACGGATGCCAGGTTCAAGCCGGCGCGGCTGTTCCGCCTGGTGCGGTCGAAAGCCTATCTTTTCGCCGGGGTCGAAATCCGTTGGAAATGCGACCCCGCGCTGATTGCCGACGATACCCCGGCCGAAGCCGTGTTCCAGTTTCCCGGGGGCCTTGCCGATCATCTGGCCGAACAGATCAAGGGCCGCGAGTGCGTGACCAGCCTGCCCTTTGCCGGGCGGCAGGATTTTCCCGCTGGCCCCGATGGGCAGGAAATGGGCCGGGTGGAATGGGCGATCGCCTGGCCGCTATGGTCTGACGGTGCATATTCCTGGTATTGCAACACCATTCCCACGCCAGATGGGGGCACCCACGAGCAGGGCCTGCGCGCGGCATTGACCCGTGGCATCCGTGCCTTTGGCGAACTGGTCGGCCAGAAGAAGGCCAAGGATATCACGCCCGAAGACATGATGACCGGCAGCGAGATCATGCTTTCGGTCTTCATTCGCGACCCGCAGTTCCAGAGCCAGACCAAGGACCGCCTCACCTCCCCAGAAGCGGCGCGACTGGTGGAAAACGCCGTGCGCGACCATTTCGATCATTTTCTGGCCGACAACATGGAGCGCGGCCGCGCCTTGCTGGGTGCGGTGATGGAGCGGATGGACGAGCGCCTGCGCCGCAAGGCGGAGCGTGAGGTGAAGCGCAAGACCGCCACCAACGCGCGCAAGCTGCGCCTGCCGGGCAAGCTCACCGATTGTTCGGGCGAAGGTAGCGGCGAAACCGAACTGTTCATCGTCGAGGGAGACTCGGCCGGGGGCAGCGCCAAGCAGGCGCGCGATCGCAAGACACAGGCGATCCTGCCTATCCGCGGCAAGATCCTGAACGTTGCCAGCGCCACGGCCGACAAGATTCGCGCCAACCAGGAAATCGCCGATCTCAACCTGGCGCTGGGCTGCGGCACGCGCAAGGACTGCAATCCCGATGCACTGCGTTACGATCGCATCATCATCATGACCGATGCCGATGTCGACGGCGCGCATATCGCCACGCTGCTGATGACCTATTTCTTTCAGGAAATGCCCGAGATCGTGAAACGCGGGCATCTCTATCTGGCCCAGCCGCCGCTCTATCGCCTGACGGCGGGCACCGTTTCGGCCTATGCCCGCGACGATGCGCATCGGGCAGAGCTGGAAGCGACGAAGTTCAAAGGCAAAAAAGTGGAGGTTGCCCGCTTCAAGGGGCTGGGCGAAATGAACCCCGGACAATTGCGCGAAACGACGATGGCCCCCTCCAGCCGCAGCCTGCTGCGCATCACTTTGCCGCCCGAATACGAAGGCCGGGCGGCGGTCAAGGATCTGGTCGAACGCCTGATGGGCCGCAACCCCGAACACCGCTTCATGTTCATCCAGAACCGTGCTGGCGATCTGGACCGAGACCTGATCGACGCTTGATCGAACGGGCAATCGCGCCTGGATCTGCAGAGCCAGCGATGCGCCGCGGCATCGTGACGACCCTATCCGTCGCCATTGCTCCGGCCGCCGGTATCGTCGTCGCGCTTGCCGCGGATGAAATCGAAGCGGATGCTGACCCAGACGCCCACCTGGGGCGTGCCGTTGACCCGTGGCGGGCGGACCAGGAATTGCCAGGCCGCCTGGCGCAGAACGCGGGCCATGCCCGATCCGCGCGGGCTCTCGTCCAGTTCCTGGCAATCTTCGACATGATAGTTGGCGACCGTGCGACAGGCGATCATCGCCCATCGACCCGAGCTTTGCCCGGGGCGCATATAGCCATCGATTTCCGCGTCGCGTGGTTCGCGATACCATTCCGCCCGGTAGAGGCGCGAGCCATCGGGCGCGGTGCCGCTCGTGCCACCGGCGCCAGCCGCGGCCTGCTGCGCGCCGCTGCCGGTGCCGGCGCGACCTGCCAGCCGCGAAATGTCCGTCGCGGCAAAATCCGCGCTTTTCATCGGGATGAAGCCTTCGGGCCAGACCACCTTGTTATCGCTGGGCACGACCACGCGCGGCGCTTTTGCCGCGGCCGCGCTGGCCGTGGCGCGGGTGGCTTTTTGGGCGGCCTGCTGGCGGGGGGTGGGGGACTTGCTCTTGTCCCCCGGGGCGGGCGAAATGTTGACGGCCGTCAGCGTGCCGCCTTCGTGCCGCACCGCCGGTTCGTAAAGCCCCACGGAGACAAGCGCTGCCAGCAGAAGCAGCGACACTGCCAGTGACAGCACGAACGACAGGAAACGGCGGCGGGGATCGACGCCGCCATAGCGCCCATCCCTCTCCGCAAGCAGCACGTCTTGCATCAAGGCTCCGTCAACACAGATGGCCCGCGCGCCGCGCACGCGCCACTGGCCCACCTGCCCCGCCGCCCTATACCATGGGCAGCACAGACAAAACCCCTGCAATGCATGCAACCCTTCGCGGCAACATTAAAAAATGGCCACGAAACGGCGGCGATGCGAGAGCGGCAAGGCCGCAGGCGGCAGCCTTGCCAAACTCTCTCGAAAGCGTTCTAAAATGCCGGATACGAAACGGAGACTTACATGGCCTTTACCGGACGCTGTGCCTGCGGTGCGGTCACCGCCACAATTTCGGCCACTGCCCCGGTGGCCGTGCGCCAGTGCTGGTGTCGGCAATGTCAGCAGGCGGCCGCCGGTGGTTGCACCAACAACGCCATATTCCCGGCCGAGGCGGTGGACATCAAAGGCGCGCTGGCATCTTTCGCCTATCCCGCAACGTCGGGCAACACGCTGACCCAGTTCTTTTGCCCGCAATGCGGTACCGGGGTGATGGCCCATTCATCGGGGCGGATGCACTTGCGCACCCTGCGCCTGGGCTTTCTCGATCCTGGCCACGGGCTTGAACCCGATGCGGTGATCTGGACCACCGAGGCGCCGGCCTGGGCACAGATCGACACGCGCGCGGCAAGCTATGCGGGGCAGCCGCCGGCGCCGCCGCCGTCCCCGGCTTGAAGCGCGCGTTATCAGTAGAGCAGAAAAGGCTCACGCTGCGCTAGCCAGTCCGTTTCATCGGGCAAGGCCAAGGCGTCGAGATCGCCGGCCTGGGCCGCGCGATCGTCCACCCATTCGCGCAAGGCCGTCCCGCCGTTGATGACATCGATCGCCAGCTTGTCGAGCACGTATTCATAGGGAAAATCGCGCCATAGCGGATAATCGGGATGGAGATTGCGAATGGCCTTGAACGCCAGGGCTTGAAGCCGCCAGGGCCTGAACGTGGCATGATCGTAAAAACCACCCTCCGGATGCAGCATCAGGCCGTGGCACAGCCGGCCGACATGCTTGTGAAAGGTCGGTTCGAACCAGCATTCGCGGATCGCCGCGCCTGCCAGCCAGCGCGGCGCCAAACGCGTCATTTCGGCCCGCACGGCCAAGGCATCGAGATCGGGCGCGCCGAACAGCACTTCCAGCGGCCGTGTGGTGCCCCGGCCTTCCGACAGCGTCGTCCCCTCGAGCATGACCGTGCCGGCATAGGCGCGCGCCATGGCGAGGCTCGCGGCGTTGGGGCTGGGATTGATCCAAAGGCGGCTGGACGGCCAGCCGAAGCCAGGAGCGGCATCGGGCTGCCACCCTGCCATGGCCACCACGCGGTAATCCACATCAAGGCCGTAATGCGCCACGAACCAATGCCCCATTTCGCCCAGCGTCAGGCCATGGCGCATCGGCATCGGCCCGGCGCCGACGAAGCTTTCCCACCCAGGCACCAGCAGCGTACCTTCGACCGGGCGGCCGGCGGGATTGGGCCGGTCCAGCACCCACACCGCCTTCCCCGTGCCGTGACAGGCTTCGAGCAGATAGAGCAGCGTGGTCACGAAGGTATAGATCCGGCAGCCGAGGTCTTGCAGATCGAACAGAAAAACATCGGCCGCCTCGATCATTGCGGGCGTTGGCCGCCGCACCTCGCCATAAAGGCTGAACACCGGGATCCCCAGGGCGGGATCGCGATAATCGGGCGATTCCACCATGTTATCCTGCTTGTCACCCTTCAGCCCATGCTGCGGCCCAAAGGCGGCCGTCAGGTTCAGATCGGGGCAGGCCGCCAAGGCATCGAGCGCATGCACGAGCCGGTCGGTGAGCGAGGCGGGATGGGCCACGAGTGCGACGCGCCGGCCGTGCAGCGGGGCGCGCAGGGCCGGTTCGGCCAGCAGGCGATCAAGTCCGGTCTTCATGCCGCGGGGCCTGCCTCAACCCGCATGGCGAAGCAAGCCGCATGGTGGAAATCGGGCTTGCCGCGCGGATGCGCCAGCGCCCAGAACGATTTGGCTCCGCCCGTTTCCTCCAGCACGGCGCAGAGCCCCGCCTGGCAGGGCATGGAGGGCAGGCCCGCAACGGGCAGCGCGGCGTCAAAGATCAGCACGTCACGCCCCGTACGCGGGGTCAGCACGGGTTCGCGGGGCAGCGGGCGGGATGCCATGCCCGCCCGATAGCCATCGAAATCATAAGCGGCCCAGCGCTCCGAAGGGGCAAAGTTGAATTCGGCGTAGGCCCCGCCGGGAAAACCCCCGGCTTCAGCCAGGAACAGTTCGAAACAGGTGGACCGCCATAGCCCGTCGGCGCGTGCGCGCCCGGCAAAGGGGGGCAGGACCAGGGCCGAGGTGCCTTCCACGCGCCAACGGACGCATAACCAGTGCGCATCCATTGACAGGATGCGGGCGGAAACCTGCCGCACGGCCAGCGGCGCGTGATCGGGATGGGCAACGAGCGGCGCCGGTTTCAAGCCACGTCCTTTCATGCTAGGCGCGCCCGTCCACATCGAGGCGAACATGACCGAATACAAGTCCGACCTGCTGCGCCTGCTGTCCGAGCGGGGCCATATCCACCAGTTGACCGACGCCGAGGGCCTCGATGCACTGGCAGCCAGGCAGGTCGTGGTGGCCTATAACGGGTATGACGCGACGGCGCCATCGCTGCATGTCGGGAACCTGGCCTCGGTCATGCTGCTGCGCCGCCTGCAACAGGCTGGGCACAAGCCCATCGCCCTGATGGGCGGGGGCACCACCAAGATCGGCGATCCTTCGGGGAAGGACGCCAGCCGCCAGATGCTGACCGAACAGGCGATTGCCGAAAACATCGCCGGAATCCGCAAAGTCTTCGATCGCCTGCTGACGTTTGACGACAGCGCGACCGGCGCGATCATGGTGAACAACGACGACTGGCTGTCGGAACTGGGCTACATCGCCCTGCTGCGCGATGTCGGCCCGCATTTCACCGTCAACCGCATGCTGACTTTTGATTCTGTCAAGCTGAGGCTGGAACGCGAACAGCCGCTGACATTCCTTGAGTTCAACTACATGATTCTCCAAGCCTATGACTTCCGCGAACTGGCGCTGCGCCATGGCTGCCGCCTGCAGTTCGGCGGGTCTGACCAGTGGGGCAACATCGTTAACGGCATCGAACTGACGCGCCGCATGAACGGGATCGAAGTCTATGGCGCCACCACCCCGCTGCTGACCACGGCCGACGGCGCCAAGATGGGCAAGTCGGTCAACGGCGCGGTCTGGCTCAACGAAGATATGCTGCCCAACTATGATTTCTGGCAATTCTGGCGCAACACCGACGACCGTGACGTGGGCCGTTTCCTGCGCCTGTTCACCGATCTGCCGCTCGACGAGGTGGCCCGGCTCGAGGCCCTCGCCGGGAGCGAGATCAATGCTGCCAAAGTGGTGCTGGCCAACGAAGTCACGGCGCTGATCCGCGGCCGGGCCGCTGCGCAGGCAGCCGAGGCGACGGCCGCCGCCACGTTCGCCGGAGCCGGGCTGGGCCATGACCTGCCCACCATCATCGCGCCCGGCAATGCGATCGGCGTGATCGATGCCCTGCTCGCGCTTGGCTTTGCCGCCAGCCGTGGCGAGGCCAAGCGCCTGATCGCGGGTGGCGGGGCGCGCCTGGATGGCGAGGCCGTCGGCGATGAAACCATGGTAATCGATGTCGTGGCCGAGCGCCGCCTTTCCGCCGGCAAGAAAAAGCATGGCATCATCCGGCCTTGCTGATGCATCGTTTTGCCGGGCCACCTCGTGCCGGCAGGCAACGGAAGGCCGCCCGTTAACCCAATTTAAGCCATTTTGGACCAGAGTTCGGCATGGATTCGCCTTTTACTGGCAGGAGAGAACATGTCTGGCGGCGCGCAGCTTTCAGTGACCGACCTGCGCCGGTCCACCCGCCACCCCGTTCACCTGCCCGTGATCGGGGAACATCGCCGTCTGGGCGATGTGATGCTGAATATCGTCAACATTTCCACCACCGGATTCATGGTGCGCGATACGCTGGACCTGGGCCGTGGCGAGCGCGTGACCGTGCGTCTGCCGCATATCGGCCGGATCGAGGCCTTTCTGGTCTGGAGCGATGAAAGCCGTGCCGGGTTCCAGTTCGAGCGCATCATCCGCCAGGACGACTTTACCAAGATGATAAAGCAATTGCAGCCCAATACCCGGTTGCGCGGCAAGGGTTGAGCCCGGCCAGCCCGCGCGCCTCCGCACGTGGTGCCACGGCCCGATGAATTTCTGACACGCCTGAAAACAATTGTTGGCTTGGCAACCTGCGGCCGCGCTGCCACACAAACGCCGTGACCGACGCACTTGCCCCGGAGCCGACAGCCGTACCGTCCTCGCCTTTCGGGATTGCCGATTTCCGCCGGTTCTGGGTGGCGCGGCTCTGTTCGGTCGTCGCGACATCGGGCATGGTCGTGGTGCTGGGCTATCAGCTTTACGACGTGGCTCGCGGCCAGTACGGCATGGGCATAAGGGAAGCGGCATTTCAGCTCGGTCTGCTGGGTCTGGTACAGTTTCTGCCGCAATTCGTGCTCACACCCGTATCCGGCGTCGTGGCCGATCGGTTCGATCGCCGCGTGATCGCCGGGCTGACCATGGTGGTCGACGCGCTGATTGCGCTGGTTCTCGCGCTGACCACCTATTTCAACACCTTGTCGCTGCCGCTGCTGTTCGTGATGGCAGCGTGCCACGGCGTATCGCGCGTGTTCATCGGTCCGGCCTTGTCGTCAATCGCGCCTAACATCGTGCCGGCAAGCCTGATGCCGCGTGCGGTGGCGATCAATGCCATGGCCTGGCAGATCGGCTCGATGAGCGGACCTGCCCTGGCAGGCGTGCTTTTCGCCCTGTCGGCCGGTCTGCCCTATGCCGTTTCCGCCGCGCTTCTGGCAATCGCCGCGTTTGGCGCGTTCGGCATACGCCGCATTCCGGCGCCGGCAGAAAACCGCAAGGCGCATCCCCTGCGCCAGATCGCAGACGGCTTTCGCTTCGTGACGAACGACCGGTTCCTGCTGGGCTGCATCACGCTCGACCTTTTTGCGGTACTGCTGGGCGGCGCTACGGCATTGCTGCCGGTGTTCGCCCGCGACATTCTGACGATTGGCGGTCACCCCGCGGGCTCTTACGGCCTGGGCTTGATGCGCGCGATGCCGGGTCTTGGCGCGGCGCTGGTTGCCGCATTCCTGTCGCGGCGGCCGGTGCAGCGCGAGGTTGGTTCCAAGATGCTGCTGGCCGTGGCGGCTTTCGGGCTGGCCACGGTGGGCTTCGGCCTGTCGCGCGATTTCTGGCTCTCGCTGGTCATGCTCGTCCTGATCGGTGGGACCGACATGGTTTCCGTCTATATCCGCACCACGCTCGTGCAGTTGCACACGCCCGACGCCGTGCGCGGGCGGGTTTCGGCGATTTCGGGCCTCGCTATCTCCTGTTCCAACGAATTGGGCGAGATGCAATCGGGCCTGGCCGCGGCACTTCTGGGCGTGACCGGGGCTGTCGTGTTCGGCGGAGTGGGCGCGATCGCCGTTACACTGGCATGGGCAATCGGCTTTCCCGAGTTGCGCCGCGCCCGGACTTTTGCTGCAAAGTACCAATCCTGACCCGCTCACCATCCAAGGAGCACACGCAACATGAAAGCGGAATCCATTCTCGCCACGATCGGCAACACGCCGCATGTTCGCCTGTCCCGCCTGTTTCCCGACCACGAGGTATGGGTGAAGAGCGAGCGCACCAATCCGGGTGGCTCGATCAAGGACAGGATCGCATTGGCCATGATCGAAGCGGCCGAGGTCGAGGGCAGCCTGAAGCCCGGCGGCACGATCGTCGAGCCGACATCGGGTAACACTGGCATTGGCCTCGCCATGGTGGCCGCGGTCAAGGGCTACAGGCTGATACTGGTCATGCCCGAGTCGATGTCGATCGAGCGACGGCGGCTGATGCTTGCCTATGGCGCCACGTTCGATCTGACCCCGCGCGAAAAAGGCATGAAAGGCGCGATCGAACGCGCCCGCGAACTGGTGGCGACAACACCCGGCGCCTGGATGCCGCAGCAATTCGACAATCCCGCGAACGTGGCGGTACACGCGCGCACCACGGCGCTGGAAATCCTTGCCGACTTTGCCGACAGCCCGATCGACGTACTGATTACCGGAGTCGGCACCGGCGGCCACCTGACCGGCTGCGCGGAAGAGTTGAAGAAGCATTGGCCGGCATTCAAGGCCTATGCCGTGGAACCGACGCTTTCGCCGGTCATCTCCGGCGGGCAGCCGGCACCCCATCCGATCCAGGGTATCGGCGCTGGCTTCATTCCGGGGAACCTGCACACCCGGGCGATCGACGGGGCCATCCAGGTCGATCCGGCCGATGCCAAGGAATGGGCGCGCCGTTCCGCCCGCGAAGAGGGCCTGCTGGTCGGCATTTCTTCGGGCGCGACGCTGGCCGCCATTGCCGCCAAGCTCGACGAACTGCCGGCCGGCAGCCGCGTGCTGGGCTTCAACTACGACACGGGCGAGCGCTATCTTTCGGTCCCCGATTTTCTTCCGGAGTAACTGCCTTGAGCCTTGAACGTATTGATTACACCCATGGGGACGTGGCGCTGACAGGGTGGCTCGCCCGCCCCCAAAGCGGGCCGCGCGGGGCAATCCTGGTCCTGCCGACGATTGCCAACATCAACGAAGCCATGGAGCAGCGTGCCCAGATGCTGGCAGATCAGGGCTTCGTGGCCATGGTTGCCGACTTTTATGGCGAGCCGGTTGCCAGCTTCGAAAGCTCGTTCGCGCTTGGAAACGCGCTGCGCGCCGATGTCGACCACTATCGCGGTCGCTTGAAAGCCGGGCTGGAGGCGCTGGCGAAGTCTGCGCCGGGGCTCAAGCTATCGGCAATAGGTTACTGCATGGGTGGCCAGGCCGCTCTGGAGCTTGCCCGGGAAGGCGCGCCCATCGCCCTTGCCGCCAGCTTCCACGGGCTTCTCATGACAGACCGTCCTGCGCCCGAGGGAGCGCCGATCAAGCCCCGTATCCTGGTCTGCCATGGCGATGCCGATCCGCTCGTGCCGCGCGCGCAAGTGCTCGACTTCTGGAACGAAATGGACGCGGCGGGCGGCAATTGGCATTTCCATGCCTATGCGGGGGTCAAGCACGGTTTCACCGACCCTGAAAGCGAAGCGCGCGGCATGGATTTTCTGGGCTATAACGCCAGTGCGGACCGCCAGTCGTGGCTCGCCCTCACGGCCCTGCTGGACGAGGTCTACAACTGATCGTCTTGGCCCAGCGCCTGCAGTTGGGCCACGAAGCTTTCAAGTTCCGCGATCGTGGCGGCGATATCGGCCTGTTGCCGGGTGAGCGCCGCAATGCGATCGCGGCACTTGGCGATGGTTACGCGCCGTTGCTGCACCCGGCCGTCGCCCAGATCGTAAAGATCGATCATCTCGCGTATGTCGGCCAGGCTGAAACCCACGTTCTTGGCCCGCATGATCCAGGCCAGGCGCGCGCGATCGCGCCGGGAATAGATCCGGGCCGTGCCGTGGCGAGTGGGGGCAATCAGGCCCTCGTCTTCATAGAAACGCAGGGCCCGCGCCGTAACGCCGAATTCGGCAGAAAGGTCGGTAATGCTGAATTGATCGCGGGAAAGCGCGTCAGGCGTATCGATATGGCCGGTGAGAGGCGCGCCAAACGGCGTGTTCGGTGATGAAACGAGCGCATTGTCCATGACCGGCAGGATAGCGCGCAGCTTACGTAAACGTCAAACGTCGATCCGTTCGAGCGAGCCGTCAGGCGCGAGGCGACGATAGAAGCACGAGGTGGCAAGCGTGTGGCAGGCCGGACCTTGCGGCTCGACACGCAATTCCAACGCGTCCTGATCGCAATCCACGCGAATTTCCACCACTTTGAGCACATGGCCCGAAGTTTCGCCTTTCATCCACTGCCGCTGGCGGGAACGGGACCAGAAATGGGCCAACCCGGTTTCCCGAGTGCGGGCAATAGCCTGGGCATCCATATGCGCCAGCATCAGCAACTGCCCCGTGCGGTGATCGATCGCCACGGCCGTTACCAGTCCATGCGAATCGAAGCGCGGCATGAAAACCGCACCCTGTTCGCGCTGCTGCATTTCGTTATCGGCCGACACGTGAGGCAATTCCTTCTGCAAAGGCGTTTTCACCACATACATTGTTGCACGATAACCACAATGCAGGGGCAAAATCGGGGGTTCCTGCGGGTTCCCCTTTCATCCTGCCACGCAATCGTCAAGAAAGACGATGCGGTTTGAGGGAACCGCACACTGGACCGCCGAGAGGCGGCGCGGCAAGCGCCAAAGTTCAGGGACACGCGAGGGACCGGGTAGCTGGTTCGACCTTCTGGGCAAGGAAGGCGCCATCTATCCGGAGTGATTGAATGGCGGGGCTACGGTCAGGGCCGAGAGGGAGCCCCGCCAATCAAAGGTTTCGTCACGAAACGCCCGGGCCGCAAGGTTCCGGGCGTTTTCTTGTCAATTCGACGTACTTCTCGGCCATGCGCTGCGGGCGGGAGCGTGAGTGGATCACCCCTGCCCCTCCGCTTCGCGCAGCACCCGGGCAAAGCAGGCAATTTTCACCTGGATCGCGCCGGCCCGGCGCAATGCGCGTACGCAGGCATCGCTGGTGGCGCCGCTGGTCAACACATCGTCCACCAGCAAGACCCGCGCGCCGCGCAAGGTGGCGGCGCTGCGCGGATGAGGCACGATGGCGCCGGCGAGCACCTGGGCGCGCTGTCTGGCGCCCAGCCCGCCCAGCGGCGGCGTCCGCTTGCGCCGCACCAGGCCATCCACCAGCAGCCGCTGCCCCGTCGCGCGGGCAATCCGCGCCGCAAGCAAGGCCGACTGGTTGTAGCCGCGCTGCCACAGCCGCCAGCGGTGCAGCGGGACAGGCACGATCAGCCATTCGCCTTCCAACGGTGGCAGGCGCGCCACCATCAACCGCGCCATCAGCCCGGCAAGACCCACTTTGCGCCCATGCTTGAAACGCAGCACCAGGGTGCGCGTGGCGTCGCCATAGAGCGTGGCGGCGGCAATGCCATCATGCCGGGGGGGCTCTGCCATGCAAGGCGCGCACAGCAAAGCCGGATCGACGGCCGGATCGCCGACCAGCCCGCTCGACATGCCGGTGTCGAGCGGCCGCTGGCATAGCGCGCAGGCTGGCTCGCCGGGAATTTCCAGAGTGGCCCAACACTGCGCGCAAAGGCCCCCGTGCACCGCCAGCGTTTCACCGCACAGCGGGCAGCGCGGCGGAAACAGCAAGTCCACCACCGGGGCAAGAAAGGCAGGGCGCAGCATCGCCGATCATCCTTTCCCCAGCGCAAGAGGCTTGGCAAGCACGCCGCTTGCGGGCAGCAGCCGATCATGGCCGAATCCGCCCTCCCTGCCCCGCCCGTGATCTTTGCCCCCCGGCGCCGCCTCGCCCAGCGCGCGCGCATGCGACGGCTGGCCCTGCAAGCCGGCGCCGCCCGCTTTCTGGCCGATGACATGATCGAAGACATGCTCGATCGGCTCGCCTTTCTGAGGCACCGGCCGGCAACGGCGCTGGTGATCGGTGATATCACCCACGGCCTGGGTGCGGCGTTGGCCGCGCAGGGCGTGGCCGTGACACGGGCCGACGTTGCCCCGCGTGAGGACGAAATCGCGCTGAACCAGGAAGCCCCGCTCCCTTTTGCCCGGGGATTCGATCTGATCGCCGTGCTGGGCATGCTGGACACCGTGAACGATCTGCCCGGCGCGCTTGTTCACCTGCGACGCGCCCTTGCCCCCGATGGCCTGGCGATGATGAGCTTTTGCGCGGCGGGCAGCCTGCCTGCCCTGCGCGGGGTGATGCTGGCGGCCGACGCCGATCGGCCGGCGCCGCGCCTGCATCCCCAGATAGACGTGCGGGCCGGCGGACAGTTGCTGCAACGCGCCGGCTTTGCCGATCCGGTGATCGACAGCCGCAGCCTGGCCGTGCGGTATCGCAACCTGGGCCAGCTGGTTGCCGATCTGCGCGCGCAGGGTCTGTCCAATTGCCTTGTCCGGCCGGGCGGGCCGATCGGCAAGGCGGCCCTGGCGCGGGCGCAGGCCGCTTTCGACAGCATGGCCGATGCCGATGGCCGCGTCACCGAAACCTTCGAAATCCTGACGCTGAGCGGCTGGGCCAGGCCGTTGCGGGCACCGAAGTTCTAGGCGACCTTCATGCCTTCAGCGCGGCCTGTGCAGCGGCGAGGCGCGCAATGGGGACACGGTAGGGGCTGGCGGAGACGTAATCGAGGCCGACGTTCTGGCAGAAGGCGATGCTTGCCGGATCGCCGCCATGTTCGCCGCATATGCCCAGCTTGATGTCGGGGCGGGTTTTGCGGCCACGCTCGGCCGCCAGTTCGACGAGTTGGCCGACGCCTTCGATATCGAGGCTGACGAACGGATCGCGCGGATAGATGCCCTGATCCACATAGGGATTGAGGAAGCGCGCGGCATCGTCACGGCTGACGCCCAGGGTCGTCTGCGTGAGATCGTTGGTGCCGAACGAGAAGAATGTGCCTTCCTCGGCGATTTCCCCGGCCATCAAGGCAGCGCGCGGCAGCTCGATCATGGTGCCCACGAGATAATCGAGCGTCTTGCCCTTTTCGGCAAAGACCCGGGCGGCGACGCGATCGACCAGCGCACGCAGGATCTGCAGTTCCTTTTTCGTCGCGACCAGCGGGATCATGACTTCGGGAACCACCGCTTCGCCCGAGCGAGTGGCGACATCGACCGCGGCTTCGAAAATGGCCTGCGCCTGCATTTCATATATTTCGGGGAACGTAATGCCCAGACGGCAACCACGATGACCCAGCATGGGGTTGAACTCGTGCAGTTCCCCGGCCCGGCGCTTGAGGTGATCGACGCCGAGGCCGGTCACTTCGGCAAGCTCGGCAAACTCGGCATCCCCATGCGGCAGGAATTCGTGAAGCGGCGGGTCGAGCAGCCGGATCGTGACCGGCAGGCCCGCCATCACTTCGAAGATGGCTGTAAAATCAGCCCGCTGCTCGGGAAGGAGCTTTGCCAGCGCAGCACGGCGGCCGGCCTCGTCATCGGCAAGGATCATCTGGCGGACGGCGGAAATGCGGCTCGCTTCGAAAAACATGTGTTCAGTGCGGCACAGGCCGATGCCCTCCGCGCCGAACTGCCGCGCGACCTGGCAATCGAGCGGCGTTTCGGCATTGGTGCGCACTTTCATGCGGCGGTGCCGGTCGGCCCAGACCATCAGCGTGGCGAAATCGCCGACCAGCTCTGGCTCGACCATCGGCACTTCGCCCAGCATGACATCGCCGGTCGATCCGTCGAGCGTGATCAGATCGCCTTCGGTCACGTCACGATTGCCGATGCGAGCCTTGCGCGCCGCCATGTCGATCGAAAGGGCCGATGCGCCCGAAACGCAAGGGCGCCCCATGCCGCGCGCCACCACGGCGGCATGGCTGGTCATACCGCCACGCGCGGTGAGAATGCCCTTGGCCGCATGCATGCCGTGAATGTCTTCCGGCGAGGTTTCCACCCGCACCAGGATCACGCTGTCGCCGCGTTCGGCCCGGGCCTGCGCGGTATCGGCATCGAACACCACCGCGCCGCTTGCCGCGCCAGGCGAGGCAGGCAGGCCCTTGGTCAGCACTTCGCGCGGGGCGGCAGGATCGAGCGTGGGGTGCAGAAGCTGATCCAGCGCCATGGGATCGATACGGGCGATCGCGGTCGCCTCGTCGATCAGGCCCTCGCCCACCATGTCCACCGCCATTTTCAGCGCGGCTTTGGCAGTGCGCTTGCCGGAACGGGTCTGCAGCATCCACAGCTTGTTCTTTTCGACCGTGAACTCGATATCCTGCATGTCGCGATAGTGCCGTTCGAGCAATTCGAACACGCTCGCCAACTCGGCATAGGCGTCGGGCATCGCCTCTTCCATCGACAACGGCTTGGCCCCGGCCCGCTCGCGCGCGGCCCTCGTCAGATACTGGGGGGTGCGGATGCCGGCCACGACGTCCTCACCCTGGGCATTGACCAGCCATTCGCCGTAATAGGCCTTTTCGCCAGTGGCCGGATCGCGGGTGAAAGCCACCCCGGTGGCAGAGGTATCGCCCATGTTGCCGAATACCATGGCCTGCACATTGACGGCCGTGCCCCAATCGGCGGGAATGTCGTTCAGCTTGCGGTAAACCTTGGCGCGGTCGCTTTCCCAGCTGTCGAACACCGCGCCGATCGCGCCCCACAACTGCTCATGGACATCCTGCGGGAACGGGCGGCCCAGTTCGTCTTCGACGATCGCCTTGTATTCGCCCACCAGCACCTGCCAGTTTTCCGCGCTCATTTCCACGTCGGCGTAATAGCCGTTGTCTTCCTTGGCGATTTCAAGCGCGTCCTCGAAACGGTGGTGATCGACGCCCAGCACGACATCGGCATACATCTGGATGAACCGGCGATAGCTGTCCCAGGCAAAGCGCGCATCGCCCGAACCGGCGGCCAGCCCTTCCACCGTCACGTCGTTGAGGCCTAGGTTGAGCACCGTATCCATCATCCCCGGCATCGAAACGCGCGCGCCAGAGCGCACCGACACCAGCAACGGATTGGCCGCATCCCCGAACACCCGGCCAGTGGCGCGCTCGATATGGGCAAGCCCGGCGGCAACGCCGGCCTCGATATCCGCATCGAACCGCTTGCCGGCCGAGTTGTAATGCGCGCAGACTTCGGTGCTGATAGTGAACCCCGGCGGAACGGGCAGGCCGATTCCCGCCATTTCCGCCAGGTTGGCGCCCTTGCCGCCCGTGATCGTCTTGTCTCTGGCCCGGGGATCGTCGTCGCGCGCGCCGCCACCGAAATGGAATACGTATGCACTCATAGGTTCAGTCCGTTCCCTGGGCAATTCAAGTCATTGCAAAGTCTGAAAGCGGGATCGTTCGGCGATCAGCCTTCGATCCGCGAAAAATCCGCAACTTTGTGCACCGCAGCACGAAATTGGTCAAGCAGTGCGAGGCGGTTCGACCGTTTTTCGGCGTCCGCGTCGTTAACCGTAACCGCATCGAAAAAAGCGTCGATTGGCCCGCGGAGCGACGCAAGCGCGGCCATTGCCGTGGTAAACGCTTCCTGTGCGACAGCTTCGTCCACCTGCGGCTCGGCCTTCGCCAGGGCGGCCATCAAGGCCGCCTCGGCAGGTTCGGGAACATAGGACAGCGCGCGCCGACCTTGGGCAAATTCGGCGGCGATATCCTTGAACAGCGGGTCATCCACCAGCACCAGCGGGTCTTCCTCCCCTGTTGGCGGCACGACGCCTTCGCCGGTTGCCCCGGCGTTCTGCCCCCCTTCTTTCTTGAGGATATTGGCCGCGCGCTTGTATCCGGCGAGCAGATTGGCGCCGTCTTCGGTTCCGATGAAGGCCTGCAGCGCCGCGACGCGCGCCAGCAGGCGCACGAGATCGCTCTCCCCGCCCAACGCGAACACCGCATCGACAAGATCGTACCGCACTCCCGCTTCGCGCTGCTGCACTTTGAGGCGGTCGGCAAAAAACGTCAGGAGATCGCCTTCCGCCACGGCCAGGCGCAGCCCGTTTTCGGTTATCAGGCGAATGACGCCCAAGGCCGCACGCCGCAAGGCAAACGGGTCTTTCGACCCCGTGGGCTTTTCGTCGATGGCAAAGAAGCTGCGCAGCGTATCAAGCTTGTCCGCCAGCGCCACGCAGACCGAGACGGGCGCCGTGGGCACCTCGTCGCCCTGCCCCACGGGCTTGTAATGGTCGCGGATGGCATCGGCAACCGCGTCGGGCAGGCCTTCGGCACGCGCGTAATAGCCGCCCATCAGGCCTTGCAGTTCAGGGAACTCCCCGACCATGTCGGTCACCAGGTCGGCCTTGCACAATGCTGCCGCCTCGCGGGCAAGCGCCGGATCGGCGCCGGGTACCACGCCTTCGCGGGCGAGCCATTCGGCGAGATCTGCCACGCGGCGCACCTTGTCTGCCACGGAGCCGAGCTTTTCGTGGAACGTGATGCGCGCCAGCTTTTCCGCCTGCACGGCAAGCGGCAGTTTCTTGTCCTGCTCCCAGAAAAAGCGGGCGTCGGAAAGGCGCGCCGCCAGAACCTTGCGATTGCCCGCAACGATCGCCGCGCCAGCGTCGGTAGCGGCGATGTTGGCCGTGCAGACAAAGGCATTGGCGAGCTTGCCCGCAGCATCGCGGCAGATGAAATACTTCTGGTTCACCCGCGCGGTCAGCTGGATCACTTCAGGCGGCACGTCGAGGAAGGCCTCGTCGAAGCGGCCGAGCAGCGGCTGGGGCCATTCGGTAAGCCCGGCATTCTCCACCACCAGTCCTTCGTCTTCCACCAGCACCAGGCCGGCAGCCTGCGCTGCGGCGCGGGCGCCATCGCGCACCAACGCTTCGCGCTCGGCATGATCGACGATCACGAAAGCATCGCGCAGCCGTTGCGCATAATCGGCAGCGCCGGTGATCGTCACGTCGCCACGATGGTGAAAGCGGTGACCGCGGGTGACGATGCCGGAGCGGATGCCACCGACTTCAAGCTCGATCGGCTCGTTGCCCAGAATGGCGATAATGCCCGAGAGGGGGCGCACCCAACGCAGGCTTTCCGGGCTGAAGGACGCCGCACCCCAGCGTTGCGACTTGGGCCAGGGAAAGAGGCGGACGATTGCGGGAACAACGTGCGCGAGCACATCGCGGGTGGCGCGCCCGGGTCTTTCGGTAATGGCGAAAAGCACGCCATCGCGCTCGGTCAATTGTTCGCGCGTCAGGCCGGTCTTGCGCAGGAAGCCTTCCAGTGCCTGTGGCGGCGCCGAAACGCGGGGGCCTTTCACTTCCTCGCTGACCGCTTGGGTGGCGAGGGGCAGACCGTGTGCGATCAGCGCCAGGCGGCGCGGAGTCGCCCACACCGTGATGGCGCCTGCTGTCAACCCCGCGGCGGCAAGCTCCTTGACAAACAGTTTTTCAAGATCGGCGCGGGCACCGGCCTGCATCCGCGCGGGGATCTCTTCACTGCGCAATTCGAGCAGGAAATCGGCGGTCATCGTCACGCGCTCCACCCCGGATAGGCGCGTGCCCATTCATCCTGATATTTTGCCATATAGGCTTCGCACGATCCGCGTGCGAGATCGCGCACCTTGCCCATGTAGCTGGCGCGCTCCTGCACCGAGATCACGCCGCGCGCCTGCAACAGGTTGAACACGTGGCTGGCTTCGATCGCCTGCTCATAGGCCGGGATGGGCAGCCTGGCATCGAGACAGTTCTGGCATTCCTCGGTTGCCTTGCGGAACAGGTCGAACAGCGCCTCGGTATTGGCGATCTCGAAATTCCATTTCGACATCTGCCGCTCGTTTTCCAGAAACACATGGCCATAAGTTACGCCCTGGCTGTTGTAAGCCAGATCATAGACGTTATCGACGCCCTGGATGTACATCGCCAGGCGTTCCAGGCCATAGGTCAATTCGCCCGCGACGGGCTTGCAATCGAAACCGCCCATCTGCTGGAAATACGTGAACTGGGTGACTTCCATCCCGTCGCACCAGACTTCCCAGCCCAGGCCCCAGGCGCCCAGCGTGGGGCTTTCCCAATCGTCCTCCACAAAACGGATATCATGCCGCAGCGGATCGATGCCGATCGCGCGCAGACTGTCGAGATAGAGATCCTGCAAGTCGGCCGGGCTGGGCTTCATGATCACCTGGTACTGGTAGTAGTGCTGAAGCCGGTTGGGATTTTCGCCATAGCGGCCGTCGGTCGGCCGGCGGCTGGGCTGGACATAAGCCGCGTTCCACGGTTCCGGCCCTAGCGAGCGGAGCGTGGTGGCCGGATGGAACGTGCCCGCACCCACGCGCATGTCATAGGGTTGCAGAATAAGGCAGCCCTTCTCGCTCCAGTATGCATGGAGACGCAGGATCATGTCCTGCAGGCTGAGCGGCTTGGTTGCGGTGTCGGCCATGGTCCGCCGCCCATGGCCGATGCGGGGCCGCAAATCAACCGCCCGCAAGGCGCACTTGGGGCTTCCCAGGCCCGGCTGCCCTGTGCAAGGGACGGTGCATGCGTGTCCGTTTCCGCCCTGTCGCCGCCATCGTCACCCTGGCCCATGTCCTGGTCCCGCTTGCCGTTTTCGCGCAGGACGTACCGGTACCGCAAACGCCCGGCCTGGCCGATCCGCAGGAACAGGCCATGCCCGCGTCGCGCCCGGCATTGTGGAAAATCGCCGATGCGGACACCACGATCTGGCTGTTCGGGACGATCCACGTGCTGTCCAAGGATGGCCCGGCCTGGCTGACAGGGCCTGTTGCCCAGGCGCTGAACACATCGGACATGCTGGTCACGGAAATTCCGCCCGCTGAAATGAACATGCGCGCCGACGCAGATCGAAGGGCCGATTATCAGGCCCTGCCCAAAGGGCAGACGCTGCCGGCGCTGCTTGGCGCGGCACGCACCCAACGGCTGCACGCGGTGATGGCCAAGGCGGGCATCCCGCTCGCCGCGTTCGACAACACCAAGCCCTGGGCCGCTGCCACGACATTGAGCCTGCTGCCGATCCTGCGCCAGGGTTATGCCGTTTCCCAGGGGGTGGACCGCGCGCTCGCTCTTGCCCATCCGCAAGGCCAGGCCGGGCTGGAAACGCTGGATTTCCAATTGACGCTGATAGCGACGCTGCCGCTCGACGCGCAGATTGCCTGGCTCGACAGCGTGCTCGACGCCTATGACGCCATTCCCGATCAGATCGCCGGCATGATCGCCGCATGGCGCAACGGCGATCCCGAAACGCTGGGCAAGCTGATGATGGCGGATATGGACGATCCGCGCCTGGTCGAGGCGCTGCTGCTCCGCCGCAACGCCACCTGGGCGAAATGGATCGAAGGGCGGCTTAAAACCCCCGGCTCCGTGTTCATTGCGGTTGGCGCAGGGCACCTTGCCGGCAAGGGCAGCGTGCAGGACGATCTTGCCCGGAACGGCATCACTGCCGTGCGGGTGCAATGACGATGCGCTGGAAACCGTTTGCCCTTGCCCTGCTGGCGCTGGTCTGCACCGGTCTTTCCGCCGCCTGCCACAAGGCGGCACCGCCGCCGCTGCCGGCAAAAGTCGCCTTGTGGGAAATCGCCGATACCGGCGGCACGCGCGGCTGGATCTTCGGCACGGTTCACGCCTTGCCCGCCGGCGTGCAGTGGCGCCGCCCCGCGATCGACCGCGCCCTTGCCAATGCCGACCGACTGGTACTGGAAATCGCCCAGCCGCTGGACGGGAACGTTGCGGGGGTGGCGCTGGCACGCCTGGCTTATACCCCGGGCCTGCCCCCGCCGTCGCAACGGGTGGCCATGCGGTATCGCGATGCGCTGGCCAAAGTCTACAAGGACCTGAACCTGACCGATGACCGGTTCAGAAACGCCGAATCCTGGGCCGTCGCTTTGCAGATCGCCGCGATCGGTGGCGAAAAGCAGGGCTTGGACCCCGCGAGCGGGGTGGAGCCGCAATTGCGCAAGCTGATCGGCGGCAAACCGGTTGAGGGCCTGGAAACGCTGGATGGGCAATTCGGCATTTTCGATGCCCTGCCCGACCGCGCGCAGCAGACGCTGCTCGAACAGGTCGCTGTCGAGGCGGCCGACGACCGCGACGACGATGCCGATATGGTGCGCCTGTGGCTGCGCGGGGACGATCTGGGCATCGCGCGCGAAAGCCAGAAAGGCTTCCTGGCCGACCCGGCGTTGCACCAGGCACTGCTTACTGCGCGCAACGCCGCCTGGACCACCCGGATCGACGCGATGCTGAAGGATGGCGGCACGCCGTTCATTGCGGTGGGTGCCGCGCACGTTGCCGGCAGCGACGGATTGCCGGCACTGCTTGAGGCCAAGGGCTGGCAGGTGCGCCGCGTGGAATAGCCCGCTGCCACGCGCCGGCGTGCTTGCATTTTCGGCCCGATCGGCTATGGGCCGCCGCTTCCCCGTCATGGTCATCCCTGGAGGCGTGGCGGCTGGAACATGCAACAGATCTTTTGACCAAATTCTCTGGAAGGTATTTCACATGAGCGAGACGCTGACTCTGTCGGCCGAGCTGCGCGAACGGGCAGGCAAGGGAGCCTCCCGTGCCCTGCGTCGCGAAGGCCGCACCCCTGCCGTGGTCTATGGCGGCAACCAGGAACCGGTTGCCATTCACATCGAGGAAAAGGAACTGGCCAAGGCCCTGGGCACCGGTCACTTCTTCAATTCGATCGTAGAGCTGACCATCGGTGGCCAGACCGTCCGCACGTTGCCCAAGGACGTGGCGTTCCACGCCGTGAGCGACCGTCCGCAGCACGCCGACTTTCTGCGTGTCGCCGCCAATGCCGAAGTGCACGTGAACGTGCCGGTGGTGTTCCGGAACGAGGACAAGGCCCCCGGCATCAAGCAGGGCGGCATCCTCAACGTTGTGCGTCACGAACTGGAACTGGTTTGCGAAGCGGACAAGATCCCCGACGACATCATCGTCGATCTGGCCGGCCTGGAAATCGGCGATTCGGTGCATATCAGTGCCGTCTCTCTGCCGGCGGGCACCCGTTCGGCCATCACCGACCGCGATTTCACGATCGCCACGATCGCCACGCCGACAGTGCTGGCCGACGAGGCGGCCGACAGCGCCGAGGGCTGATCGCCCGCTGCGGGGGCCGGCCGCTAAGCGGTGGCCGCCGGATCGTTTCAGGAACCCCTCCCCTTAACGGGAGGGGTTCTTTTTTGTCATGTGCCAAGCCATAGGCGTTGCGAACCCTGCCCCGTCCGGTCCTACAAGTCCGGTCCTACAAGGAGCCAATGCCATGCAAGTCTGGGTCGGCCTGGGCAATCCTGGCCCGCAGTACGCGCTGCATCGCCACAATGTGGGTTTCATGGCGCTCGACACGATCGCCGAAGTGCACGGCTTCGGGCCGGTGCAGAAGAAATTCCAGGGCTGGGTCCAGGAAGGGCGCATCGGCGGAGAGAAGGTCGTTCTGCTCAAACCCGCGACGTTCATGAACGAAAGCGGCCGGGCGGTGGGCGAAGCGCTGCGGTTCTACAAGCTGCCGCTCGCTGCGCTCAGCGTGTTTCACGACGAGCTGGATCTGGCACCGTTCAAAGTCAAAGTGAAACAGGGCGGCGGTCACGCCGGACACAACGGCCTTCGCTCCATCGATCAGCACTGCGGCGCTGATTTCCGGCGCATTCGCCTGGGGATCGGCCATCCCGGCCACAAGGACCGCGTAAACGGCTATGTGCTTGCCCCTTTCGCCAAGGCCGAACAGGACGATCTGATCGCCATGCTGGGCGCTGTGGCGGCGGAGGCCGGCCGCCTGGCGCAGGGCGACGATATCCGCTTCATGAACGACGTTGCGTTGCGTCAACAGGACTGACGGGATCGACGCGAAACTGTCGGCAAGATTTACAGCCGACTTTGCTGCGCGTCACGTTAACCATCGAAATGCACGAATTTTCGCACTTGGCATCAGACTTGCTGACTATTCGGTAAACCAATTCAACGGTTCGAATTTTCAGACAGGGGACAGACCATGAAGCGTTCGTTTGCCATCCTTGCCGCCGCACTCGGTACTACCGTTGTTGCTGCGCCGGCGCATGCCACGTTTTTCCATAAGCACTACTGCAACTGCGGGCACACCAGCGGCTCGTCGATGTGCGGCAGCACCTCGTCCAGCTCGACGTCCACGTCGTCGACATCGGGTGGCACCACCACCTCCTCGACGACTTCGGGCGGTACGACCACGTCCTCGTCGACCTCGGGCGGTACGACGACATCTTCGACCACCTCGGGCGGCACCACCACCACTTCGTCGTCCACCGGCGGCACCGCCGTGCCCGAACCCGGCATGCTGGGCCTGATGGGCGCGGGTCTGGCCGGCCTGGCCTTTGTGCGTCGCCGCCGCCGCTGAGCCGCGCCTTGCGGGCATGCGCCGGCACAGGGACGGGCTTGGCGCGATTCAGCGCAGCCCGGCCGGCCTGGCCCGATGACGCCGTGCTTTCTCCCGACGCCGTCCGGGCCATGCCCGGGCGGCGTCGACACGTTCATGGTCCCGACACGGGCGTCAGCCTGCCTGGGCGCGCGCCAGATCGGCCTGGAACAGGCGATTGGCCGGATCGGCATCGACGGCGCGCTGCAACAGCCGCTTCGCCGCATCCAGGTCCTGCCCGGCATTGAGACGGACAAGACCGGCAACGTGGGCCATGTCGGGATCGCGTGGGGCGATCAACAGGGCACGATCGGCATAGGCGACGGCCTGCCCGTGGCGCCCGGCGTTGGAACAGGCCACGGCCAGGCGCTTGAGCACTTCGGGATCGTTACCATCACGCAGAAGGGCGCTATAGGTGGCGATGGCCGTTGCCCAGTCGCGCCGGCCCAGCGCCGCCTGCCCTTGTGCGGCAAGGCGTTGGTCGTGCTGCCACTGCGCGGATTTCATGCGCGCGGAAAGCGCATCGGCGGATGGATCGCCCGCTGCCTTGGCGGCGCGCAGCGCCAGCTCCAGCTCGCGCGGGCCGGCCAGCAGCGAATCCGAAAGCGGCCGGACGGTGCGCAGCGCCGTGGCGGGATCGCCGGTTGCCAGTTGCGCTTCGGCCAGCATCAACCGCGAGTAGGGGTTCTGCGGCGATAGCAGCAGCGCCCGCGCGAATATCGCGCGCGCCTGCTCGGGATGCCCCAGCCGCAAAAGCGCTTCTGCATAAGTAAGGCCATTGGGCGTGCGCGGATCGAGATCGACCTCGTGCGGGGCGAGCAAACGGCGCACCCTTTCCCAATCACCGGTCTCGCTGGCGAATTGCACCTGAAGATCGAGCACGCGCGAATCGCCCGGCGCCAACCGCGCGGCCTGGCCGATCAGGGCGATCGCGCGATCGAGCTTGCCCTGCATGTCCGCTAGGTTCGCCTGCTCTATCAGCGGTTCGACACGCCGGGGATAGGCGGCGATCGCCCGGTCATAGGCAGCCACTGCCCGATCCAGCTGCCCTTGCCGGGTCAGCAGCGCGCCTTCGACCATCGCCGTATCGAGGCCCTTGGGATCGCGCCGCTGCATTACCGCCAAGGCCCGTTCCGCCCCCGCATAATCTTCCGCGGCAATCAGGAATCGCGCATAGTCGCGCGCCAGGGCGGCATTGTCGGCAGCCGCAAAACCCTGGCGATAGGCCGAAAGCGCCTGCGCATTGTCGCCCAGCGCCTGAAGCGCGGCCGCCCGCAGACGCCAGGCGTCGGCATCGCGGTCCTGGCCCAGCATCGCCAAGGCCTGGCGCGGCAGACCGCGCAGCAGGGCAGCTTCGGCTTTCATGCGGCTGATTGCCGGGCCACCGGCCCCGGCCTCCTCCAGACGGACAAGCGTGGCCTGCGCACCATCGCCATCGCCCAGCTGCAACTGGGCTCGGGCCAGCAGGTGCAACAGGGCCTGGCTATCGGCCTGGTCGATCCTGCCCGAATCGAGCGCACCGAGCGCTTCGGTTCGGGCAGTCAAGAAATCCTGGGCGGCAAAAGCGCTGCGTGCCTTGGCCGCATGATCTGACGGATTGTCGCTGCATCCCGTCAGGTTCACGACAGGGGCCATGACCAGCGCCATCGCCAAAGCGCCGCGGTGCAGCGGGAAAAGGGAAAGAATGCCATGCCTCATCCCGCCTGCCATGCCAGCCAGGGCCGAAACTTCCAAGACCAATACGCTTTCAGCCGTGCCTGCCGGCATCCGCTGCCCCCTTGACCTTCGGCCTCCAAGCCACCATCGCCACCCGCGACAGGCGGCCCCGGATTGCACGGGGCCACAACCAAGGACACGAAGATGGGTTTTCGTTGCGGAATCGTCGGCCTTCCCAATGTTGGCAAATCGACATTGTTCAACGCCCTGACCGAAACGCAGGCCGCGCAAGCCGCCAACTATCCGTTCTGCACGATCGAGCCGAACGTGGGCAACGTCGGCGTGCCCGATCCCCGCTTGGAAACGCTGGCAGAAATAGCCTCCAGCCAGAAAATCATCCCCACCCAGCTTGGCTTCGTCGACATTGCCGGGCTGGTGCGCGGTGCATCCAAGGGCGAAGGCCTGGGGAACCAGTTCCTCGGCAATATCCGCGAGGTCGATGCTATCATTCATGTTCTGCGGTGCTTCGAAAACGACGATATCCAGCATGTCGACAACCGCGTCGATCCATTGTCGGATGCCGACACGGTCGAAACCGAACTGATGCTGGCCGATCTGGAAAGCCTGGAAAAGCGCGTCCCGGCGGCTGCCAAGAAGGCGACCGGCGGCGACAAGGAAGCCAAGGCCATGGCGTCGGTGCTGGGCCAGGCGCTGGACCTTTTGCGCCAGGGAAAGCCCGCGCGGCTTACCGAGCCCAAGGACGATGAAGAAACCCGGCTGTTCCGCCAGGCGCAACTGCTGACCGCCAAGCCCGTGCTCTATGTCTGCAATGTGGAAGAGGAAAGCGCAGCGGCTGGAAATGCCCATTCCGCGCGCGTGTTCGCCAAGGCCAAAGCCGAAGGCGCCGAAGCCGTGGTGGTATCCGCCGCGATCGAGGCAGACCTTATCGACATGGAAACCGAAGAGCGGCTGGCGTTTCTGGCAGAACTGGGCCTGCACGAAACCGGTCTGAACCGCGTGATCCGCGCCGGGTATGATCTGCTTCACCTGCTGACCTTCTTCACTGTCGGTCCCAAGGAAGCCCGCGCCTGGACGGTTCATCAGGGCGCGAAAGCGCCCGAAGCGGCGGGCGAGATCCATTCCGACATGCAACGCGGCTTCATCCGTGCCGAAACCATCGCCTATGATGATTTCGTGGCGCTGGGCGGAGAAGCAGCGGCGCGCGATGCGGGCAGGTTGCGTCAGGAAGGCAAGGAATACGTCGTCAAGGATGGCGACGTGATGCATTTCAAGTTCAACGTCTGATCGCTTCGACGGAACGGAGCTTCGCGCTGTCCCGGCAGGAGCGGTGCCCCGTTGACGTATTGGGAAAGCAGGTGCAGGTTGCCGCCATGCAGTACTATGAAGATCTGGAAGTCGGTGTTGTCGCTCGGTTCGGGCAACGCCATGTCACGCGAGAAGAAGTTGTTGAATTTGCAGAGAAATATGATCCGCAGCCGTTTCATTTATCTGATAAAGCGGCAGCGGCCACTCATTTCGGCCGGCTTTCGGCCAGCGGCTGGCACACCTGCGGCATGACCATGGCGATGATCGTGGCAGAGCATGCCCGCACCGGCCACCAGGGCCTGGGATCGCCTGGCATCGACGAACTGCGCTGGCGCCATCCGGTCTATCCGGGCGATACCTTGCGGGTCGAAGCCGAGGTGCTCGAAAAGCGCCGCAGCCGCTCGCGCCCGGAAATGGGCCTGTTTCGCGTGGCGACGCGAGTGCTCAATCAGGACGATGTCGTTGTGATGACAATGATCAGCAATGCAATGATCGCCACCCGCGATCCGTCCGGCACCGACTGAGCCGGGAACAAGTGCTGTCGAGCCGCGACAATCGGGCGGGGCCTTGCGCATCCGCGCCTGATGCCCCGCCCATCTTTCGCTTACCGGCCTGCTTCCGGCTTACCGGCCTTGGGCCGAAGTCTGATCGGCCGTTGTCGGTCGGTTGAGCGTGGCGTGCCGTTTGACCTGATGGCGGGCACGATGCTTCTTGGCCTTGCGCGGATGGGTCTGCGCCCATTTCCAGCGTTCGAGCGAACGCAGCCGCCGTTCGAGAACGTCGGCGCGGCTGCCCGCCGTTTGCGCCGCGAGCGAGGCGGTCTGGGCAACCGTGCCGGCACCCTGGGCCGCAGCCATCGCATTGTTGGCCGAACCCTGGGCCTGGGCTGCGGCCTGAGCGGCACTATCGGCCAAGCCCTGCGCCCGCTGGGCCGCCGTCAACCCCTCATCGGCACGCGTTTGCGCATTATCGGCAGCAGCCTGCGCCCGCTTAACCGATCCGGTGGTTGCGCACCCTGCCAGCGCCATTGGCAGCAGTGCCGAAAGCAACACAAAATGGCGACCTTTTTTCATAGGCATTTCCCTTAGTCTTTGGCGCCCCCGCGCGATGCAAGACACCGGGTGCGCCAAAGAGTCACGTGACGGCGGAAGGGAACGCGCCAGATTGGTGCATTTGTAGGATGCAATGCCAAACGCGCTGGAAACGTCCCGGAAACGTATTGAAACCTACATGGGCTTGCACTGCACATCGCCTTTGGCGGCATAGACTGGGCGGTTGCTGGCGTCGCTGATCACGACCTGGCCGGAAAAGCTGTCGATCGCCCCCATTTTCCTGGCCTTGCCGTCATCGATGCGGGTCAACGTCAACGCCAGTTCGCGGCCGGTGTAGCGGGACCAGCCGTGCTGCGGCAACCTGGCGCTGCCTTTGTCGGCAGCGAGGACGACGATCTGCCCATCGATCTTGACGATGCCGCGATCTTCCTGCGCCAGCAACACCGCGCCGATCCCGCCCCCGTCGGGAACGAAATTGCAGCCTGACCCGGTCAGCCTGCCTTTGGTGATGTCGAAGAAATCGATCACCTGCGGTGTGATTTCCCGTGCCGGGGCGCGCTGGTTCTGGGCAGCCTTGACCTGCGCAATCGCCGCTTCGTCGCTTTGCTGCGGCGTCTTGCCGCAGGCGGCAAGCAGCGCGAGGGGCAAGACGATCGCAAAATGACGCATGGATAGCTCTCCCTTGGCTGTCGCTACTTCCGCCGGAACAGTTTTTCGATATCGCCGTGCGCCAGTTTGACCCACGTGGGCCGGCCATGATTGCACTGGCCGGAACGCGGCGTCGCTTCCATCTCGCGCAGCAGGGCGTTCATTTCCGGGACCGACAGCACCCGCCCGGCGCGGACCGAGCCGTGGCAGGCCATGGTGGCGAGAACGAGGTCCAGCCGCTCGCCCAGCAGCAAGGCGTCGCCGTGCCTGGCAAGGTCGTCCGCCACGTCGCGCACCAACGCCTGCACATCGCCTTTGGCAAGCGCGGCAGGCACGCTGCGCACGAGCATGGCGGCCGGACCGAAGCGTTCGAGTGCCAGCCCGAAATCGGCAAGGCGCGGGGCGGCCTCTTCAAGCCGGTCGCACGCCGGTTCTTCCAGATCGACCACTTCTGGCAGCAGCAGCGCCTGGGCCGGGGCGGCCCCCTCCCCCGCTCCGGCCGCGCGCAGGCGCTCGAGCACGAGACGTTCGTGTGCGGCATGCTGATCGACAATCACCAGACCATCGCTTGCCTCGGCAACGATATAGGTCCTGGCCACCTGGCCACGCGCGACGCCGAGGGGGTATTCCACTGCCTCAGGCACCGGCTCGGCCGCTTCCTGCGCCCGGGCAACGGGCGGGGCCATGACGCCGGCTTCGTAACCGCGCCAGGCCTGACCCGCCTCGCTGACGCCTGGCGGCTGGTACGACGGGGCGAAGATGGACCCCTGGCGCGCAGCAGGCGCGGCCGGGGATGCGAACAGCGGCGCAGGAGATGCGGCCAGCGGCTCTGCCTGCCAGGCGCGCATCGCGCCGGCATCGGGCGCCTGGGCCGAACGCCGGTCTCCGGTGGAAAGCGCCTGGCGCAGGCCAGTGACGATAAGCCCGCGCACCAGGGCGCTGTCCCGAAAGCGCACTTCGGTCTTGGCCGGGTGCACGTTGACATCGACTTCTTCGCAGGGAACCTGAAGGAACAGCGCCAATACGGCATGGCGATCGCGCGCCAGCATATCGGCATAGGCACCGCGCACCGCACCGAGCAGCAGGCGGTCTTTCACCGGGCGGCCGTTGACGAACAGGTACTGGTGATCGGCGACGCCGCGATTGTACGTCGGCAACCCTGCCACCCCCATCAGGTGATAGGCGCCGCGCGCCAGGTCTACCGCCACGGCGTTGTCCACCAGTTCGCGCGCGACGAGCTGGGCCACCCGTGCGGCAAGGGTATCGCCCGGCTGGACGTGCAGCGCACGCCGCCCGTCGTGTTCCACCGTAAAGCCGATATCGGGCCGCGCCATGGCCAGGCGCCGCACGACATCGAGGCTGGCGGCCCATTCCGCGCGCGGGCTGCGCAGGAACTTGCGCCGCGCCGGAATCTTGCCGAACAGGTCTTCCACCCGCACCCGCGTGCCCGGGGGGAGCGCTGCCGGCCCCTCGCTCACCGGCGCACCGTGGTCGACCACGCGCTTCCAGGCATCGCCATCTTCGCGGCTGCGACTTTCGATCGTCACCCGGGCCACCGCGGCGATGGAGGGCAGAGCTTCGCCGCGAAACCCCAGCGTCGCGACCAGCTCGATCGCTTCGTCGGGCAGCTTCGACGTGGCATGGCGTTCCAGCGCCAGGGCGATCTCGGCCGGCTGCATGCCACAGCCATCGTCGGCCACCTCGATCAACCCCAGCCCGCCTTCGGAAAGGCGCACGACGATCTGCTGCGCGCCGGCGTCGATGGCGTTTTCGACCAGCTCCTTGAGCGCGCTCGCCGGGCGCTCCACCACTTCGCCCGCCGCGATGCGGTTGACGAGCGTATCGGGTAGTCGGCGGATGACGCGGGCAAGGGAATCCATAATGGAAGCAGCCTAGCGATGAACGTGCCCATTTTCGAGACGGGCGGCAGCAGTTATCCCACGCGCGCATCGCACAAAATATTGGGTTTTGCGCCGCGCTTGCGCTAATGAGCCGCCTCCCCCGGCGCTCACTTTTGCGCGTAGGCCCCGCCCGGTGCGGTAGCATGCGCGAATAACACGGATTTTCTGATGGCTTCGATGTTTTCCCGATTCTTCAAGTTCGGTTCCCAGAACATTGCGATCGACCTCGGCACGGCGAACACGCTGGTCTATGTGCAGGATCGCGGCATCGTTCTCAACGAACCCTCCGTCGTTGCCATCGAAACCTTGAACGGCATCAAGAAAGTCAAGGCCGTGGGCGACGATGCCAAGATGATGATGGGCAAAACGCCCGACAGCATCGAAGCGATCCGCCCCTTGCGCGACGGTGTCATTGCCGACATCGAAGTGGCAGAAGAAATGATCAAGCATTTCATCCGCAAAGTGAACGGCAGCAAGAGCCTTCTGCGCTATCCCGAAATCGTCATCTGCGTGCCATCCGGGTCCACCTCGGTCGAGCGCCGCGCCATCCGCGATGCGGCCAGCAATGCCGGGGCCAGCCAGGTCTATCTGATCCTGGAACCGATGGCCGCCGCGATCGGCGCAGACATGCCCGTCACCGAACCGGTGGGATCGATGGTGGTCGATATCGGCGGCGGCACTACGGAAGTGGCCGTGCTTTCGCTGCGCGGCCTTGCCTATACCACGTCGGTGCGCGTGGGCGGCGACAAGATGGACGAAGCCATCGTCAGCTATGTGCGCCGCCATCATAACCTGCTGATCGGCGAAGCGACGGCGGAACGCATCAAGAAGGATTATGGCATCGCCACCATGCCGGCCGACGGGGTGGGCGAAACCATCCACATCAAGGGCCGCGACCTGGTCAACGGCGTGCCCAAGGAAATCACCATTACCCAGGCCAACGTGGCCGAAGCGCTGTCGGAACCGATTGGCGCCATCGTGGAAGGCGTGCGCATCGCGCTGGAGAACACCGCACCCGAACTGGCGGCCGATATCGTCGATCAGGGCATCGTGCTGACCGGCGGCGGCGCACTGATCCGCGGGCTGGACGAGCACTTGCGCGAAGAAACCGGCCTGCCCGTCAGCGTGGCTGAAGATCCGCTGTCGTGCGTGGCGCTGGGCACCGGGCGCGCGATGGAAGATCCGATCTATCGTGGCGTGCTGATGACTGCCTGAACGGTGCCGATGTTTCGGGTCAGCGGCGCGAGGAAAGCCGGCGGCGGTTCAGCCGGCCTTCACCGCACCTGTGGCCTGCATGAAGACGAATATCAGGGGTAACATATCATGGCGCGGTCGCCTGACCGGCGCCCGGGCTTTTCGCGCAGGGCGCAATACGGGATATTCACCGGCTACGTCATCGCCATTCTGGGCGTCGTGGCCGGTTTTGTCGTGCTGGGCGTTTCGCTGCTCAACCCTGGAGCCTTTGCCTTTGCCCGTACCACCGCCAGCGAGATGGCGCGGCCGATCGGCCAGGCGGGCGCCGAAACGCGCAGCCTGGGCAAAGGCGTGTTTGCCGCAGTCACGGCCTATTTCAACGCCGGCCGTCAGAACGCCACGCTGACCCGCGAAGTTCAGGCGGCACGTGCCGATGCCGCCACGATGCATGCGCTGCAGCAGGAAAACGCGAGACTCAAAGCGCTTCTGGGGATCGTCGATCCGGCCGAGCGGCCGGTTGTCGGCGCGCGCCTGATCGGCTCCACGGCAACATCCGCGCGCCGCTTTGCCGTGCTTTCGGCCGGATCGAACGAGGGGGTGCAGACCGGACAGCCGGTGCGCGCGGCCGGGGGGCTGATCGGCCGGGTGGTCGAAACCGGCCCCAATACGGCGCGCGTGCTGCTGGTGACCGATCCCGACAACGTGGTGCCGGTCCGCCGCGCGGCCGACGGGTTGACCGCGTTCGTCCAGGGCGGCGCCAACGGACGGGTGGAAATCCGCCTGATAAACACCGGGATTGCCACGCTGAAAAAGGGAGACGTGTTCGTCACGTCGGGTTCGGGCGGGCTCTATCCACCGGGCATCCCCGTGGCCGTGGCGGTCGATCCGCACCGCGATGGCGCCATTGGCCATCTGGCGAGCGACCCGGCCGATGCCGATTTCGTGCTGGTTCTGCCTGCCTGGCAAGCCGCTGCCCAGGCCGCGCTGGAGGCCGCGCAGAAAACCGCGCCGCCCCCGCCGGCCGAAGACGGCAATCCTTGAGGCGCTCTGGCCGTGCCGCGCTCCCTCCTTCCCGTGGGTTCCGAAGATGCCGTGCGGCAGCGGCTCAATCGCGGACCGCTGCCCATCCTGGCGCAAGGCTTGCCGTGGGTTTCGACCATGCTGGCCTCGATGGTGACGTTCTCGCCGATCGTCGCCTCCGCACCCGTCCTGCCACCGCTGGGCTTCATGACCCTGCTCGCCTGGCGCCTTCTGCGGCCTACGCTGCTGCCCATCTGGGCTGGATTGCCGCTGGGCCTGTTCGACGATCTCTACAGCGGCCAGCCGTTTGGCAGCGGCATCGTGCTGTGGTCGCTGGCCATGCTGGCGATGGATGTGATCGACGAAAAGTTCCTGTGGCGTGGCTTCCTGCAGGATTGGCTGGCCGCCACGGCCCTGCTGGCCGCCTATGTCGTGCTGACGGCGGCCCTGGCAGGTCTGGCCGCCGGCTATCCCCTGCCGATGGCAGTGGGGCCGCAAGCGCTGCTGACCGTGCTGCTTCACCCCGTGGTCACGCGCATAGTGGCACTGCTCGATCGCGTGCGCCTCTTGCCGCTCAAAAGGCTGTGACGTGAAGCAGAAGCTGCCGCTTACCGCGGCTATCCTTACCAACCGGTTCGAACGCCGCACGTTCGTCCTGGGCATGGGGCAGGCCGGTGTGGGCTTGCTGCTGGCAACGCGGCTGGCCTATCTTTCGATTTTCGAAAATGAGAAATACAGGGCCGCGTCGGAAAGCAATCGCGTCAATCTTGCGCTGATCCCGCCCCGGCGTGGCTGGGTGCTCGATCGCAACGGCGCCGCGCTGGCGTCCAACCGCGCGGATTTTCGCGTCGACGTCATCCCCGATCGCCTGGTCGATGCCGATGCTGCGTTGTCACAGCTTTCCGGCCTGCTCGGCCTGACGGCGGACAAGGTCAGCGACATCAAGGACAAGCTTGACAAGGCGCGCGGGTTTCAGCCGGTCGAAGTGGCGGCCAAACTCGATTGGGACAAATTCGCCGCCGTAAGCGTGCGTCTGCCGGAAATGCCCGGGGTGATCCCCCAGCGCGGCTATTCCCGCTATTATCCCACGGGAGCTTCGGTCGGGCATCTGGTCGGCTATGTCGGTCCTGCCTCAGCCGAGGATTACGAGCGCGAACGCAACCCCCTGCTTATCACACCCGGCTTCAAGATCGGCAAGGATGGCCTTGAAAAACATTTCGAAACCCGGTTGCGCGGCGTGCCTGGGGCGCGGCGCGTGGAAGCGACCGCGTCGGGCCACGTGGTGCGCGATCTGGGCACGCGCGAGGATGTGCCGGGGCAACCCATCCAGTTGACCATCCTGGGTGGGCTGCAAGACTATGCCGCGCGCCGCATCGGGCTGGAATCCGGCTCCGTCGTCGTGATGGACTGCGCCACGGGCGATGTGCTGGCGATGGTTTCGATGCCTTGCTACGATCCCAACAGCTTTTCCGACGGCATTGGCCGCATCGAATGGAAGATGCTGTCGGAAGACGATCACGTGCCCCTGCGCAACAAAGTGCTGCGTGGGCTCTATCCGCCGGGATCGACAGTCAAGCCGATGGTCGCGCTGGCCTTTCTCGAAGCCGGCCTCGACCCCAAGGCATCGGTCAGCTGCGCCGGGGGGCTGCGCGTGGGCAACCGCGTGTTCCATTGCTGGAACCACCGCGGCCATGGCACGACCGACATGCTCAAGGGCATCTATCAATCGTGCGACGTCTATTTCTATCACTTCGCCCAGCAGATCGGGATGGACAAGATCGCGGCCATGGCGCGGCGGCTGGGGCTGGGCCAGGAATTTCCCATGCCCTATCCCGGCCAGTCCTATGGCACGGTGCCCGATCCGGCATGGAAGCTGCGCAAGTATCACAAGGAATGGGCGATCTATGACACGGTGAACGCCACGATCGGCCAGGGTTACATGCTGGTGAACCCGCTGCAGCAGGCGACCATGGCTTCGCGCATTGCATCGGGCCTGCAACTGGCCCCGCGCCTGGTCCTCGATCGCCGTGCGCCGCGCCCGCCTTCGCTGGGGCTTGCCCAGGAGCACCTCGATCTTGTCCACGCGGCGATGAACGAGGTGGTCAACGGGCGCGGCACGGCGGGCCGAGCGCGCCTTCCCATCGATGGTGTGCAGATGGCCGGCAAGACCGGCACCGCGCAAGTGGTGGGCCTGCAACACGGCAACGGCAAGAACGTGGAATGGAAGCGGCGCGATCATGGGCACTTCATCTGCTTTGCCCCGTTCGACAAGCCCCGCTACGCCTGCGCCGTGGTGATCGAACATGGCGGCGGATCGCCCGCGGCCTATCCCATCGCGCGTGACGTGATGACTTATCTGTTCGATCCGGCCAAGGCGATGGCCACGCTGGAAGAACTGGAAAAGGGCTGGGGCGGCAACGTTCAGCAGCGTATGATCGCACGCTATAACGCCTTCTCCGCTCGCTACGGCGCCAGTGCCCCCCGCGCGCCCGACGAGGCGCAGACGAGCCAGGTGGTTGAAGACGAAAACCGGCCCATGCCCGAACCGGCCTCAGCCCAGACCGACGCCGCCTCTCCGGCGCCCGAACCCGATGCGCCGGCGCCGCCCGTTGCCGCGACGGCCGGGGCAGCGCCGCCGCCCGCCCTCGGCGCCGGCGGGGGGCAATGACCGCCATGCGTCGCGCCTATGTTCCCGCCGCCCTTTCGCGCCAGCCCTGGGGCGTGCTGCTGCCGTTGCTGATGCTCGTCTGCTTCGGCGGCGCGGTACTCTATTCGGCGGCCGGTGGCCATCTGCAGCCCTGGGCATTGATGCATGTGGCGCGTTTTTGCGTGTTCCTGACCATGGCCATGGTGATCGCGCGCGTGCCGCAAGCCTGGTTCCGCCGCGCCGCGCTGCCGCTCTATGGCGTCCTGTGCGTGCTGCTGGTGCTGGTCGAACTGATCGGCGGGATCGGCGGCGGCAGCCAGCGCTGGCTCAACCTGGGGTTCATGACGCTGCAGCCCTCGGAACTGATGAAGCCGGGGATCGTGCTGGTCCTCGCCTGGTTCTACAGCGTGCTGCCGACCGGCGAAACGCGCACCTGGCGGGCGGTGGCCCCGGCGTTGGTCCTGCTGGGCTTCCCGGCGGCCTTCGTGATGCTCCAGCCCGATCTGGGCACCGCGCTGGCGATCTGCTTTGGCGGCGTGGTGGTGATGTTCCTCGCCGGCCTGCCGCTGCGCTGGTTCCTGGGCGCGGCGGGCGCGGGATCCGTGGCCGCGCCGCTCGCCTTCTTCTTTGCCCTGCACGATTATCAGCGCAAGCGCGTGCTGGTGTTCATGGACCCGGAAAGCGATCCACTGGGCTCGGGCTATCACATCACCCAGTCCAAGATCGCGATCGGTTCGGGCGGCGTTCTGGGCAAGGGTTTCGGCAACGGCTCGCAAAGCCATCTCGACTACCTGCCCGAGGCGCATACCGATTTCGTCTTTGCCACGATGGCCGAGGAATGGGGCATGGTCGGCGGGCTGTTCGTGCTGACCGTCTTTGCGCTGATCATGCGCTGGGGCCTGAAAGTGGCGATGAACGCGCCCGACCGCTTTTCCCGCCTGCTTGCCGCCGGAATGACCGCGACGATCTTTTTCTATGCCTGCATTAACATGATGATGGTCATGGGCCTGGCTCCGGTAGTGGGCATCCCCCTGCCCTTCCTCAGCCACGGCGGCTCTTCGATGATGACCAACATGATCTGCATCGGCACGATCATGGCAGTGGACCGATGGAGCCGCAAAGGCACTTCAGGGCTCTCGTAAAAAATTTGAATTTGGGGCTTGGCAGCACCGGAGAAATCGCTATTGGGAGCGCTCCCGAGGCCAGCGGCCCGGCATGGACGCATAGCTCAGTTGGTAGAGCAGCTGACTCTTAATCAGCGGGTCCTAGGTTCGAGCCCTAGTGCGTCCACCATTTCTTCCATAAATAACAGCCACTTACGGTGCCCCGGGACGCTTTTAAAGTGCGTCCTCACGGTGGTGTAAGAGCAGTGTAAGAATGCGCTCACTGGCAGCGGCTCCCCCTTGCTGCGCTTTTGTCCTATATTGGAGGAGAGGAGAAGCGTATGAGCAACACCGAGTTCACTGTTGGCGACCTGCGGCGGCACTTGCAGGGCCTACCAGAAGATACGAAGCTTACCTTTGGTGGTGGCTTAACGTTTTACCGGGTGAAGCACTGGGGCGACGACGAGGTATTCGTCGAGTTTGGTGAAGCCGTAGCATACCTCGATGAGAATTTCAGGAAGCGGAATCCGCTTATACAGGTTGCCTTTATCAACCCGAACGCCGCCAGCTGGGACGAAGAAGGGTTGATCGGTCAAGTTGACGTTTCCATCCGCTAGAGCATAATCCGACCTGATAGAGTCGTTTGCGGTTCCCTTGGCGCTGAAAATCTGATTCATCCTGTTTGCTGGATAGGAGGCCAGCAGGCATGGTGAGACCGATATCCGAGGATTTGCGGTCGCGGGTGATCGCGGCCGTTGAGGCAGGTCTGTCGCGGCGGGCAGCTGCTGATCGATTTGGCGTCGCGGTGGCAAGTGCCGTGCGCTGGGTCCGTGAATGGCGGGAGA